>CAYXGG010000009.1:0-41692 GCA_964464475.1 uncultured Planctomycetales bacterium | reverse complement strand
GGTGGCAAAAGTGAAATGCTGGAATACCCTCACCGCGAACCGGATGGCCGACTGCTCTTTGGTCAGAACATCAAGACCAATGATAAAATTTATGTGACGTTGACCCAGGGATGTCTGCTGCGGGCGGTGACCGATGATATGGCCCTTTCTCACCCACAGTTTGCTTCCGAGGAGAGTGGGCGCTTGGTCGTTGCTGATGCCGAAAACGCGTGGTTTATTCGGTGTAATCATATCACTCATTACAACACCGACCCTCATTTGGAAAGTATAACGATCCATCCTCCGGAACCGCTTATTTTTATTAACATCCAGGGAGAGGCAGATTCGACGTGTTTGATTTGGGAACATACAGAGGACGCTCCTGGCAAACCGTGCCCTAATCCCCGAGTGATCCTGCCGCGTGATTTTGTTCCCAATATTTATAATGGCGCCGCGGAAGTTGATTATCGTAGTTTTGGCATCCGATCACCCAAATGTACTTTTGATAAACCTACTTACGGAATTATTGGTTTAATGCATATTATCCCGCCGGCTTTGGCTTGGTTGTGGCGTTTGGTGTCGCCACGAGGAGACGCCAATCCCAGTATAACGGATACTAAAGGTTTAAGTTCGGAAGGGGTCGGGTCATACTGGCCTTTCGCGACCGGAAAGTTCGTCAATCACGCCAATTTGCTTTTGAAGCAGATCGTTGATACCCACAAAACACGGTATTTGTTGTTACCTAATCAGCATATCGGCGCCTGGAAGGTTGGATTCATGCCGCAATGGATATCCCGTGAGTATATTGCCCGTCGTGGTGTAGCTAAATTCAAGCCGGAACAGCTCGAGCCGGCCCGATGCAACTTGTTGGGATTTGTGCCAAATAATATTTTGTTTGAAGGTAACCGAATACCGGACTTCTTTATTCAAGTTAATAAACAGCCGGAAGTTGGAGATGCCGGTTATGATGAAGGCGCGAGTATCCTGCATCATTTCTTTAGGGAAGAATTGGTTAAATATCTCTCTCCTGACCTGAGCCCACTTGGGAAAAATATTATCGAATGCTGTCTTTACAATGGCTCGATTGAGGATTATTTGAAGTTGATCCCCATGACCTGGTAACGAAACCTCGTTTAGTTTTTTAAGGTTGGTTATGTCCGTCCCCATCCCATTCGTGGATCTCCCTGGTTATAAATTATTTCGTCGCGGCAAGGTCCGCGATGTGTACGATTTGGGAGATAAGCTGCTGTTGATTTCCACGGACCGAATTTCCTGTTTTGACGTTGTGCTTTCCGATGCCATTCCTCATAAAGGCGAAGTGCTGACCCGGTTGTCGATTTTTTGGTTTGATTATCTGCGGGAAATTATCCCTAATCATTTCCTTACGGCAGATATTGATAAGTTTCCCGACGCCTTGCAGGCTTATAAAAAACAATTGCAAGGCCGGTCCATGCTGACCAAGAAGGCTAAGCTGATTCCTTTTGAATGCATTGTGCGCGGTTATTTGTCCGGATCGGGTTGGAAGGAATATCAGAAAACCCAATCCATTTGTGGGATTGAGTTGCCCAAGGGGTTAAGGGAGTCTCAGAAATTGCCGGAGCCATTATTTACACCCTCAACTAAGGCAGATGAAGGTCATGATCAGAATGTCTCTCCGGATATTATGAGCGCGACGTTGGGTGAAAAGATATTTCAACGGGTTAAATCCGCCAGTTTGCAGCTTTATCAGCGAGCGAATGAGTATGCCGAAAGCAAAGGCATCATGATCGCTGACACTAAATTTGAATTTGGAATCTTTGATGATGACGTGATTCTTATTGATGAAGTTTTGACGCCAGATTCTTCCCGCTTTTGGCCCAAAAAGGAGTATGCTGTTGGTCGAGGTCAACCCAGTTTTGACAAACAATACGTTCGGGATTATTTGGAGACGTTGGATTGGGATAAAAAACCACCTGCTCCGAAATTGCCTGATTCAGTGGTGGCGGAGACAAGTCGAAAATACCAAGAAATTTGTAAGCTTTTGGGCGTTTGAAAACATATTTTAGAGGGAAGAGCCATGCTTAGAAAATTGTTGATGTCAGCAGGTGTTTTAGTCATAGCACTGATTTGTGGTTTTATGCCTACGACGGTTGAGGCGGAGATAGAAGATATTGAAGCGGCCATTCTAAGACAGGATTATGTTTTAAGTAAGAAATTAGCCGAAGAGCTTCTTGCTCGGGATCTTGCCGCGGATAGCGCTCATCAAGCCAAATATTATTTGGCACTCGCGCAGATGTTTTCTGCTGAATACGTGGAAGCTCGTAAAAATTATTATGCGGTGTTGCGCGATGCTACGAGCGTTTCTTTAAAAGATCGGGCTCAGGTTGGGGTGATTGATTCAATGATATTGGAAGGGCAGTTTGAAACGGCTTTGATGGAGGCTCAGAACTTATTAGCCAGTCGTCCTGATTCTGATTTGTTAAGTTTGATTTATTTGAAAAATGCTCGGGCTAATTTAAAATTAGCTCGTTGGGACGCGGCTCAGGATTTTCTAAAGAAAATAGTTAGGGAATTTCCGCAAAGCCCTGAGGCCGCCATTGCCTCTCAGCTTTTAGAGGAGAAACAGTACTTTGCGGTACAGTTGGGCGCTTTTTTAGACGCGCAGCGAGCGCAAAAATTGGTGGAAGAATTACAGTCGCAAAAGGAGTATGCGTATATTGTTGAGACAATTGACAGTCAAGGACGAAAGTTTTTTCGCGTGCGGGTGGGGCAGTTTAGTGATCTCACGCAGGCCCAAGAAAAGATGTCCAATCTCTCTCATCAAGGTTATCCTACCTTGATTTATCCCTGATTATTTTTCACATGAAGAAGAAAGTTGTGGTTATGGTGGGGCCGACTTCCGTTGGGAAGACGGCTGTTGCTTGTCAACTTGCGGAGATGGTTTCTGGAGTTCTGATTTCTTGCGATTCGATGCAAATCTACCAGGAAATTCAGATTGCCAACAATAAGCCGTCTGCCTCAATCCTGCGGCGATATCCCCATCGCATGATCAATCTCGCGTCCGTTGCGGAATCATTCGATGTTGCCAAATTTCGTTTGTTAGCGGTCAAAGAAATTGAGGCGGCGTTGGATTTAGGAAAAGTCCCTATTATTGTCGGGGGAAGCGGACTTTATGTGAACGTGTTGCTTGATGGAATCTTTAGCGGTCCGCAGAGAGATAGTCAGGTGCGTGCGAATTTGGAAAAAATAGCCAGTGCTCAAGGGCCAGCGTATTTATATGCACAGCTGCAGAAATTAGATCCCGCGGCGGCTGAGAAGATTCACTCTAATGATCTTCGTCGCATTGTGAGGGCTCTAGAAGTTTTGCAAATTTCTAAAAAGCCTATCTCTGGACTTCAGAAAACACGAAAGGGTATTTGGGATAAATATGCGATTTTATTTGTCGGTTTAAATCGGCCTCGACCAGAACTCTATGAACGCATTAATCGGCGGGTTGAGGAGATGTTTGAGGAGGGGGTCGTTGCTGAGATTGAAGACTTGTTTACTCGACCTCTTGGAGTGACAGCCTCTAAGCTAATCGGATTAAAAGAAATTGGAGACTATTTGAATAAAAAGTGTTCGCTGGCAGAGGCTCGGGAAACCATGCAGATGAATACTCGTCGTTATGCTAAGCGGCAGCTGACCTGGTTTCGTAAGGATAAAAGGATTTCTTGGCTCGAATGGAATAGCCAGATGTCGGTCAAAGAAATGGCTCAATCGATTAAAGAAATGTTAGGTGCGCTATGTTAGAAAAAGTATTGCTGGTTGTTATTCATCAGAAAACACGAGGGGCTTGGTCGATTGAAGATGAAGTTTTTGAGTTGGAAGAGCTAGTAAAAGCTTGTCGGGGTGTCGTGGAAGCTAAGATTGTTTGCAATTTGAAAGAAATATCGTCCAGTACGTTTTTAGGGTCAGGAAAGGTGGAGGAGATTAAGTTGCAGTGCCAACAGTCTGCGGTTGATACGGTGGTCTTTAGTTGCGACTTAAAAGGCAGTCAGCAGCGTAATCTTGAGGAGGCTTTTGAGAAAAAGGTGGTAGATCGTACGCAATTGATCCTGGATATTTTTGCTCGCCGAGCGACAAGTCCGGAAGGAAAGATGCAGGTGGAGCTAGCGCAGTTGCAGTACTTAAAACCAAGATTGGTGGGGCAGAGTACGGAGTTGTCGCGATTGGGTGGTGGGATTGGAACTTCGGGTCCAGGTGAAACCAAACTCGAGGCTGATCGGCGGAGGATTGGAATTCGTATTGCGAGATTAAAGGATGAATTGAGTGCGGTAGCGGAAGATCGCAAAGTGAAAAGAAAAAAGCGTCGCGAGAATCAGTTGCCAGCTGTCTCGCTAGTTGGCTATACCAATGCAGGGAAATCTACTTTAATGAATGCCTTAACGCAGGCCGGCGCGATTACGCAGGACGGGCTTTTTACCACCCTGGATTCGCTGTCCCGGCAATTTAGTTTACCCAATAAACAGAAGGTGGTTCTTTCCGATACGGTTGGTTTTATGCATTCGTTGCCGCATCATTTGATTGAAGCTTTTCATGCCACCTTGGAGGAAGTGGCCGAGGCGGATTTATTGTTGCATGTCGTTGATGTTAGTCATGAAAATTGGAGAAATATGCATGCCGCGGTTGAAGAGGTTCTGCAGAAATTAGACGTAAAAGAAGTTCCGGTGGTGACGGTTCTAAACAAGATGGATCGGCTCAATGACTCCAAAGAATTAAAACGAATTGCCAAATCCTTTGAGCAAGCGGTGTATTTATCCGCCTTGACGGGAGAGAATGTGGATCAATTGGTGAGGGTCATTGAGGATTTTTTTGCGGGTAGCTTATCAGAAATCGACGTGAAACTTCCCTTGTCGCGCATGGATTTGGTGAATTTGATCCATACTCAAGGAAAAATTCAGATGATTAAATACCTTTCTAAAACAGTGCATGTTAAAGCGTTAGTGTCAAAAGCGTTGGCCAGCAAGCTAGAATCGGTCTCGGGAGAATAACGACAATCGATAAATATTATTCGATTGTCAAAAATTTTTGTTGACATAATTATTCTCTTAGGTTACATTTTGCTCGGAGCTTAGAAAGAATATGAAAAATAAAAAGACTAATCTCCCGGAATCGGTGGAAATTAATATTGATCATGATGAGCCGGTTTTTACGTCTGGCGTGGTTTGCAAGCTTGTCGGGATTCCGGTTTGGGTTCTTAAACAGTTAGATCATGAAGGGATAGTGAGTCCTCCGAGAGAGAAGGAGGGGCAATACCGGCTTTATTCACAGCGAGAGCTGGTTGAAGTCAAACATTGCTGGTTTTACATTAAAGAGCATGGCGTGAATATTAACGGATTAAAAGTTATTTTAAAGTTAGAAAAGAAAGTTATTTACAGGAAAGGCCTGTAAATTTTTTTAAATTAAAATTGGCACTCAGTCATCTTGAGCGCTAATAACAGAAAAGGAGGAGCGTTATGGGATTCTTGCCCGTGTTTCGGAAAAATCAGGATTATTGGTTAAACCAAATGCAGGATCTTAACAGTTTGCAGCGGGAGGTGAATCGATTGTTTGATTTTTCATTAGCAAAATATCCAGGTTCTGGGTTGGTTGATGCAGAAAAGTTTTGGTTTCCAGCGGTGGATATTAGCGATGCGAAAGATCGATTGGTTGTTACCATTGATCTTCCGGGCCTTAAGCGGGAAGATATTGAAATTTCCGTTGAGGATGATACGTTAACGATTAAAGGAGAAAAAAGTGCTGAGTCAGAAAGAAAATCCGAGCAGTATTTGCATGTTGAGCGAACTAGCGGGAAGTTTTTGAGAACGATCGCTCTTCCGGTCGAGGTTGACGTGGAAAAGGTGAACGCGCAACTCAAGGACGGGGTTTTAGAGCTAGTGTTACCCAAGAGCGAGAAATCTAAACCTAAACAAATAAAAGTAGATGTAAAATAATATTAAAGGTAAGTTGATGGGGCAGGGCCGGATGGCCCTGCCCCTGTACCCAAACCAAATAGGTGACCAATGTTTCGCGCCGATAAATTGACTCAGAAAACTCAAGAAGCTTTACAGCAGGCGGTTCATTTAGCGCAGGAGCGAAATCACGCCCAGCTAGAGCCGGAGCACGTTTTGTATGCATTGTTGGATGATGCCGCCGGATTGATCCCACAATTGCTGCACGCCATGAATATTTCCTCAAGCGTGCTCAAAAAAAGGCTTGAGGAGGATTTTAACCAGAAACCCCACGTCGAAGGCCAGCCTCCGTACACATCGGCGCGATTCAATAAATTGTTTAGTCGCGCTGAGAAGATTTCAAAAGACATGAAGGATGAATTTGTTTCTGCGGAACATGTTTTCCTGTCCATGTATCAGGATGCAGAGAGTGTATTGCATCAGGAGTTAAAGCGGCAAGGTTTTAAGGAAGAAGATTTATTGAATATTTTAAAAGGCATTCGAGGAAATCAGCGCGTTACTGATGCTAATCCCGAAGAAAAATATCAGGCCCTGGAGAAATATGGTCGGGATTTAACTGATATGGCGGCGCGCGGAAAACTTGATCCCGTCATCGGTCGTGACGAGGAGATCCGTCGCGTTATACAGGTTTTGTCGCGTCGTACTAAGAATAATCCCGTGCTCATTGGCGAGCCTGGTGTCGGAAAAACAGCGATTGCGGAAGGTTTGGCCCAACGCATTAATTCTGAAGACGTCCCCGAAGGATTAAAAAATAAGAAAGTAATCACACTGGATATGGGAAGTTTGGTGGCAGGTTCAAAATATCGAGGGGATTTCGAAGATCGATTAAAGGCCATTTTAAAAGAAATAGAATCGCGCCAAGGTGACGTCATTTTGTTTATTGATGAGTTGCACACCATTGTGGGCGCTGGTAAAGCGGATGGCGCTATGGACGCGTCCAATATGCTCAAGCCTGCGTTGGCGCGCGGGATTTTGCGCTGCATTGGAGCTACCACCCTGGATGAATATCGTCAATATATCGAGAAAGATGCGGCGTTGGAACGTCGTTTTCAACCGGTCATGGTTAAGGAACCTTCTGTTGAAGACACGATTGCCATCTTGAGAGGGCTCAAAGAGCGCTATGAGTTGCATCACGGCGTGCGAATTCAGGATTCGGCGATTGTGGCCGCCGCGACATTGTCGCAGCGGTATATTACGGAAAGATTCTTGCCGGACAAAGCGATTGATTTAATTGATGAAGCCGCTTCCCGTTTGCGCATCGAGATTGACAGTATGCCCCAAGAATTAGATGTGAGCGAACGACGCATTCGTCAATTGGAAATTGAGCGTCAGGCTTTAAAAAAAGAAATCGATGAACATTCTTTAGCCCACCTAAAGAAACTCGAACAGGAATTAGGTGAATTAAAAGAAGCTAACAAAAAATTGCGGTTGCGTTGGGAAGCCGAGAAATCGGTGATTGAAAAGGTTCGTAAAATTAAGACTGACATAGAAAAAACTAAATTAGAAGGGATCAAGGCCGAGAGGGAAGGTGATCTTGGGAAGGCCGCAGAGATTCGTTATGGCCGATTGATCCAGCTGCAAAAAGATCTGGATGAGAGAAATCGCGAAATTACTCGTTTGCAGAAAAGCGGTGCGTTATTGAAAGAAGAAGTCGATGACCAAGATATCGCGGAAGTTGTCTCAAAATGGACCAGTATTCCTTTGTCAAAGCTGCTCGAGGCTGAAACCGCTAAGTTAATTCATATTGAAGACAGTTTGAAGGCTTCGGTTGTTGGACAAGATGAGGCGGTGGAATTGGTTTCGGCTTGCATTCGGCGGTCGCGGACTGGCTTAAGTGATCCGAATCGTCCTATGGGATCGTTTATTTTTGTTGGCCCAACGGGAGTCGGTAAGACGCAATTGGCTAAATCATTAGCTGGATTTTTATTTGATGATGAAAATGCGCTGGTGCGGATTGATATGAGTGAATACATGGAGCCGCATAGTGTGTCCCGGCTGGTGGGCGCGCCTCCGGGATATGTGGGTTATGAAGAAGGAGGACAATTGACGGAAGCGGTACGGCGTCGTCCTTTTGCCGTCGTGCTTTTTGATGAAATTGAAAAAGCGCACCGGGATGTTTTTAACGCTTTGTTACAAATTCTGGATGACGGACGTCTGACGGATGGTCAGGGGCGAGTCGTTAATTTCAAGAATACAATTATCATTCTGACGTCAAACATTGGTAGTGACCGCATTGCTGAACTAGAAGACAAGGAGCGGATACGCTTGCTGGTTCAAGAATCTTTACGGGCTCATTTTCGACCGGAGTTCTTGAATCGTATTGATGAAGTGGTTGTTTTTAATAAGTTACAACCTGCCGATTTGGAACGCATTGTTGATATTCAATTAAGAATTTTGACCCAACGCTTAAAGGACCGAGAAATTAGCCTGTTGGTTTCGCCGCAAGCCAAGCAATTCTTGGCGCAAAAGGGGTATGATCCGGTCTATGGCGCTAGACCTTTAAAGCGGGCGGTGCAGAAATGGTTACAGGACCCGATTGCTTTAAAGTTGCTCAAAGGGGAATGGGGTGCCAAAAGCGTTGTCCAGGTTGAAGTATCTGGACAGTCGGGAGAATTATTGACCTTTCTCCTACAGTAGACAGGTATGTGGAAGTCAACCCGCCTGCCGGACGGACAGGTATTAGACCTTCTTCTCTTCGGGGGAAGGCCGTACCTGCCTCGCCGGTCCGCCTCGGCTCGCCATCAGCGAGACGGGCAGGCGGGCTGGCTTCCTTACTTTTTTGGGAAACAAAAAGGCCAGTAGAATTTATTAAGAAATAAAAGGTGGTGCTGGGTCCGACATATTTCGGGATAAAATCTCTTGCCAACCCGCGGCTTTCAGCGTTAGAATCTAGTCCTATTAATCATGCAGGTAGGGTGTCAATGAGGTCGTTACCTTGAAAGGAGACGGCATGTTGCGATTAATAATGGTACTAGGGTGGCTGCTGATTTCTGCATGGGTTGTGGATACGCCTGCTTTCGCTCAAATGCGTAAAGATGTGGGCGCGATCAAGGGGTTAGTCGCTAGAATAGACAGCGCGCGTGGCCAGATGACCGTCACCAATTATTCTACAAACAAGAATGAAGATTTTACACTAGATCAGACTTTGGCCCAAAGCGTTTCTAAAGATGATGAGATTATTGTTTTTTATAAAAAAGATACTCGCGCGGTCAAAACGCTAAAAGTATTGCGCAAAGTCGCTAGTGCTAACGTAACGGCTGCTTCAGTTAATAGCAGTGCCACTGTTGCTGTTGAGGGAACGGGCGCCAACAAATCTGCTACGGATAAGAAGAAAACTTGGTGGTAAACTGTAAAAAATAGTTTTTGATCAAGAAAGGCAACCAGCGCTGGTTGCCTTTTTAATTTTTCTTAATTTTAAAATTGATATCCTGAGTTGTTTGTATGGCTAAGAAAATCTTGATTGTTGATGATGACCCAACGGTGGTTAAATTGTTAGAAAGTAAATTAGCCGTGCGTGGGTATTCAATCTTCACCGCCGGAGATGGGGTTTCCGGGCTTAAGCAGGTGGAGCAATACCATCCAGATTTGATCATTGCCGATTATTTAATGCCGCGTATGGATGGATTTACTTTTTATAAGACTTTGCGTAAGCGCACGGACTTTTCTGAAATTAATGTATTGATTTTGACTGAACGAGCGCAGATGGAGGACTCATTTCGAGCTTTGGGTATAGAGGTTTTTGTCACCAAACCTTTTATGCTTGAAGGTTTGCTGGCAAAAATAGACCAAATGCTTGGTGTCGAGGAAGTAATTGAAGTGGAGCCGCGTCGATTCGGTCAGCAACCAGCGTATCGAAAAGTCTTGATTGCCGGTCCTGTGCGCTATGTGACCCAGGACATGTTTTTGCAACTGCAGCCCATTGGCTGCCAAGTGCAAGTAGCCAGCACATCTATTGAGACCGTAAGTCAGGCGTTGGAATTTAATCCGGATATTGTTTTGATTGACGTGGCCATGGGAGATGTTCCGGGGCATAGGGTGATTTCGATTATGCGTGCTATTCCCAAGTTAGGAAATAAGATTATTGTGGCGTATCATTTTTTTCCTAGTGAAGGGGCGGAATCATTAACGCTCACGGAAAATATGGGTTCGGACGATTATAAAATGTCTGCTTGCATGATGGCCGGCGCCACAGCTTTTTTAGGTCGCTTTAATCCAGGAAACTTTTTGAATCAAATGGCTCCGTACCTTTACGGAAAGAAAAATTAATCAACGGTTATTAAGGAGGTCAGTATGACTACGATGTCTTTTTCTGAATTGATTAATAGTTTAAAGAAAGTTCCTATTTTTGAAGAGCGGGTTAACACGCCGAAACTCCGTGAATTTGTGGTTTCTTCCGATCATATTACGTCTTTACACACTATATTGACTCAATTTTTCGGCGATAGTTTTAAGGCCCCAGGCTACCAGCCATCCCCCGCGCATAAGAAATTAGCGGCGATGTGGGGTGGGATTCGGGATGGACAGACGTTATATTTTAGACAAGAGGGGGAGTTAAATAGTTGTGCGATGTTTTGGCCTTGGCAAGATGGGACTCGATGTACCGTCAAATTAGCGCGGTGGTAATCTTTTTGTATGAGCCCAGAGAAGAAAAAAGATTTTGTTATTCTGATTCCCGCCTCAGAAGAAAAAAATGAGGGAGGAAATCTAGCCCCTTTGGGACAGCCTTCCAAAGAAGTCCAATACATGGTAGAAGCGTTACGCCGTTATCGGGGCGATTGGGAACGGCTCTTGGGGGTTCGTGGGGAAGCGCTCGTAGCGGCCATTGAAGCGAATAAAAATATCCTCCTTTCTCCCACAATGTCCGCTATTGAACGGTATTGCGGCGAGATTTATCAGCAGATTGATTATTTTTCTCTTAGTGACTCCGCTCGACGTTTTTTTGATGAACATGTTCGCATCGTTTCTCCAGTTTTTGGTTTATTGAAGCCCAGGGAACCAATTCCTAATTATCGTTTGCGTATTGATAAATTGAGCGCGGCTAGGTACTGGAGGATGATACTTGCTGAAGTTTTAGAGGATCACTATGTTATTGATTTGTTGCCCGTCGTCTTTAAGCGAGCGGTTCCATATGAAAAAGGAATTAGCGTCGATTTTGTTATCATCAAAGATGGCAAAGAAATTTCTGCCGAGCCATCCACCCGGGCCATTAAGGGCAGGTTTGTCAGGTTTCTTTGCGAAAACAAAATATCGGATCCTAAAGAGTTTAGTCAATTTGACGAAGATGGTTTTAAGTGGGATTGGTTGGTTTTTGTTAAGCGTGTGCAGTAAAGGCTGCTTTATCTCTGGGGTCTAGAAAAAATTGCAAAAATCACCAAAGAAGTTATACTTTACCCCACTTAAGATTGAACGTTAGGTGATGATCATGGAACCCAATAATTTATCTAGTCGTCGCGCTCCAGGATTAGTTATCATTGCTTTCTGGTTGCTGTTGCTTCCATCTCAGGGGGTGTATCGAAATTGGCATTTGGGGTGGGGGGCTATTCTATCGCCGCAAGTAACGCTGGATTGGCTTTATTACGGATGCGGAATTGCGGCAGCGGTCGGACTGCTCTTATTAAAACCTTGGGCCAGGATTGTAGCAGTGTCCGTGATAATGCTTCAATTTGTTTGGTTTTGTTGGGTAGTATATTCCTTGGCAGGGTCTGCTTTCCCTAAAATCATCGAATACTATAGCGGTATCCTGCAGGTGAGTCCCACCGCCCTAAGAATATGTTGTGTCTCGATGATTGTTATTTACTTGCTGTGGTTGTTTGGGGTGCTTTTTTACCTATCTAATCCTAAAACCAAATTAAGCTTTCATCCACAAATTCCTAAATATATATAAATTAATTTTGAATATTTTTTTGAAGGTATCATAACTTATTATTTAGTAAATAGATATGAACCAAAAAGATATTTGACAATTTTGAGTAACTGCATATAATTTTAGCATTCTAAGTTTGAGAGTGCTAATTGTTGTTATCTAATAAGGTTAAATGATGAGCAAACAGCAAGAAATTAAAGAGCGTTTGGATCGTATCCTTGGAATCGTGGTGGAGCAGTACATCCGCAGTTCTATTCCGGTTAGCTCGGCTTTGATTGCTGAAGGGTACCGATTAGATTTGAGCCCAGCTACTATTCGGCATATTCTCGCTGAGTTAGAAGAAGTTGGTTATTTGACTCATCCGCATACGTCTGCGGGGAGAGTCCCCACGGAGGCAGGTTATCGTTATTACGTCGACCATCTGATGAATGAAATTCAGCTATTAGAAGAAGAGAAAGAACGCGTCCAGTTGGAATATAAAAAGCAAGTACAGGAATTAGAAGGGTTGCTTGAACGAACATCGCAATTGGTCGCAGACTTGACGCATTATACGAGTATCATTTGCCTGGATGGTTCTCAGCGAAAGATTTTTTGTCGTGGGACCAGTTTTGTAGCGGGATATCCAGAATTTCAAGACATCAATAAAATTCGCGATCTGTTGCAAATTTTGGAAGAAAAAGAACGTTTACTCGAAATCATTGATCGTAGTTTGCAGAAAAGAATCGAATTTTATATTGGTCATGAAATTGCCTGTCGGGAAGTGGAAAGTTGTTCCTTGGCCATTTCTCGATTTGAGACGGAGCGAGGGACGAGTGGTCGAATCGCGGTCTTGGGGCCAACGCGCATGGATTATGAGCGCGTTGTTTCGACGCTGGAATATGTTTCCCGTTTAATGAGTCGGGTACTTTAGTCGTTAAGGAGTAAGTCATGTGTTCATTGTTTTCATCCAAGAAAGATGAGGGAGCGGCAGAGCCAGTGAAATCTTCCGCGGAGGCCGCTGGTCAGGAAGGGCCTGCCGAAGTTGTTTTTGGTGATGGAGAAGGCGTTCCTCTGGCGACGGCGCATCAAGAAGAACTGAGTAAATTGCAAAAGCAGGTTGAAGAGCATAAAGACAAATATTTACGTTTGCTGGCTGATTTTGAAAACGTGCGCAAGCGTACGGAACGGGAGCGCGGGGAGTTTGTCAAATACGCAAATGAGTCGCTTTTAGCGGAATTTGTTAATGCGCTGGATGATCTTGAACGAACGGTGGACGCGGCTAAGGCCAATCATCAGGATTACGCGGCGTTTTTAAAAGGCATTGAAATGGTCATGGCGCGGCTCAATGACATGTTAAAGAAAAATCAAGTGCGCCCGATTGAAGCCGTTGGGAGAAAGTTTGATCCCTTGCAACATGAAGCCATGCTGCAGATCGAGTCTCCGGATCAGGAGGATGATACGGTTGTCGAAGAATTACAAAAAGGTTACCTTTACGGTGAAAAAGTTTTGCGTACGGCTAAGGTCAAAGTGGCCAAACGCATTTAATATTAATTCTGTAAGTAAGTCATTATCTTAAGGAGGATTATCATGGCTAAGGTTATTGGAATTGATTTAGGAACTTCTAACTCCGCTGCGGCGGTGATGGAAGGCGGGCGACCGGTTATTATTCCGTCGGCCGAGGGCGCGGGGGTTGCTTCAGGAAAAGCGTTTCCTTCGTTTGTGGCGTTTACCAAAGATGGCCAGCGGTTGGTCGGTGAACCCGCGCGTCGTCAGGCGGCCATTAATTCAGAAGGCACCATTTACGCGGCTAAACGTAAGATGGGAACCGATCATAAATTTAAGGTTTTCGGTAATGAGTTTACGCCGCAGCAGATCGGGGCTTTCATTTTACAGAAAATCAAAAGTGATGCAGAAAAATATTTAGGGGACAAAGTCGAGGAAGCGGTCATTACCGTTCCTGCCTATTTTAATGATAATCAGCGCCAGGCTACCAAAGACGCCGCTGAGATCGCCGGGCTTAAAGTTTTGCGTATTATCAACGAACCGACATCCGCCTGTTTGGCGTACGGTTTAGATAAGGCCGGTAAAGAGCAGAAAATCATGGTGTTTGATTTGGGCGGCGGAACCCTGGACGTCACGATTTTGGAAATGGGTTGGGACGAAGCGCATAAAGCCGCCACCTTTGAAGTTTTGGCGACGAGTGGTGACACGCAATTAGGTGGAACGGATATGGATAACGTCCTGATTGATCATATTGTTTCCGAATTTAAAAAAGATTCCGGCATTGATTTGAAAAACGACAAAATGGCGTTTCATCGTTTGCGCGAAGCGGCGGAAAAAGCCAAGGTTGAGCTCTCCAGTACCGTCTCGACGGAAATTAATTTGCCCTTTATTACGGCGGACGCGACGGGGCCTAAACATTTAACGCTGTCGTTGGATCGGGCTAAACTCGAGCAGCTGGTGGCTTCGATCGTTGACCGTTGCCGCGGCCCAATCGCGCAGGCCATTAAAGATGCATCGGCAAAAATCGGGGAACCTGTCAAGGTGGCCAAAGTCATTATGGTGGGAGGGCCAACCCGTATGCCCATTATCCAGCAATTTGTCGAAAGAGAAGTTGGTCAGCCCATCGAGCGGGGAATTGACCCCATGGAATGCGTCGCGCTTGGCGCGGCGGTGCAGGCTTCCATTGTCAAAGGAGAGGCTAAGGAGGTTTTGTTGCTGGATGTGACGCCGCTTTCTTTGGGGATTGAAACTATGGGAGGGATTTTTACGAAATTGATTGAGCGCAACACCACGATTCCGACCCGTAAAAGCCAGGTTTTCTCGACGGCGGAAGATAATCAGCCTGCCGTGACCATTCGCGTCCTGCAAGGTGAACGGCAGATGGCGAATGATAATACTGAGCTCGGGCGTTTTGATCTGGTCGGGATTCCTCCCGCTCCGCGCGGGATCCCGCAGGTCGAGGTCACGTTTGATATTGATCAAAACGGGATCGTGCATGTCTCTGCAAAAGATAAAGGAACCGGTAAAGAACAATCTATCAAAATCACCGCGCCCAACAAGCTTTCTGACGCCGAGATTGAAAAGATGGTTAAGGAAGCCGAGAAGTTCGCGGACCAAGACAAGCAGAAAAAAGAAGAAGTTGAAACCGTCAATATGGCCAACAGCCTAGTTTACGCGACGGAAAAATCTTTGAAGGATTATGCTGACAAGGTTCCGGCGACAGATAAGGAAAACATCGAAAAAGAGCTGGCCAGTCTGAAAGAAGCGATCAAATCCAAAGATTTGGCAAAAATTAAGCAGGGTATGGAATCAGTGCAGAAAGTCAGCCATAAACTTGCCGAAGAAATGTATAAAACCACTGCGGCCCAGCAAGCGCAGGGGGCAGGAGCCGCGGCCGGGGGAGCGGGAGAATCAACCCAAACTCAATCGGGAGGAGATTCAACCAAAAGCGAAAGTGGCTCGGGGAAGAAAGACGATATTATCGACGCTGATTTCAAAGCGTCGGATGATAAATAACAAAGGGTCATACGCGTTTGCTGAGGGACGAGGGGCGAAGGACGATAGCTTAATGGCACGTCCAATCGTCTCCCGTCCTTCTTCCTTAAATTATCTTTGGCCGTAGAAAGCTTATTAAATCATGAAAAAAGACTATTACGAAATTTTGGGTATCGCGAAGACGGCTTCCTTACAGGACATTAAGAAGGCTTATCGTTCACTAGCTCTGTCTCATCATCCTGATCGAGTCCCGGAAGAAAAGAAAAAAGAAGCCGAAGAACGCTTTAAAGAAATTTCTGAAGCCTACGGCGTTTTATCGGATCCGCAAAAACGTTCTATGTACGATCAGTATGGCCATGCCGGGATTGACCAACGCTATACGTCGGAAGATATTTTTAAAGGTGCGGATTTCAACAGTGTTTTTGAGGGAATGGGCCTGGGCGATATTTTTGGACGGATATTCGGCGATGAAGGCATGGATATTTTTGGTGGTGGCGGTCGCGGCGGTGCCAGGCGCTCCCGACGCGGGCGTGACATTCAATATGAAGTGGAACTGACGCTTGAAGAAGCGTATACCGGAATTAAGAAAGAAGTCAAAGTGCCCCGCCACGATCAGTGTGAAACTTGCCACGGGTCAGGAGCGAAGCCGGGTTCTAAATTAAAAACCTGTGCCGCCTGCAAAGGCCAGGGACAGATTGTGATGTCGAACGGATTTTTCCGCATGGCCCAAACCTGTCCGCAATGTAGTGGCGAAGGCAAAACGATTACTGAGCCCTGCGTTCCCTGTCAGGGGAAAGGCATTGTGCGCGTCACCCGTAACATTCAAGTGGATATCCCGGCGGGCGTTGATAATGAATCGACGTTACGATTACGGGGTGAAGGAGAATTGGGCAGCGCCGGTCGTGGGGATTTATATGTGTCGATTCGCATTCTGCCACACGCTAAATTTCAGCGCAATGGACTGGATGTTCATTTGCAATTGCCGGTTAGCTTCGTGAAGGCGGCTTTGGGTGGAGAGGTGATGGTCCCGACGTTAAGTGGGGATGTGGATATGAAAATTCCGCAAGGTACGCAAAGCGGCAAAACGTTTCGTTTGAAGGGCAAAGGCATGCCCGACGTGCATAGCCATCAGGGAACCGGAGATCAGTATGTGCATGTGATGCTGCAAGTCCCCACTAAATTATCGTCGGAGCAAAAGCGCCTGTTGGATGAGTTCGCCCGGATCAGCGGGGAAGATGTAGATAATAATTCTTCTTTTGCGGATAAGATTAAGAAGGTTTTTAAGTAATTTAAGGTTATGCCACAATTAACTATTTTAGAAAATGCGACATGGGCGAATTTAATTTCTACAACTATTACCGGTATTATTGTCGCGTATATTGCCATTCGACAGCATATCCTTGATAAGAATAAGTTTCGTTTATCTTTATACGAGAGAAGATTAAATTCTTATAGATCCCTGTCACGGTTTATTTCCGAGGTATTGGCGATAGGCAATTTGCCCATGAATGATCCAAAAATTATGGAACCTTTCCTGGACGCCTGGAGAGAGAGTCCTTTTCTTTTTGGCGATAAGATCTCCGAATATTTTGACAAAATTTATGCTAATGGGCTTCAATTAGTTCAGTTTGAGATGAAAATACGTATTGGTCACGTTTCTCCAGAGAACAGCGAGAAGCTTGCTGATGAAAAAATGAAATTCTGAGTTGGTTTCTTAAGCAACATGAAGAATCAAAGAAAATATTTAAGAAGCAATTAACTATCGAAAATCGTTTTTAGTGTAATCGACGGCTCTCCCTGCCGGCAATAGCAACCATCTGCCCAAAAAAGGGGGAGTGATATGTTAAAAGGGCTTCAGAAGGATGAAGTGATTGCTCAACGGATTTTGGTTTTGCGTGGGCAAAAAGTGCTGATAGATGCGGACTTGGCTAAGTTGTATGGCGTGACCACCAAGCGATTGAATGAACAGGTCAAAAGAAATAAAGAGCGTTTCCCGGAAGATTTTATGTTCCGGATCAATCGTCAGGAGAAAAGGGAGGTGGTCGCAATTTGCGACCACCTAAAGCAACTTAAATATTCAGCTGTTTTGCCGCTTGCGTTTACCGAGCACGGGGCCTTAATGTTGGCGAGTGTCTTAAATAGTCCTTTGGCGGTGAATACCAGTATTCAAATTGTTCGCGCGTTTCTTCGGATGCGGAAGCTCATGTCCGAGCATCAACTGTTGTGGCAGAAGCTAAATCAGTTGGAGCAAAAGTACGATAAGCAATTTGCGGTTGTCTTTGATGCGATTCGTAGGCTTATTGATCCACCCGTAAAAAAGAAATTGCCGATTGGCTTTCGCCCTAGTTAAATTGAGCCATAAAACCGCTTGCGAAGATTTCTTAAGCAGTCGGAACATTTAGAACAACAAGGAGTCCCAAAGATGCCAACTTACCAATACGAATGCGAAAAATGTGGTCATGAGTTTGAAACCCTGCAGTCGATCAATGAAGATCGCCTCAAAAAATGCCCTAAGTGCGGGAAAAGCGCCCTTAACCGCTTAATCGGCAGCGGCAGCGGGATTATTTTTAAAGGCACGGGTTTTTACGAAACGGACTACAAGAATAAATCGACCCCCAGTTCAGACAAGACCCCGGCGCCGAAACCATCGGGTGGTCATGGCTGCGGATCAGGCTGTGGCTGCGCGTAAGTTTGCGAAGCAGTGTCGACCTTCAAGGGGAGCGGGAAATTGCTGAAATTTTGGTTTCCAGTTTTACTGTATTCTGCTATTATCTTCGGCATATCAGCGCTGCCTAATCTGCAGGTTCCGGTGGCCAAACCGAACGCGGATAAGGTCGCGCACGTTTTAGAACATATACCTTTTGGTTTCTTGGTGTTGCGGGCCTTAAGGAAAAGTTTCCCCAAAGGTTCTTTTTTTTATCTCTGGTTGGGGGCTGTCGTTTTGGTGGGAGCGCATGGTTTGCTGGACGAATATCACCAAAGTTTTGTTCCTGGTCGGGAATCTTCCTGGCAGGATGTCATGGCTGATATGATCGGGGGAATGATAGGAGCCCTCTTGTACTTACAACGAAAATGACCCGAATTAAACCTTTTAAAGCACTCGTTTACAATCCTCAGAAAATTAGCAACATGTCGCTGGTGATGTCGCCGCCTTACGATGTCATCTCCGCGGATCAGCAGACCGAATTCCTCAATCAGAGTCCGCACAACTTTGTGCACATTGATTTTAATAAAGACCGCCCGAATGATTCTAAAGACGAGAACAAATACACTCGTGCCAAGAAAACTTTTGAAGAATGGATCGAGAAAAAGATCCTGCTCGAAGATGAGAAACCGGCTATCTATTATTACAAACAGGAATATTCGATTGTTGGTCAGAAATTTAGCCGGTTGGGTTTTATCTCCCTTATGAAATTGGATCAGGATGGGAAATCCTCGATTCATCCTCACGAAAATACTCACGCGCACGCAGTGGAGGATCGTCTGACCCTTTGGAGCTCACTGAAAGCTAACTTAAGTTGCATTTTTGTTTGTTTTTCTGATAAAAGTAAAAAAGTAGAAAAGATATTTTTAAAAGATGTTTCTCCCACCAAACCGATTGTTGATGCGATAGATCGCGATAAAGTTCGGCACATTCTTTGGCGTTTGGACGATCCTGCCTTGATCAAGGAGATCACGGATTCGCTAGAGGATCAAAATTTGTTTATCGCGGACGGTCATCACCGGTTTAAGGTCGCCCAAACCATTCGCCAGGAACGCCTGGCCAAGAAAAATAAAATTACCGGTGAAGAATCGTACAATTATGTGATGACGTATTTTACCAATATGGATTCACGTGAGTTGCAGATTTTTCCTATTCATCGCATTATCAAAAAACTGCCGCGTCCTATTGATTTCTTAGAAGAGCATTTCCGGATTGATCGAATTGCCAAGCGAGAGGATCTGGCCGTCTTGTTGACTAAAGCCGGCATGAATGAACACGCTTTTGGTTTTTATACCAAAGATGGTTGCCGACTCTTACGATTAAAGAATAAGATGCTCATTGATGAGCGGATTAAAGAAGGGTCCTCGGCGTATCGTCGACTGGATGCCTCTATTTTGAAGAATTTCATTTTGGATCCGCTGGGGATTCGCTCCGAAGACATTATTTATTCAAAAGATATCACGGAGGCCATGGGCATGGTGGATGAGGGGCAAGCTCAGGCCAGTTTTATTTTAAATCCCGTCAGAATTCAGCAGCTCAAAGATATCGCGCTCGGTGGCGAGCGGATGCCTCCCAAAACAACGTATTTCTATCCTAAAGTTTTGTCGGGTTTGACGGTTTATCGTTTCGACAGTTAGTGATTGTCGGCTAGCCCTATGCCCATTTTTGGCAAACCAAAATACACCTTAGTCAAAGTTAAGAAAAAGGACATCCCGGAAGGCCTGTGGGCCAAATGCCCGGGGTGCGCGTCTCCGACTTATGTTAAGGTGTTAAAAGAAAACGCTAATGTTTGTCCTAAATGTGAGTACCATCTAAGTCTGTCGGCGCCAGAAAGAGTGGAGCTTTTGGTTGATGAAGGGACTTTTGTCGAGATGGACGCGGATCTTACTGCTCAGGACCCGCTTAATTTTAAAGGCCCCAAAAATTATCCGGATAAATTGTTGGAAGATCAGAAAGCGACTGGTTTAAAAGATGCGGTTTTGACCGGTCGCGGTAAAATAAATGGAAGCCCGTTTGTGATCGCGGTGACGGATTCGCGATTCATCATGGGTTCGATGGGATCGGTGGTCGGAGAGCGCATTACTCGGGCGGTCGAGTATGCCACTGATAAAAAGTTGCCGGTGGTCATTGTTTCCGGATCCGGCGGTGGCGCCCGGATGTATGAAGGTGTGTATTCGCTGATGCAAATGGCCAAAACGTGTTCTGCTCTGTCGCGACATCACGACGCTGGGCTGCTGCATATTTCGGTTTTGACCAATCCGACCATGGCGGGAATTATGGCGTCTTTTGCCGGAATCGGCGATATCATTATGGCGGAACCCAAGGCGTTGATCGGTTTTACCGGGCCACGGGTTATTGAACAAACGATTCGCCAGAAACTTCCCGAAGGATTTCAGCGTTCGGAATTTTTGCTGGCGCATGGCTTGATCGACATGATTGTAGATCGCAAGAGTATGAAAGAGACCATCGCACAGCTATTGAATTACACCTCAGTCGGTTAGCCAACCAGCAGATAAATTCATTGCATCTTAAAAAGAACTTTATTACAATAGGCTCTTCTTAAACCCAGCAAAAATAATTTTTAACCTATGGCTCAAGTTAGCTTGAAAGACGTTAGCAAAATTTATCGAGGGGACGTTCGTGCCGTTGATAAATTTAATCTTGGTATTGAAAATAAAGAATTTGTGGTTTTTGTCGGGCCATCCGGCTGCGGTAAATCAACGACTTTACGTATGATCGCCGGACTGGAAGAAATTTCGGAAGGGAAAATTTGGATCGCGGATCGCGTCGTCAACGATGTCCCCCCCAAAGATCGCAATATCGCGATGGTTTTTCAGAATTACGCGTTGTATCCTCACATGTCAGTTTATGAAAATATGGCGTTTGGTTTAAAGTTGCGAGGTCACTCCAAAAGTGAAATTCAACAACGTGTTACGGAAGCCGCGGAAATATTAGGAATTAAAAAAATGCTAGAGCGGCGTCCTCGTCAATTATCGGGTGGAGAGCGCCAACGCGTGGCCCTGGGCCGGGCCATTGTCCGTAAACCCATGGTGTTTTTGTTTGACGAACCGCTAAGCAACTTGGATGCCAAAATGCGCGAGCATATGTGCACGGAAATTCATAAATTGCGCATGCGCCTGCAGACGACTTTTATTTACGTGACGCATGATCAAACCGAAGCTATGCGTTTAGGCGATCGGATTGTGGTCATGAAGGATGGGAAAATTCAGCAGGTGGCCGACCCGATTTCGATTTATGATCATCCGGCCAACAAATTTGTGGCTGGGTTCATTGGCGCGCCGCAAATGAATTTCATGCTGGGCAAAATCATTAAGGTAGAACGAAAGTTGTATTTTGATGAAGGTCGATTTAAAGTGCGCCTGGTGGATGAGATGGTGAAAGTGATGTCCCCGTTTGAAGGCAAAGAAGTCTGGTTTGGTATCCGCGCGGAAGATATTTACGACAAATTGTTTGTATCGCAATCGTCTCCCGATAATACGTTGCAGGCAACCTGCGAAGTGGTGGAACCGCTAGGCTCTATGGTGTATCTATATTTGAATACCGGGAAACATTCTTTTATCGCTAGGGTAGGAGGTCACAACCGTCCAGAAGTAAACCGGAATATGGACTTGGTTTTTGATATGAGTAAAGTGCATTTCTTTAATAAAGAGACTGAAGTCACTCTTGTTTAATCCGCGTCAGATCTGTTTTTCTCACCGAAATATTCACTATTCACCTTGATGTGCCGTACTTCTTTAGGTAAAATGAACACCGATTTTCGACGCGGTGAGCAATTTATGATTATTAATCTTTAGTTATTGGCGTAATCGTTACCTGCATAGCGTATCAGCAATTGCTGGCTTTAGGCCGATAGTCAACCTTCTGGTTTGCCATGAAAAAATTCGTAGTGGGTGTAGATTTTGGAGGAACCAATATTAAATTGGGTTTGCTATCTATCTCCGCCAAGCTAGTCGCCCGAACTTCATTCTCCACAAAGACTTACAGTCGAGACAAAAATTTTCTCATCGATGCGCTTGTTCAGCATATTTTGCAATTGTTACGTGAAAATAAGGTTAGTGGGCAAGACGTGTTGGGTATTGGAATTGGGTTGCCCGGTCTAATTGATCCGCAAAAGGGAGTGGTTAATTTTTTGCCTAATGTTCCGGGATGGAAAAATATTCCTCTTAAAAAAATTTTAGAACGCCGTTTGCATCTCCCGGTTTATTTGGATAATGACGCGAAAGTCATTACCCTCGGTGAGTGGAAGCTGGGGGCGGGTAAAGGATTTAATAACTTGATTTGTCTGACGTTGGGCACTGGGGTTGGGAGCGGTTTGGTGATTGATGGTAAGTTGTATCGCGGAGAAGGAAATACCGCGGGAGAGTTAGGGCATGTGCCTTTAAATGAAATTGGCCCAGCTTGTAATTGCGGTGGCGTCGCTTGTTTAGAGCGTTCCATTGGTAACCATTACCTATCACAGAAAGCTAAAACTATTTTTAAGAAAGATTTGGCACCGCGCGATGTGGGAGACTTGGCGCGGCGCAATGATCCGCGCGCGTTGAAATTTTGGCAGGAGACGGCAACGCATTTGGCCAACGGTTTAGTGAGTGTGGTGAATTTATTAAACCCGCGTTGCATCATCATTGGGGGCGGGGTATCAAATAATCTTAATTTTATGAAAGAATCGCTTCGTCAGGTCATTGACCGACGCGCGTTGAAGATTCCGGCCAAAATGGTCAGGATTGTTCGCGCTAAATTGGGTGATGACGCTGGTTTATGGGGAGCTTTTGTCTTGGTTCGTGACGCCGTCCATTATGCATAATTTTTTTTCACTCATTATTCTTCGGTTTTTATTACTAAGTTTGCTTGTGATCGGGCAGGCCGAGCTACTAAGTGCTGAAGATCAAGTAGCTACGATTACCGCCAATGAAGAAATCGCTGCTCCTTCGACTGAGATTGAGGTCTCGCCTAATGCCGTAGAACAGGATTCTTCGTCATTCTCTACCACCCAGAATTCCACCCCCGAAATTCCTTCCGACACGCTAGCACCAGTAAGTAATAACCAAGATCGTCCCGTCGATGCGATTGATTCGGTTGCGCCCTCGGGAAATAATTTAGTTGAAGCTGAGCCTAATCCGCAAACTATCGCTGGCGAGGATCAACCCGCCCGCAATCCGGATGCTGTTGAACTTAATGGAGACAATGTTGAGTTTGAACAGGCCGGAAATAAATTTGTCGCTTCAGGGAACGTTTCCATTTTTAAAGATGGAACCCGTCTGACTTGCGATCGGGTTGAGTTTTATAAAGACTCGAGCATTGCCACGGCCGAAGGGAATGTCCGGTTGGTGACGGATCAGGGGACGATCACGGGCGATAAAATGACGTATAATTTCTCCACCATGCAAGGGGAGTTTATGGGGGCCCGCATCTCGGCCGCGCCTTTTTACGGCTACGCGAAAATTATGACCAAGGACGCGGACAAGATGGTTTTGCATGACGGTTATTTGACAACGTCTGATTTCGATAAACCCGAGTATCGATTTTCTTCTCGGAAGATGGAAGTTTATCCAGGTGACAAAATCATTGCCCGCTCGGTCAAATTAGTCGTTGGTAAAGCCCCGCTGTTTTATCTTCCTAAGATGGTGCAGAAGATGAATGGCAAGCCGCGTTTTACTATTACGCCGGGCTTTAGCAAAGAATGGGGAATGTTCGCGTTGACGCAGTATCGATTTGATTTAGGGGCGGATGTTAAAGGTCGGTTGCATTTGGACTTTCGGGAAAAGCTGGATGTGGGAGAAGGGTTGGACTTGGATTACAACACCGCGAAATATGGCAGCGGTATTTTTCGTACATATTACACCAATCAGCGTGCGATCACGTCTAAAAGATTTTGGCAGGAAAGACCTTCTCCAACCCCGGAGCAGGAACGGTATAAAGTGGAATGGCGTCATAAATGGGACGTGGATGCCAAAACCCAGGCCATTTGGCAGTATTACAAATTGAGTGGTCCGACATTTTTGAAAGATTTCTTTGAACGCGAATATGATCGAGAATCCAATCCCGCTTCATTTTTTGTTTTAAACCGCACCCTGCCTCGAGGAAATTTAAGTTTTCGTTCCGATGTTCGGGTCAACCCCTATCTATCTACGATTGAGCGTTTGCCGGAAATTAGATACGATTTGACCAACCAAAAGTTAGGTAGTTCTAATTTTTATTTCAAAAGCATCAATACGTACACCAACTTTCGCCAGTATGAAGCTTCTCCCACGGAGGTTAACCGGCATACCATTCGCGTTGATACAGAAAATGAAGTTTCTTACCCGATGAAAGTGTCGTTTTTAGAATTAAAGCCTTTGGTCGGAGGCCGGCAGACCTATTACAGTCGCACCAAAGATGTTAAACAGTATGATACCGTGCGGGGAATTTTTACGACCGGGGCGGATGTTAGCACTAAGTTTTATAAATTGTATGATGTACAACGTCGTTTTTGGGGGATTGCGATCAATCGTTTGCGACATATCGTGACACCTTCGGTGGGCTATCGGTTTTCACCCGATCCTACCCAGCCACCAACCCTCTTTGATCAGTTTGATGCTATTGATGGTTTAAATGGCGATCACACGATCTCTTTTTCGTTGGAAAATAAATTGCAGACCAAACGCAAGGGTCAATCGGTCGATCTTTTACGCTGGGTGTTGTCTTCACCGTTTCGCCTTAAAGAATATTCGGGTCAGGGTGGTTTTGAGTCGGTGACCTCCAAAATTGATTTTAAACCCATCGACTGGTTAACGTTTTCATCTGACGCTAACTATAACGCGCATCGTGATCGTTTAAGCTCCGCCAGTTTTGATTTGTACGTCAATGATATTGACGACAAATGGTATTGGTCAATCGGTAAGCGATTTAACGTAGATGTGGACGATCAAATCACAACGGAGTTGGGATATAAATTAAATCGAAAATGGAAAATTAAGCTATATGAGCGATTTGATACGGAACGGGGAATGTACAAAGAGCATTTATACACATTGACCAGGGATTTGCATTCTTGGGAAATGGATTTAATGTTTGGTGAAAAACGTAACGAAGGCGCTGAAATTCTGATGGTGTTCCGCCTGAAGGCCTTCCCTGAGAGTGCCATTGATATCGGGTCAAGTTTTAATAAACGCAAAGCAGGATCACAAAGTACAGGAAATTAACAACTATGAAAATTGCTATTGTGGGAGCGGGGTACGTTGGGTTGGTCACCGGAGTGTGTTTGGGGCACATTGGTCATCGAGTCATCTGCGTCGATAATGATGTCAAGAAAATCGCTAAGTTGCGCAAAGGCTTGGTCCCCATTTATGAGCCGGGCCTGGAGCCGATCCTTAAGCGTTTACTCAAACAAAAGAAATTGACCTTCACTCCTTCCATTAAGGAAGCCACCCAGGCGGCGGACGTCATTTTTATCGCTGTTGGCACCCCATCTAAGAAAAATGGTGAAGCGGATCTGACGTATGTGGAGAACGTGGCCCGCGAGATTGCGGTGAATATGAATTCCTATAAACTGATTGTGGAGAAATCCACGGTTCCCACCGCGACGGGACAGAAAATTGAGCGCACCATCCGTTTGAACCTTCCACAAAAATTTCGAAAAGGAACTAACGCGACGTTGGATTTTGATGTAGCTTCCAACCCGGAATTCTTAAGAGAAGGCTCGGCGGTTGAGGATTTTATGAACCCGGATCGCATTGTTATTGGCGTGCAATCGAAGAAAGCGGAAGAGCTTCTGAAGGAAGTGTACGCGCCCTTAAAAGCGACGATGGTCGTGACTGACATTAACTCCGCGGAAATGATCAAGCATGCTTCCAATTCTTTTCTTGCGACTAAAATTTCATTTATTAACGCGGTGTCGCGCATTTGTGACCTGGTGGGGGCGGACATCCAGAAGGTGGCCGAAGGGATGGGATATGACAAGCGCATTGGACGGAGCTTCTTAAATGCGGGGTTAGGGTATGGCGGTAGCTGCTTTCCCAAAGATGTCGACGCGTTTATTCGTCTCAGTGAGAAAATGGGTTATGATTTTTCGTTATTGAAGTCTGTGCGTCAAGTGAATGAAGAACAGAAACAGCATTTTTGTAAGATTATTGAAGATAAAATGTGGATTATTAAGGGGAAGACCATTGGCGTACTCGGGCTCGCCTTTAAACCTAATACCGATGATATGCGTAATGCGCCTTCGTTGGATATTATTCAATATTTATTGCAGGAGGGAGCTAAAATCAAGGCGTATGACCCGCAATCCATGGAGCGCGCCAAAAGCGAATTGCCCAGTATCCAATATGTCTCCGATATATATCAGGTTGCCAAAAGTAGTGATTGTCTGTTACTCTTGACCGAGTGGGATGAGTTTAAGAAGCTCGATTTCCCTAAAATACGATCTTTGATGCGCCAGGCGATCATTTTTGATGGACGTAATATGTATGAAAAGAAGGCGCTCGAGAAACAGGGTTTTGAATATTTTGGGATCGGGCGAGGAACGGCTACCTAACTCGGGGCCCCCTAAACAAGTTAAGATAGAGGAAAAGTACATGTCGCAATTATTAGAAAATAGAATTAACTCTGCCAACGCTCGCATTGCGGTGGTGGGTTTAGGTTATGTGGGACTTCCTTTGGCGATTAATTTTGCTAAAAAGGGTTTCAAAGTTTATGGTTTAGATTTGGATGAGGATCGGATCAACAAAATTCGTAACCGCGTCAGCTATATTTTGGATATTTCGACTCAAGAATTACGCGACGTGGTTGATCGCGGGTCGTTTAGCGCGTCTATGGACTTTGAAGTCATAAAAACGATTGATTGCGTGATCATTTGCGTGCCGACCCCGCTTAAGAGCAAATACACTCCGGATATTTCGTATATTGTGTCCGCTGTTCGTGCCATAAAGAAATATTTGAAGAAAGAGACTTTGGTTGTCCTGGAAAGCACGACGTATCCTGGAACGACGCGCGAATTGATTCTCCCCGAACTGGAGAAGAATGGATTCCGCATTGACCGGGATTTCTTTTTGTCATTTTCTCCGGAGCGTATTGATCCCGGTAATAAGGACTATGACGTCACGCGTATTCCTAAATTGGTAGGCGGTGTCTCTGAGCGATCTGGATTTTTGACTAAATTGTTGTATGAAAAAATTATTCAGAAAGTTCATTTGGTCTCTTCGGCCGAGGCCGCGGAGATGACTAAACTGTTAGAGAATACTTTCCGCATTATTAATATCGGCTGGGTCAATGAAGTGGCCATGATGTGCCATAAATTAGGATTGGACGCCTGGGAAGTCATTGACGCCGCTAAGACCAAACCATTTGGCTTTATGGCTTTTTATCCGGGGCTGGGGGTCGGAGGGCATTGCATCCCAGATGATCCGCTTTATCTTTATTGGAAGGCCAAGCATCATGGGTTTAGTTCTAAATTTATTAAATTATCGGCGGATATTAATTCCAATATGCCGGCTTACGCGGTAGAACGTTTGAAAGAACTACTCAAGAAACGCAAGAAAACCCTGGCCGCTGCTAAAATTTTGATTTGCGGAGTGACCTATAAAAAGGATGTTAAAGATTTACGTAAATCGCCTCCGCTTAAACTCATCGATTTGCTGCGCGCCGCCAAGGCGAAGGTTGATTATTTTGATCCGATCATTACCTATTTGAAAATTAATGGAATCAATCAAGATAGTATCTCGTTAACGCCAAAAAGTGTGGCCAAGTATGATTGCGTTATCATCGCGGCTGATCACAGTAATGTGGATTATGATCTGATCGCACGGCACGCGCAGCTTATTTTTGACGTTAAGAATGTTTATCGGCAGCAGAAGAATTCTAAAATTATTAAACTTTAATACTGTTACCTAAAAGGAAGCATATGCCATCACAGACAGTTGTTATTACGGGCGGCGCAGGGTTTTTGGGTAGTCACTTGTGCGATCGCTTTATCACAGAAGGATTCAAAGTCATCTGCGTTGACAATCTCATCACCGGCAATTTGCGCAATATCGCTCATTTGCGAAGAGAACGGCGGTTTGATTTTGTTAAGCATAACGTATCCAAAGATATTCGAATCTCCGGTCCTGTACACCATGTTTTGCATTTCGCTTCGCCAGCCAGTCCAGTAGATTATTTGAATTTCCCGATTCCAACACTTAAAGTAGGCTCTCTGGGTACTCACAACGCGTTGGGTTTGGCCAAATTAAAAAAGGCGCGATTCCTTTTGGCGTCGACATCGGAAGTTTATGGTGATCCGCTGGTCCATCCGCAGAAAGAGACTTATTGGGGGAACGTAAACCCCATTGGTCCGCGGGGCGTTTATGATGAAGCCAAGCGATTTGCCGAAGCCATTACGATGGCGTACCATCGTGAACACAAGATCAATACTAAAATATTACGTATTTTTAATACGTATGGCCCGCGTATGCGGATTATGGACGGACGGGTTGTTCCCAATTTTATTCACCAGGCTTTGCACCATAAACCCTTGACGGTTTATGGGAACGGCCTGCAAACCCGTTCTTTCTGTTACTACTCGGATTTGGTCGAGGGGATTTTTAGACTTTTGTTTTCTAAAATTCATGGCCCGGTCAATATCGGGAACCCGGATGAATTTACCATTTTAGAGTTCGCTAAAATGGTCATCCAGATGTCTAAAACCAAAAGCAAGATTGTCTTTGAACCTTTGCCCACGGATGATCCAAAGCAACGCAAACCGGATATCACCCTCGCTAAAAAAGAGCTCGGATGGACGCCGAAGGTTAAATTGGCGGAGGGATTAAAGGAGACGATCCGCTGGTTTGAAGCTAATCCTAAGTAGTTTGACTTCGTGAATCCTCGGCCCCGCAAGCAAACGCGGGGCCTTTTTATTTATTTCCCTCCTTAGGCATGGTCAAAGAAAACGGCAATAAGGGTTGAATTTTCCAGAGCTTTTCTTTATACTACAGCCTTCTTAGTCAATTATTTGAATTTATATGACCACCCATTTATCTCAGAGCTATCTGAATATCACTAAAGAAGACATTGAAAGCTTCGAAAAAGAAATCGCGGATATTTTTGCTACCGGCGCGATTCGGGCTCCCGTGCATCTGCGTGCTGGTCGCGAAGATGAGCTGATTCGTATTTTTAAAGAAAATAATATCGGACCGGATGATTACGTGTTCGGTTACTGGGATTCGCATGAGTTGGCGCTGCTAAAAGGCGTTCCCCGAGAGGTTCTTAAAGAGGCGATCGTTCAAGGAAAGAGTATCTCGCTGTGTTTTCCAGAGCAAAAAGTACTCTGTTCAGGTATTGTCGGTAGTTTGATGGGGGTTGCAACAGGGACCGCCTGGGGTTTGAAGAATCAAGGAAAGCCGGGGCGGGCTTTTGTGTTTTGTGGCGATATGTCGGCGGAAACCGGAATTTTTCATGAGGCGGTTAAGTACGCTACCCATTTTGATTTACCGGCTAAATTTATTGTGTGCGATAACGGAGTCAGTGTCATGACCGATACTCGCGCGACATGGGGTAGCCAGGAACCCTGGTTTAAAGGAACGCGCTACGAAAGCAAGATTATTTATTTTAAATACAGCAACACCTATCCGCATTCAGGATTAGGGAGGCTTATTAAGTTTTAGAATTCACGTAGTCGCAGGTCGCCAGCACAAAGTTATGAAGAATCGTGGGGTGGCCTACTCGGATGGTAAAAAGTCATGAAATATTTCGACGAGCTCAAAAGAACGATGGAATGGGTTGCCACGCAACCTAAAACCATTTTTGTGGGACAGACCGTGGCCGGGCCGGGAACATTTATGTTCTCAACCTTAAAAGATATCCCTAAAGAAAAGGCCTGGGAATTACCGGTCAATGAAAGCTTTCATATGCAGTTTACCATAGGTGTTGCGCTTTCCGGGTATATCCCGATCACCGTTTATCCCAGACAGAATTTTCTTTTACTCGCGACCGCGGACATGGTCAACATGTTGGATAAAATTCCTGCGATCAGCTGTCAGCAATGGGTGCCTAAAGTCTTGATTCGAGTCGCCTCCGGGCCTGACTCACCGGTGCATCCCGGCCATCAGCATATCGGCAATTATGCGGACGCATTCCGAAAGATGTTTAGTTGGATTGAGGTGGTGGAGCTCAACGAGCCCGAAGAGATTTTTCCTGCCTATAAGCATGCGCTGGAACGCGCCGATAATAAATCCACCCTTTTAATCGAACACGGTAATTTTTATAACCAGAAGTAGCGTTGCCGATGATTCATGTTCGGCCTAAACGTACCTCTGCAGGGTGTTATGGATAAGCATTCCCGTATTTTTATGGTTGGTCACGCCGATGTGGTTGATCTTTCTTTAGTCCAGTATTCTCGTTCCCGTGGATACACGCACATTTTTTTCTCCGCGTTGTCCCGGGTCAATGTCCTCGAACAGTCAACTGTCCGGAAATTTCCCAAACATAATCAACCGGAGTATGTTTTTGTCTCGTCAGTTCGTTCCGGTGAGCGTGCTGCCCCTGTCGTTGGACAATATGCTATTGACTTTTCTACGACTAATGATGGATTTAACGGAGAGGCAGGTCCTGCCTGCCGGGCAGGTATTAGCTCTTTCTTTACTAAAAAAATAAAGGGTAACTTCCTTGCTAACATTGGAATAGAAAATTGATCGATAACGGCCGTTTATCAAAATTGGGCTGGAAGGTTAAGGTCGGTTTGGCGTAAGGGATCGCCAAAACGTTTCAATGGTTTACACGCACTACTGGCCTTTTTGTTACCAAAGACATTATGGAAGCCAGTACCTGCCCCTGGGGCAGGCGGGTTGACTTCCTTATATCTGTCTTTTGGAGTAGAAAGGTCAATAAGAGATTGGAGAAAAAGGTATGAAAATTTTAGTGACCGGCGCAGCCGGCTATCTGGGTTCGGTAATGGTTCCGGAATTATTAAAAGCAGGACATCAGGTGACCGCCGTTGATAATTTTATGTATAACCAGACGTCGTTGTTGGATTGTTGCTACGATGACAAGCTGATGGTGGTTCGCGGTGATACTCGGGATGAAAAACTCATGAAGTCGCTGGTCAAAGACGCGGACGCGATTTTTCCTTTAGCGTGCCTGACGGGCGCGCCCCTGTGCGCTAAGGATCCGTGGGGCGCGCAGACGATTTTGTTGGACGCGGTCAAACTCATTTTGTCGTACACCAGTAAAAATCAAAGGGTGATTTTTCCTACCACCAATAGCGGCTATGGCGTAGGTGAGAAGGGCAAACATTGCACTGAGAAGACGCCGTTGCGGCCGATCTCTCTTTATGGCAAGCTGAAGGTAGAGGCAGAAGACGCTATCTTGCAGTCCGGTCATGGGATCACCTTGCGCTTGGCTACCGCCTTTGGGGTCAGTCCCCGCATGCGTCTGGATTTACTGGTTAATGACTTTGTGTACCGCGCGGTTTTTGACCGATTTGTTGTTCTTTTTGAGGCTCATTTTAAACGGAATTATATTCACGTTCGCGACGTAGCCAAAGCGTTTCAGCATTCTTTGAATCATTTTGACAAGATGAAAAACGAACCCTATAATGTGGGCCTTAGTGACGCAAACTTAAGCAAACTAGAGCTTTGTGAAGAAATCAAAAAGCAGGTTCCGGATTTCTATTTTGTTGAAGCTACCATTGGTGAGGATCCTGACAAACGGGATTATATTGTCAGCAATGACAAAATAGAGCAGACTGGTTATAAGCCAGACGTATCTCTCTCAATGGGTATTAAAGAATTACTGAAAGCATATAAGGTCATTAAACGTAACCAATACGCGAACATCTAGCGAGCCAGTCTTACCGACCTATCATGAAGTCACTCGATATTCTATTTATCCATCCGAACGCCGCGCAGAAAATTTATCAGGAATTGAGTAAGAATTTCTCAGCGATTGAGCCTCCTATTTGGGCTGGGATGCTCGCGTCCCATTGTCGAATTAAGGGGTTCGGTGTTGATTTGATTGATTGTGAAGCATTGCACATGACTGATGAGGAAGCCGCGCAGAAAATCGTCGACGCTTCGCCGCGATTGGCGTGCGTGGTCATTTATGGACAGCAGCCTTCCGCCAGTTCGCAAAATATGGAGGGCGCGGTATCGTTAGCCGACGCCATCAAGAAACTGAATCCTGACCAGAAAATTCTTTTTGTCGGTGGACACATCAGCGCCTTACCTCGAGAAGTTCTGGAACGACATGACAGCGTTGATTTTGTCTGTCAAAATGAGGGGGTTTATACCATTTCCAACCTGCTGTGGACGGATTTGGAAAATCACCTGGATAAAATTGCCGGGTTAGGGTATCGGGATGATGGGCGGATTGTTTTAAACAAACCGTCTCCCATTGTGGCCAAAGAAGATTTGCCGCGCGAGTTGCCGGGAGTGGCCTGGGATTTGCTGCCGATGTCCCGCTATCGCACGGCACTTTGGCATGCGTTGCCCAATAATAGCGAGCGTCAGCCGTTCGCCGCTATTTACACGAGCTTGGGATGTCCGATGCGGTGTTCCTTCTGCATGATTAACATTATTAACCGTCAAGAAAATGAGTATTCTGACGGAAGTGCGGTGTTTCGTTACTGGGATCCGGAGTTTATCATCCGTGATTTTGACCACTTCGCGAAGTTAGGCATCAAGAACATTAAGATCGCCGATGAGTTATTCGTTTTAAACCAAAATCATTTTCTCAAATTATGTCAGCTCATTATTGAGCGGGGTTACAAATTTAACATCTGGTGCTATTCTCGCGTGGATACGGTTAAGGAACCATTCCTTGAAGTTTTGAAAGCGGCCGGAGTGAATTATCTCGCTTTGGGTATTGAGAGTGGCAATACCAAAGTACGTAAAGACGTGACCAAAGGACGTTTTGAAGACGTGGACATTCGTAGTGTTGTCAAAAAGATTCGCGACCACGGGATCAACGTCGCGGCCAATTATATTTTTGGTTTGCCCGAAGATGATCACGCCAGCATGCAGCAGACGTTAGACTTATCGTTGGAAATGTGTACCGAAATGGCCAATTTTTATTCTGCCATGGCGTATCCTGGAAGCCCCTTGCATGGTATCGCTAAAAAAGAGGGTTGGCCGCTGCCGCAGACTTACGCCGGTTTCTCGCAGCATTCGTATCACACCCAGCCTTTGCCTACGAAATATTTAACATCGGCGGAAGTTTTGGCTTTTCGCGATAAAGCCTGGATGAGCTATCATACGAATCCTAAATTTTTAGGGCTCTTAAAAGAGAAGTTCGGACAAGTCGCCGTTGATGAAACGCTTAAATCGACGCAAATTAAACTGCAACGTAAAATTCTTGAACCACAACCGAAAGTAACCATTTCATGATCATCAGCCGAACTCCTTTCCGCGTTTCATTCTTCGGTGGGGGCACCGATTATCCCGCCTGGTATAACGACCATCTGGGTGCGGTTCTCGCGACCACCATTGATAAATATTGTTATATTACTTGTCGGTATTTACCGCCATTTTTTGAACATAAATCCCGCATTATTTATTCAAAAATGGAACACGTCAAAACTCTGGATGAGATAGATCACCCTGCGGTCCGGGAAGTGTTGCGTTTCTTGAAAATCCATGAAGGTATCGAAATTCACCACGATGGTGATTTGCCGGCGAGAACCGGTCTCGGGTCAAGTTCGGCGTTTACCGTTGGGTTATTAAATAGTCTTTATGCGCTTAAAGGATCCATGATTTCTAAAGACACTTTGGCCCGGCAGGCGATTTACATTGAACAAAATATGTGCAAAGAAAATGTGGGTTGCCAGGATCAGGCGTCGGCGGCTTTTGGTGGATTGAATTATATTGAATTTGGCGGTGATCGTCATTTGACGGTCCAGAAGGTTACGATTCCGTGGGAAAAGAAACGACATTTGGAATCACACTTGATGATGTTTTTTACCGGGTTTTCCCGAATGGCCTCCGAGATTGCCTCTCACCAGATCAAGAATATTCCCAAAAAAGGTAAAGAATTAAAGACGATGTACCAAATGGTCCAACAGGCTTTGAAAATTCTTAACAGTGATAACATTGTTGGATTTGGAAAACTATTGCATGAAAGTTGGAAACTGAAACGAAGCCTTTCTGATAAAATCAGCACCCCTTTTATTGATGATCTCTATGAATCGGCCCGGTCAGCGGGAGCGATTGGCGGCAAGCTTTTGGGAGCCGGCGGGGGCGGATTTGTTCTCATCTTCGCGGAGCCTGATAAACAAAAAGCGATTCGCCGTAAGTTAAAGAAATTCTTGGAAATTCCATTCCGCTTTGAAGATTTGGGCAGCCAAATCATTTTCTATCAGCCGAATATCGATAATCGCTAATTCTTTTCATGAAATCCTCCTTGCTGGGTCAGATCGACGTGATGGTGTTATGCGGAGGTCTGGGGACCCGCTTGCGTAGCGCTTTGGGTGAAACACCCAAAGTTTTGGCTCCGGTGGAGGGACAGCCGTTCCTTGAACTTTTATTGCGTAAGGTGGCCCAATTTGGTTTTAAGCGTTTTGTGTTATGCACGGGCTATAAAGCTGATGAAGTGGAGAAATATTTTCGATCACGCGATTTAGAATTTTCGGTTCTTTTTTCTCGAGAGAGCGAACCGTTAGGTACGGGCGGCGCGATCAAGCAGGCGTTACCTAAAATTCGTGGTCAGGAGTTTGTGATCTTAAACGGCGATTCTTTTCCAACGGGTGACATTGCTGGGTTAGTTCATTTTCATCATCAAAAAAAAGCCGCGGGGACGATCATGGTTTCTCCGGTTGAAGACACCCGAGATTATGGCTCCATCCAATTAAATTCAGACGCGTGTATTAACGCATTTGTCGAGAAGGCGGCGCCTGCGTTAGATGTTAGCGCCGCCTCATCCGGGCTTCCCGGTTATGTTAATGCGGGCGTGTATTGTTTTAGTCAGCAATTGGCGGCGCGGTTTCCTCAGGCGGATAAATTTTCGTTAGAAAAAGATTTCTTTCCTTTGATGGTAGGGCAGGGGTTGTACGGGTTTGTGGTCACGGAAAAATTTTTGGATATCGGCACGCCGGATCGTTATCAGGCCGCACTCAAATCATTAAAGAAACAGAAAGGATAAACAGTGGTTAAGGAAACATCTATCGCTCAAAAAGTTAAATATAAAGTTCCCTTCGGTACGGTCTCTATTACTCCCTTGGCCAGAAAATTGATCACCAAAGCGTTGGATACGAAGATGGTCACGAACGGTCAGAACGTCCGTGAGTTTGAAGAACGATTTGCCAAACTCTTTGGGGCCAAATATGCGGTCGCGGTTTCCAGCGGAACAGATGCCGACGCGCTTTCTTGCGCGGCTTTATATGATTTCGGCGCGAAGCGAGGCGATGAAGTGATTATTCCTGCTTTTACTTTTGTCGCCACGGCTAACGCCGTTTTGCAGGCTGGACTAACTCCTGTGTTTGTAGACGTTGGCAAAGAGACGCTGAATATTGACCCTAATGGTATCGAACGCGTGATTACTAAGCGGACCCGGGCGATTATGCCCGTGCATTTGATGGGCAAGCCTGCGGAGATGGATACCATTTTAAAATTGGCTAAGAAATATAATTTAAAGGTCATTGAAGACGCGGCGGAAGCGCACGGCGCCGAGTATAAAGGACGAATCATCGGCACTATCGGGGATATGGCGGCTTATAGCTTGTACGCGGCCCATATCGTAACCACGATTGAAGGGGGTATCATTATTACCAATCAGGAAAAGATTTATCACGCGTTGCGTTCATTGCGCAATCACGGGATGACGGGAAAATTTACTTTTTCCCGCATAGGATTCTCGGCAAAAATGAATGAGTTGGAGGCTTCCGTAGGCTTAGGGGCGATCAAGATTTTTGATAAAATTCTGAAAACCCGCCGACGGAATATGCTCTATTTGATTAAGGAATTTAAACGTTTTGACGAATACTTCTTGCCTTTCAATGAAGAGTCGCATGAAAAGCTGGGGCCGCATGCATTTCCGATGACGTTAAGGCCGAACGTTGGGTTTACCAAAGATGAATTTGCTCAATATCTCGATGAGCGTGGTGTTGATTCCCGCAACCTTTTCTATTCAATCCCGACCCAATGTGAAAGCTACGCGTTTTTAGGTCACAAGTTAGGAGATTTTCCTAACGCTGAATATTTATCTAACAATGGAATTCACATCGGCGTTCATCAGGATTTAACCATCAAGGATTTAGCTTACGCGATTAATGTGGTGCGAGATTTCTTAAAATCTAAAGGAAAGAAAGTTTAGCGCATGCGCATCGTCATTAATTGCCGCTCCTTTTTGAACAGAAACTACACAGGTATCGGGCGCTACACCTCGCAACTGGTGCGGTCGTTGATTGAGTTAGATTCGTATAATGAATATTTTTTATACGTCAAAAAGGGGCTTTTTGATTTCAAGCGGCGTCCTCCCAAGGTTCGATCTTCTAATTTTTACGTAAAAGTCGACTCTTTCGGATTCGGCGTGGAAAGAACCGTAGGTCCCTATGAGATTTATCATTCTCCCAGCCTGGACCATCTGAATGTCCGTTCCCCACGTATCGTGGTGACGGTGCATGATTTGATTTTTAAAGCTTTTCCTCAGGGGCATACAGAAGACACGATTCGTTTGTCAGAGAAGTTTCTTAAGGAAACCGTCCACAAGGCCACGCGCGTCATCTGTTGTTCCCGCTCAACGGCAGAAGACCTGCAGCGTTTTTACCGGATCGAAAAACACCGTATCGCGATGGTCTACCAGGGTGTTGATCGAAATATGTTTTATCCCATTCGCGAGGCTGATTTGGCTGCGGTGCGCAAGGATTTTCTATCGCGGCGCGGCGTGCGCGGTCCGTTTATTCTTTTTGTGGGCACGCTGGAACCCCGCAAAAATTTAGTCAACTTGCTGCACGCATACGCTCAGTTGAAGCACGCTAAGAAATTTAACGGTCCGCTCGTGGTTATTGGGATGAAAGGCTGGAAGAATGAAAAGATGCTGGCGACGGTCAAGGAACTGAGATTAGAAAAGGACGTCATCTTTCAGGGATTTGTAACTAACGAAGAATTAAGACTTTTCTATAATCTTGCAGAAGCGTTTGTTTTTCCATCGTATTACGAAGGGTTCGGTTTCCCTATTCTTGAAGCCATGAGTTGCGGGACGCCGGTCATTACTTCAAATACGTCTTCCTGTCCGGAGGTCGCGGGAGATGCGGCGGTGCTGATTGATCCACATAGTCCGGACGCGCTAGCACAGGCGTTGACGAAAGTGTTAGGGCATATTGAGATCCGACGACAGTTACGAGAAAAAGGACTGCAGCGTGCTCAACAGTTTTCTTGGCATTCAACCGCCCAGCAAACGTTAAAAGTCTATCAGGAAGCCTGTCCATAAAAAAGGATTGAGGACGCGAGGGCTATTGGCCTTTCTCCGGTGTCTTGGCGAACCCAAAGGCCAGTAAAATCCTAACCGCTTAAAGTCTATGGTTATGAAATTAAGTGGCTTTACCATTGCCCGCAACGCCGTCAAATTCAATTATCCAATCCTCGAATCCATTCGATCTATTTTGTCAATTTGTGATGAGTTTGTGGTCAACGTTGGGGACTCGCAGGATAATACCTTGGCGCTTATCGAGTCGATCCGAGATTCTAAAATCAAGATTATTCAAAATCGTTGGGATATGAGCCAAGGGAAAGAGGTTTTGTCCCAACAAACGAATTTGGCGCTGAAGGCCTGTCAGGGCGAGTGGGCTTTTTATTTGCAGTCGGATGAAGTGGTGCATGAAGATGATTTGCCGCGCATTGAGAAGGCCTTGCGTTTAGCCCAAGGGGACGATTCGCTGGATGCGTTGCGGTTCGCCTGGTTACATTTTTACGGAAGTTATTTTCGTTACCGTATTGACGCCGGTTGGTATCAAAAGCAGGACCGCATTATTCGCAATAACGGGCAAGTTATGTCGGTCGGCGACGCGTATGCGTTCGCCCGTCAAGATGGTAAACCCTTGACGCGTCGAAACACGGGAGCCTACATTTATCATTATGGCTGGGTGCATTCTGGCGCTGTCATGACCCAGCGTCGCGTTAATGCGGAGACCATCGGGTTTACTTCGCTAGAACAGGCAGAACGCCAACAGGAATATTCTTACGGAGATTTAAATCGTTTTCCGATTTATTTTGGTACTCATCCCGCGGTCATGAAGGAACGCGTTAAACAGCACGTGTTAAGTCAGGTCGATTTTAATAATGTCCGGCGGGTGTACTGGTGGAATCCTTTGCGAGTTTTCAAAGTTCGCTATAAGACTTCTAAAAGGGTGAAGGAGAAAATTCAATGAACAAGAATATTTATGCCGTTATCTTGGCAGGCGGATCAGGAACACGTTTTTGGCCGTTAAGCCGTCAACGTTTGCCTAAACAATTTTTGAACATCCTTCCGGGGGGAAGCCTTTTTCAACAAACGCTCAAGCGCCTTCAGCCGCTGATCCCCGCGCGTAATATTTTGGTCGTCACCAACGCGCACTATAAATCGCTGGTCTTGAGTCAGTCCGCGTTTTATCGGATCCCTTCCAAGAATATTTTGTTAGAACCCTCCGGCAAAAATACCGCGCCCGCGATCGGTTGGGCCGCGTCCCGTATTTATAGCCAGGATAAAAATGCGTTAATGGTCGTGTTGCCATCGGACCATTTGATTTTAAATACGAAGGCTTTCTTGAAGAAATTGACAGAGGCCTGTCGTTTGGCGGAGTCCGGTAATCTCGTGACTTTTGGTATAGTTCCTACGCGTCCGGAGACGGGGTACGGGTATTTACGAACGATTCCTGCCCGACAAGGAAGGCAGTCGGTGTTGAAAGTCGCCCAGTTTGTCGAAAAGCCACCGTTACCGAAGGCCCAAGCGTATTTGCGTAAAGGCAATTATTTGTGGAACAGCGGTATGTTTGTCTGGAAGGTGGCGGTCATTCGGGAAGAAATGAAAAATTATCTGCCCGACATCTTTTTGCTTTTTATTAAGAATAATCATCAGGCATGGGCCAACAAAATTTGGTCCGATTTGCCGAGTATTTCGATTGATTACGGGATCCTGGAGAAATCTTTGCACGTTGCGGCGGTGGCTGCTTCGGATATTGGTTGGTCGGATGTGGGTAGTTGGGAGGCATTGACGACGGTCCTCGCTAAAGATACTTTCGGAAATATACTGCGGGGCGATGTCGTTAACGTGGGCTCAGAAAATACCTATGTTCGCGCAGATAAAAAACTCGTGGCTGCCGTCGGTCTCAAGGACATCGTTATTGTTGATACTCCCGACGCTCTGTTAGTCTGCCGCACCGCGGATTCTCAAAAAGTAAAAGATGTGACGAGTTGGTTAAAAGAAAAAAAACGCAAAGAGTTATAAATAATACAATTTTCTTAGAATTTTTTTAGATGTGCTGCTTTTAATAGATTCCTTTCAAAGCATCTGCTATGTCTTATTCAAAAATCCTTATCCTGAACATTTTTGGCGTTGGTGACGTGCTGTTTACCACACCCTTGATTCAGCATTTAAAGGCCCAACAACCTAATCTGAACATCGGATATGTGGCGAATTCTCGGGCGGCAACCGTGCTATCAGGCCAAGTTGATCGGGTGTTTGTTTATGATCGGGACGCTTTTGATCAGCTTTTTCGTTCTTCTAAAGTAGCTTTCTTGAAGAAAGCTATGGGATTTTGGGAAGATATTAGGCATGAGAGGTATGACGCGGCTATTGATTTGACGTTGAATTCTTCTTTTAATTTTTGGTTGGGTTTATCAGGAATCAAAACGCGGGTCGGTTTTAATTATAAGAAGCGTAGTCCCTGGTTGACGCACGCCCGTGCGCTTTCTGGTTATGAAGGTCGTCCAGTGGCAGATTATTATTTAGCGTTGGCTGGCTTGCTTGGATTTGCCAAGGCAACGCCACGACCCGTTTTGATGCGGGTGTCACCTGAGGATGAACAGTGGGCCAGCCGGAGGCTGGCCCAATTAAATCTCTCGCCAGAAAAGCCTTGGGTCGCGTTGGTTCCCGGAGGTGGTGCTAGCTGGGGTAAAGACGCGGGACTCAAGCGTTGGCCTCTTGAAAATTACGTCAAATTAGCGGACAAATTAATTGCAAAATCAAACCCCAACATTATACTGTTGGGAGATTTGCAGGATCGCGCTCTTTGCGAAACGATCGTCTCGTCGGTAAAAGGGGCGGTTTTTTCTTTATGCGGCGAGACTTCGCTTGGGCAATTGGCGGCCGTGCTTAAGCGTTGCGCTCTGGCGGTCGTCAATGATGGTGGCCCTTTGCATGTGGCCGCGGCTGTAGGGACAAAAACCGTCGGGATATTTGGGCCCGTGGATGAAAAGGTCTACGGCGCGTATACGCCGGGAGCCGAAGATCGGCATCGCGCGGTTACCCTGACGTTACCCTGCCGACCCTGCTATCGGCGTTTTCGCATGGCGAGCTGTACGCATTTGAGCTGTTTAAACCGAATGACCGTAGAAGCTGTTCTAGGAAAGGTGGAAGAGTTGTTATGAAGGTCCCGTTTATTGATTTTAGCCAGCAATATCAAGAAATTAAGAAAGAAGTACATGTCGGTATGAACCGCGTTTTTGAACGCGGCGATTTTATTCTGGGTCAGGATGAAAAAGATTTTGAAGTGGCGTTTGCCAAATATTGTGGCGCCAAATATGGCGTAGGTGTCAATTCCGGAACCGATGCGCTTTATCTGGCCATGGCAGCTTTGGAAATTGGCCCTGGCGATGAAGTGATCCTGCCTACCTTTACGTTTATCGCGACCGCGCTGTGCGTTTCGTTTACCGGCGCAACACCGGTGTTCGTCGATATCGAACCAGAAACCTACAATATTGACCCCGTCAAAATTGCTAAGGCGATTACGCCCAAAACCAAAGTGATCCTGCCGGTGCACATGTACGGCCAGCCAGCTAATATGAAAGAGATTCTCGCTTTAGCCAAAAAGCACAAGATTAAAGTCGTAGAGGACGCCGCCCAGGCGCATGGAGCGACCTATAATGGTAAGAAAATTGGTTCTTTGGGTGACGTGGCCTGCTTTAGTTTTTATCCTACCAAAAGTTTGGGTGCTTTTGGCGATGGCGGGATGATTGTGACCAGTGATGACGCCGTCTATGAGCGGGCGCTTATGCTACGTGATTATGGCCGGGTCGGTCGTTATGAACATAAAATTAAAGGAACCAATTCTCGATTGGACACGATCCAGGCTGTTGTCCTGGCCGCGAAATTAAAGCGGTTGGATAAATGGAATAAATTACGTAACGCTCAGGCCGCTCAATATGAAAAATTGTTAGGAAAAGATAGCCGGATTGGGTTGCCTAAAATTAAGTCTGACCGAACGCATGTTTTTCAAACTTTCGCCGTTCGATTGCCGCAGCGCGATAAAATTAGCGAGGGCTTAAAGAAAAAAGATATCGGAGTGCTTATTCATTACCCAATACCGCTGCATTTACAGGAAGCGTATCAGGAATTGGGTTACAAAAAAGGTGACTTTCCTGTCGCTGAGAAATTATGTCAGGAAGTGCTTTCGTTACCGATGTTCCCGCACCTGAAGGCGACGCAGATTAAATACATCTGCGACAGTTTGCGGAAGTTAATGACCGCTTAAATTTCTTAAAGAACTATGGCCAAGGTCCCGGTATCTGTCGTTGTCATTACTAAGAATGAAGAAGCCAACATTATCGA
>CAYXGG010000008.1:0-98222 GCA_964464475.1 uncultured Planctomycetales bacterium | reverse complement strand
ATAACATCTCCCAGCCAATTCACATTAATAACCAGAATATTATTCATGATCCAAGCATCTCTTGATACAGTTCGATAGTAGTTTGCACCATACGGTCAGCGGCAAAGTGCTCTTGGACATGAACGCGCCCAGCTTCCGCGATTCTGGCGGCATATTCCGGCTGGTCAATCAAATAGCCAATCGCCCGCGCCAACAATTCCGGATTCTCCGGAGGAACCAACAATCCCGTTTGCCCGTCTTGCAATAAACTAGCCAGTCCTCCCACCTTGGAAGCGACAACGGGAAGCCCCACCGCCTGCGCTTCAAGAACGGATAGCCCTAATCCTTCTTGGCGAGATGGTAAAACAAAAATATCCATTAGGTTTAATAGCTCCACGGTCCGATTAACGACCGGTAAAAAAGTCACGGCCGCGGTTATTTGGAGCTCTTCTGTTAATTTTCTTAACTCAGCCTCTTCAGGGCCAACCCCCACAATTAATAGGCGCAACTGCGAATGTTTTTTAACCAAGGTGGCTCCCGCGCGCAACAGCACATCAATCCCCTTTACGACTGAAAGCCGCGCTATAATGCCAACCACCGGATGCCCCGACACCTTAAACTGCTCCTTAAGGTGTGTCTTCTCAGAAAAAGGTAACGGATAAAACTCCGCGCTATCGACTCCATTAGGAATCAAACGAACGTTAGCTGGCTTTACTTTAAAATCGTTGATCAAATGATCTCGAACAGGATCAGAAATCGCGATCACCGCTCGCCCCCAAGCTGGAACCAGCCTGCGAAACCAGCGAGTCTTAAAAAAACCATGGCAGGTACTCACAAAAGGTCGACGGGTGAATAAGCTTAACCACCAAGCCAAAATCTGCGTCACTCTCGTGTTCGCGTGAATAATGTCGATGGAAACCTGCTGAATAATATGTTTGAGTTGCGGGAAAGCAGCGATTAATTTCCAACTAGCCTCAGACTTAGTTTTAATATCCACCTTCAGCAAGACAATCCCCCGCCCTAATTCAACAAAATCTGCTTCCCGATCGCCACCGCTCGTCGCGATCCACACTTCGTGCCCGGAGCGCTGTAAGCCTTTAACCAAGGTCAACAAATAACGCGTGATCCCACCCGTATTCAGGTGCGTTGCTAACAGGAGAATTTTCACCATCGTCCTCCCAGGGCTTGCTTAATCTGTTCGAGGACTTCTTCCGGCGCGATCGCCAGCATGCACGCATGAGTCTTGATCTTGCATTGTCCGCTATAACAAGGCGTACAGGGTAAATCTTTTTTCAATACCTTGACGACTTTCGCGGGCGGCAGGTGCCGAGCCGGATCGGTCGGGCCAAAAAGCGCCACGGCAGGAGTCCCCACCGCCGCCGCAATATGCAGCGGGGATGAATCCGCGGTGACAAAAACCTTGCAACGTTTAATCAACGCCGTCAACTGCCCCAGATCGGTTTTCCCGGCCAGAATCGCCGGTTTAGATTTACTCATTTTTAAAAGCTGCTGGGCGGCGTCCCGATCTCGCTCCGTGCCGGTCAGGACCACCCGATAATTATGCACCGAAAGCAAATCACACAACCGCGCTAAATGCGCCAATGGCCAATTTTTAGTAGGCCATTGCGCGGACGCCGAGAAATTGTATCCGATCAAATTGCCAAAATTCCCCACCCACTCCGTTTCTAATAATTCCTGTATATACTGTTCATCGCTGCGCGACGGCCATAATTCCAACCGCTCGGTTCCTTGATAGTCAATGCCTAACAAATTCAAAACCTTAAACTGGTGCTGAACAGGATGGATCCGTTCTTTACGATTTTTTAATCTTTGAGTCAAAAGCAGACCCCATTTCCCAGCATACCCAAAACTTTCTTTGGGAAAAGAAAGGAAACTCAACAAATGACTTTTTCGATTGTTCTGCAGATCAATCACTTTATCAAATTTATATTGCCGCAACCGACGCGACAGCCGCCACAGCCCGCCAAGTCCCCGATCTCGATCCTTCGCATCAAAAATAATAACCCCATCCAGATAAGGACACCGGGAAAGAACTTCTCGGCAGGACTGACTCACTAAACAATATATCTTGGCCTTGGGAAACTTCGCGCGTAACGCTTTTAAAGATGCCGTCGCCAGAACGACGTCTCCGATAGACGTGAGTTTAATCACGAGAATATGGTGGGAGGTCAATAATTCTTCATAAACGCGAATAGTCTGCGACGCCATTCTCTCCAAGGTAAATTGTTCCTGGATTTTTTGTTGAGCGTTACTAACCAAAGACTGCGCCAGTTTACGATCTTTCAGTAACCGCAACACCTGCTGAGCAATGGCATCCGGATCTCGCGGCGGAACCAACAGTCCGGTCTCACCGTCATCAATAATCTCGACCACCCCACCCACTCGGGTAGCGACCACCGCGGCTCCCGCGCATTGGGCTTCCAAAATGACCCGACCAAAGGCTTCTTGCGTTACGGTTGAAAGCACCACGACATCCGTCCTTGCCAGCAATTCCGGAATATCTCGACGATTCCCCAAAAACTCGACATGGTCGACCAATCCCAAATGCTTCACTAGCAATTCTAATTCCTGACGATACGACTCTTTATTATCCGGCGCGTCCCCAATCACCCAAATTTTGACAAACGGCATGAAACGCACGACTTTGGCCATTGCTTGCAGAAAGAAAGTATGCCCCTTCAAAGGCGTCAATCTGCCGACAATCGCAATGGTAAAACTCGATTGCCCTTCAAGTGTTTCCCGAGGCACGGAAAATCGCTCCACATCCACGCTGCGAGGAATAAGCCGGATATTCTCCTTGGGAACTTTAAAGTGTTCCACCATATGCTGACCAATAACCGTGCTAGGGACAATAACGCGCTTCGCCCAACCCATCACTTGGCTAAATAAATGGCTACCATAATAACCATGACAGGTGGTCAGAAATTCCGCGCTAGTCCGACGGCAAGCAAAGAAAGCAATCCAGGCGGGAACCCGTGAGCGAGCATGGACAATGTCCACCCCTTCCGCCACAATAATTTTCTCCAACTTCTTAATGCAGGAACGCATCGTAAAAATATCTTTTTGATGCACCGGTAACACATAGTGGTTCACTCCGAGCTTTTCCAATTCAGCCACCAGAGGACCACCGTTAGAAACCACCACCGCTCGATGTCCATGTTCAATCAAATATTTGGCCAGATCGACCGTGCCGGTTTCGACCCCACCGACTTTTAATTCAGGAAGTATTTGCAAGATTTTCATATGATACGCTGGACAGCCTGTTCCAAAGCCGTTGCTTTTTCCAAAACTCTTAATTTAATTTTCTGGCGGGCGATATTCAAAATGTGTTGGCGAACGTCTTTAGGGTCGGATAATAGCGCCAGTTGGTCCCGATGTAAAATGCGCCCAAAACGAGTATATTTATCCACCTCATCGTCAGCAACCGATCCACCACCCTCTAGGGGAAAGATAATCGTATTTTTACCAGCGCTCACCGCCTCGGAAATCATGGAGATACTGTCTCCGGAAACTAAGAGGATGTCACTTAAATCTAAGATTCCACCGACCGCTTCCGGAATGTTATTGCGATTGGGCATAATCAAAACCGGGCATCGCTCATAGCCCTTCAACTCTCGGGTCACTAGACCTTCAATGCGGTTTGAGGTTCGACGCGACGTGGTGGCTAAAATATCTGCGTTTAATTCTGTGGCCGCCTCCTTCAGTTGATTCAAAACCATCTTCACGACTTTTTCCAGCATAACACTTCGACGGGTATCTCCGCCCAGCAAAAATCCAATGCGTAATTTCAGCCGTTGTTTAAGGACCGCGTAACGTTTCAACAACATTTGTCCTTGTTCAGTCAAATAGACCGAGTTGATCAAATTAGGAGCGACTTTCGTCCAAACAACGTTAGCCGGATAGTCTTCACGTTTGCGGAAATCATGTTCGAGCATCACTACGAGATCAAACTTCTTGTATCCCAGGAGTCCCGGTTTGAGAATAGCCACGTTCTTCGCTTTATGGTCCATGGTCAACAAAAAATTCAAACTGGCCAATGATGAGCCGCAAGACACAATAAAATCAGCCTTAAAGGCCATGATCTGACGATAGCATTCCTCCGTTAAGAAAAACTTAAGAAAATTCTGCCTCCCCTGACAGAGAAAACGGTTGGCCAATAATCCGGCGACTGAAATCAGTCGCGCGCGCCACGGACTTTTAAATTGAATAGGAATAGTTTTGATTTCGGAAGCAATGCCCCGAGTCTTTAAGGCCTGAGCAATATGGCTGGCCAAACATTCCGATTGACGCAAGTGGCCAACTTTACCATCGCTGAGAATAAGTGTGGTTGATTCCGTCGAATATTTCCAGATCTTGTAAAACCAATTGTATTCAGTCGGGTAGCGTTCAATTTCTTTTTCCATGATCTGAACGATAGACCTTAAATTTCTGTCAATGTCCGCGTCAAGGTTGTCCGTATTGTGCAACATCATCGCTGGAAAAATTCGCATGTGGTGCTTTGCTCCCTTAACCCGACGAATAATACAAAAACACAACGGCACACCCATTTTCAAAGCAATCCGAATCGCTCCGACCGACATGGAAGCCTGCCGACCAAAAAACGGCACCAGCTTGCCGTCTCGCCCCCCCTGATCAACCACGATCCCCACCAATTCATTGTTATGCAATCCCCTAAGCATCTCCCGGATTCCCATGCCTTTGGCCACGGTCATAGTGCCGCTATGACCTCGATAGGAATTTAACAAATCATTAAGACTCGCGAATGTCGTCTGGGGTTTAATCACCAACTTATATTTCCCCAGCAGCGAGCACGCAAAACTAGAAAGCTCCCAGCTGCCAAAATGCATCGCAACGAGCATACATCCTTTACCACCCTTTAGACTTTCTTGAGCGTGCTCCTTGCCTTCAATTTCTATAAATTGCGCGTAATTATCTTTATTAAGCAGCGGTAACCGCAGAATCTCAATCAGGTTCTGACCAAAATTCGCAAAAATCTCTTTGGTAATCCGACGGATCTCTTCGGGTGATTTAGACTTAGCAAAAGCCACTTTTAGATTAGCGTAGGCCAGGGCCCGGTGACGTAAATCAAAATAATAGGCCAGCGCCCCGATGCCCCGTCCGATCAACAGACCGAGTCCGGCGGGCAAGACGCGAATAAAAGCCCCAAAAGCTTTAACGCTTAAATAAATGACTGATTCGCTGATCGATGAATTCTTGGCCATGTATGAATCGTAATTTAATTCTTAATATCAAAAGATCCAATCCCGCCCACGCTTCGTAAAACGACTCCAGCTTGACCGCGTCTTTTTCAGTTGAGAGAAGAAGCTGAGCGCCCATTTTCCGCGCGCGGTCCGACAACGCTAAGACATCACCTAAACGATATACGTAATGGTCTCGATAGCTTTGGGTATCCACAACCTCCACCCCCACATCTCCCAACGTTTTAAAAAAAGACTGCGGATTTCCGAGTCCGCAAAATGCCACCGCTTTACGACCCTTCAAGTTAGCTAAGGGTACGGCCGATTGCTGGCGATGATCCCAAAAATCGACCGGCTGATGAATCGCATGAGCGATCACCGCGGAAGGATTTTGGCGCGTCACGTCCGATTGCAAGACGCGTAACGCGTCAATCGATACTTGATCAACTTTGGTCAACACAACAATCTGAGCCCGGGACAGAGAGCTGACGGGCTCTCGGAGAATACCTCGGGGAATTAAACGCTGGTTGCCAAACGGTCGTGTCGCGTCCAAAACCACTATATCTAAATCACGAAAAATCTGACGGTGCTGAAAACCATCGTCCAAAATAAAGCCATCCGGCGAATCCATGGCCATAACTTCCGCCGCGGAACGCACGCGATCCCGACCTTCTTTGATCAACACATTCGGAAGATGCCGACGTAACAGCTGGGCTTCATCACTAGCTCCGCTTGCCGCTAATCCACGGGGTTGGTAACCACGCATTAAGACACAAACTTTGACTCCGCGTTCGCGCAGCCGATTCACCAAAAACTCTACCAGCGGAGTTTTTCCCGTTCCTCCCCAAGTCAAATTCCCAACGCTGATCACCGGCCGCCCTACCTTAATTGTCTTAAGCCAACCGCACTCATAGGCATACTCGCGGCCGCGCTGTACAGCGCCGTATACATAACTAAACACCGCTAACAGCCCCAACACCCCTTTTTCCAGCAATGTCGGTCGGTCGCTAAATAATAATTTAAGCAATCGCTCCTGCATGGTTATTTCACCAAAGCCGACAGGGCCATGACGATACGCCGCGTGGCGCCTTGATATTGTCGAATCGCGTCTTTGGCTGAAGCGCCCAGCCGTTCTCGCTCCGCCGAGTTAGCCAGTAGTTCGCTCACATTTTTCATTAGATCCTTTGCATCCGCAACCTGTCGAATCGCCTGATGTTGCAAGAAAATATCCAAGATGTCTTGAAAATTCTGCATGGCCGGACCTACCACGATCGGTTTACTCCAAAAGGCAGGTTCAATAATATTATGACCGCCTCCGACCCGCAGACTTTTGCCGACAAAAACTACCGTGGCCAAACTATACAGCGATCTTAATTGACCGATGGTATCAACGACAATCACCTCATCTGCTTGAACTCTCGTGGTACTCAAGGTGGAAAAAAGACGAACGCCGAAGTTCTGAGACTCTACCAAATGACAAACTTCCTTGACTCGGTGTGGATGACGCGGTGCCAAAATCAAACGTAACCGCGGATGGGCAGCACGTAACTGCGCATAAACCGAAAGAATGATTTCTTCTTCCCCGGGGTGAGTACTGCCGGCGATCCACACCGGCTCTTCAGGAAGCAATCCATAATCCTGAGGGTGAAAACCAACGCTATCCGCGACGTCATCAAATTTGATATTGCCCGCCAAATGAACTTTTTGCGGTAACGCACCCAGAGCGACAAGTCGTTTCACATCACGTTCGCTTTGCATGCAAAATAAATGCGCTTTATTAATAATTGGAGCCAATAGCCATTTGATCCGTTCATATCGCCCGAAGGCCTGATCAGAAATCCGGCCGTTGACCTGGACAATCGGAATTCTGTCTTTGCCAAGCGCTAACCATAAATTAGGCCAAATTTCGGTCTCAGCCACAAGATAAACCGTTGGAGATACATTACGAACAAAACGGCGCACCGACCAACTCAAATCTACGGGCGCATACAATACCAAACATTCCTGAGCAAAATTTTGTTGCGCAAGTTCAAAGCCAGTTTTAGTGACGGTCGTCAAAACCAGCTGATACTGTGGATAGGCTTTCTTCAACTCCTTAATCAGTCCGCCCACGGCTTGCACTTCACCGACACTCACCGCGTGAATCCAAAGGTTCCTTTTCTCACGCAAGCGCGCCAATAAGGCCGCTGAAAAACTGCCAAAACGTTGAGCGAAACTCTCGTGCCACTTACCCTTAAGCAATAGAACCGGCAGCGTCACGATCGCGTAAACAAGAAAAATCAAATCATAAATAATAACCATAGCGTTCCCTCCTAGCGGGCGTGAGGATGGGCCTTGTCGTAAACTTCTTTAAGTCGTTCGGTAGTCACGTGCGTATAAATCTGAGTCGTAGAAAGATTCACGTGGCCCAGCAATTCTTGGACGGAACGCAAATCAGCGCCTCGATTCAACAAATGCGTCGCGAAAGAATGCCGCAAGACATGCGGGGACACGTTCTGCAAAATCGCAGTTTGCGCCAAATATTTCTTGGTGATATTAACAATGCTGCGCGTGGTCAAGCGACCGCCATTTCGATTCAAAAATAACGCCGAACTCTGACGTTTACGGCGCCCCAAATAATCCTGCAGCGCCCTCAACGCTTGATTCCCGATCGGAACCAGTCGCTCCTTCTTTCCTTTGCCCATGACCTTGATAATATTACCAATAAAATCAACATGCTCGGAATTGAGTCCCACCAACTCGGAAACACGAATACCCGTTGAATAGAGCGTCTCAAAAATCGCGCGGTCCCTTAGACTCGATTCTTCATCACCGGATGGCGCTTCAATCATGGCCACCATTTCTTTTTCACTTAAAAAATTCGGCAATTTCTTATCTAGTTTGGGAGTCTGCAAGAGGATCGCCGGATTGTCCTTAATATGATTTTCCCGCTGTAAAAAACGAAAAAAACTACGTAACGAAGAAAGTTTACGCGCGACCGTTCGGGGACGATGATTAAGGCTACGTAAATGCGCCAGGTACTTCCTCAAAACTAAATAGTCTACCTGTTCAACCGGTAGATCCGCGGTGAATTTCAAGAATTCAATCAGATCCAAACGATAATTGAGTAAGGTATGTGCAGAATAATTTTTCTCAACGTCCAAATAGGATAAGAATTTATCCAGGTAACGGTTCATGGAGACCTTTACAAGTCATCCTCTCCGTTGGTAGCTGAAGAGGAAGCCTCCGGATGAGAAGACGCCGCTACTTCCGGAAGCTTATTTTCGATGTGTTTACACTCGGGAAATCGACTGCAACCATAAAAAATGCCTCCTCGCTTGGAACGACGCTCCACGAGTTCTCCCCCGCAATTGGGTTCCGGACACATCACTCCGGTCGCGAAAGGTTCGGCGTGTTTGCATTCCGGAAAACCTGTACAGCTGACAAATTTTCCTTTGCGTCCCCATTTGATGGCCAAGGGTCGAGCGCACAGCGGACATTTTTTATCGATTAAATTCTGTGTTTTTTCCATGTTCGCCATCGCGTAATCCAACTCTTTTTTAAACGGCTCATAAAAGTCAGCCAGCAACTTGGCGTATTCCATGGTTCCTTCTTCGACTTGATCCAGGTTTTCTTCCATGGAAGCGGTAAAAGTGATGTCCATGATCTTAGTAAAATATTGCACCAAGAGATCACAAATTTTCATCCCTAAATCGGTGGCCATAAAGTAGCCCCGCTCACGCAAAACGTAATTACGCAATACCAGGGTTTGAATAATTGATGCGTAAGTACTGGGACGGCCGATTCCGTCCTCTTCCAGGGCCTTGACTAGCGTCGCTTCTGAAAAACGTGCCGGCGGTTTAGTGAAATGTTGGCTGGGACGAATCTCCAGGCATTCCAATTTGTCGCCCTGCGCATACGCAGAAAGGTCAGCCTTCTCTTGTTCTTCGCGATCTTCGGCCCCTATTTTAAGAAAGCCATCGAAGATCAGTGTTGATCCTGAAGCGCCGAACAAAAATCGTCCGGCTGAAATTTCCAACTTTTTAAACTGATAAATCGCCGGAACCATCTGGCAACTGACAAAACGTCGCCAAATCAGTTCATATAACCTAAATTGATCTTCATCGAGAAACTTTTTAACATCTTGAGGAGCACGCGACACGTCGGAAGGACGAATAGCCTCGTGCGCCTGTTGAGCGGATTTTTTTGATTTATAAACGTTGGGGGAAGCGGGCAAATACTTTTCGCCAAAATGTTCTTGGATATAATCTCTCACCCGTGCGACAGCTTCCTTGGCGATGTTAACGGAATCGGTACGCATGTAGGTGATTAAACCAATCGGTTCATCTCCGCCTAATTCAATACCTTCATAAAGTTGTTGAGCAATCATCATTGTTTTCTGCGCGTTATAACCCAATTTATTAAAAGCATCTTGCTGCAAGGTGCTGGTAATAAACGGGGCGGAAGGATTCCGTTTGACCTCCCTTTTGGTAATCTGCGCGACTTCAAAAGCTTCGCGTTTAATCTGCGCCACGGCCTGGTCCGTATCGCTTTTATTGGTGATGTCCAATTTCTGTCCGTTAATTTTTTCCAAGGCCGCGGTCAAAACCGCATCAAGCCCGGATTTCTTTAAATCCACTTCAATCTGCCAATATTCCTGAGGCACAAAACTTTTAATGGCTCGTTCTCGGTCGACAATTAACCTTAGTGCCACCGACTGCACACGTCCGGCGCTTAAACGAGATCCCACTTTTTTCCATAGAAGCGGGCTAATCTGATAACCGACGATTCTATCTAACACGCGTCGCGCGACTTGGGCTTCAATTTTCTTATGATCAAATTCCATCGGCTTATCAAAAGCCTTAAGAACCGCTTCTTTGGTAATTTCATTAAACGTGACACGAAAATATTTTTTGTCTTTGCCCAGATGCTGCATCAGATTCCAGCCAATCGCTTCACCTTCCCGATCCGGATCCGTCGCAATATAAATATTATCTTTGGTCTTTGCTTCCTTCTTGAGTTGCGTAAGGACTTTCTGTTTGCTGCGGACGACCACCATTTTGGCCAAAAAATTTTCTTCCAAGTTAACGCCTAAGGTAGATTTGGGCAAGTCAATCAAATGCCCCATGGAAGATGTTACTTTAAATTTGCTACCCAAAATCTTGTTGATCGTTTTGACTTTGGCAGGAGACTCAACAATAACTAACGATTGGACCATGCGTTTTCCTATCCTTAATTTTGTAATGCGCGGACAAACCATTTGCCCGGCAATTGTTTAACCAAACGCTTCAATTCCAGATCTAACAGCGGGCGAGACAAATTTTCCGTTGAACAATTCATCTCTGCGGCGAGCGCGTCGATATGTTTGGGCGAGTGCGTAATAATGGTAAAGACGTCCCTTTCAGAGAGAAGACTTTCCTCTATCACCTCTGAAAATCGATGACCAACCGCATCGGCAGCCACGGTCTGGCTTTGAGTGTTTTCCATCTCCTCCCAAACATCGTCAACAGACATGATCAATTTGGCTCCTTGCTGGATTAGACGATTAACACCTTGCGACTGCGGACACCCCCAAGGCCCGGGCACGGCGTACACATCACGTCCCTGCTCCAGAGCATAATCAACCGTTATTAACGCCCCACTATTTAAAGCCGCTTCAACGACAATAATTCCGGAGGAAAGACCGCTAATAATGCGATTTCGGCGGGGAAAATTTTTGGCCAAGGGTTCCATCAACATGGGAAATTCGGAAACAATAATTCCTGCCTGAGGAATATCACGCCACAGTCGCGCGTTTTCCAAAGGATAAAGATGCGCCAGCCCGCACCCCACGACCCCGATAGTTTGACCGCCGGCTTCTAAAGCACCGGCGTGAGCTGCCGCATCAATGCCCCGCGCTAATCCGGAAACCACGACAACGCCCCTCTCGACCAGTTCAATTGCCAATTTTTTGGCAACCCCCACGCCATATAAACTAGCCTGTCGTGAACCAACGATCCCTAGACATTGTTGGGATGCCTCAGGCCATTGGCCTTTTACGTATAACAGAACGGGTGACTGCGCGATATTCTTCAGTTGGTGTGGAAACGCCTCATCAGTGAAAGAACAAACTCGAACTTGGTGTTGATGCATCAGTCGTGATTCTGTCGCCAAAAATTCATCGCGCCTAAACGTTGACCAATGCTCCCACAATTTTTCTGAACCCGCTATTTCTCGTCGCAAGACAGCCATCGGCGTTTCCAAAACCGCCCGCGCGGAGCCGCACAACGCCAACAGTTCCTTAATCTTGGCCGGGCCTGCGGAAGGAATGGCATTTAACACGATCAAAGCATCGAGTTCAGTCATGATTCAACATCCTCATAATAGCCTGCGCGGTATCTTCCACCTGATGGTCATCGGTGTTAATCACATGGTGGGCCTGACGATAAATCGGATCCCGCAAAAGCAATAGTTCCTTAATTTTAGCTAAAGGATCCGGCACCTGTAGTAATGGCCGATGGTTTTGATGTCCCACCCTTTTTAAAATAATATCGGGAGAGGTCTGTAAATAAAAAACTGTTCCTGTTTGCTTCAAACGATCTAAATTTCGTAAGTCAGCGGCAAGTCCCCCTCCGCAATCAATAATGAGACCATCACGGGCAGACAATACGGCCGCCAGCTGCGCTTCCTTCTCTCGAAAATAAGCTTCGCCCCGATCGCGAAAGATATCACTGATTTTCTGGCCCTCTTGCTGTTCAATCAATTCATCGGTAGACACGCGGTCGCGCTGCAATTTTCTTGCTAAACTCTTGGAAACCATAGATTTACCCGCGCCCATAAAGCCGATGAGCACAATATTCTTACGCATGGCGTGAATTTTAACATACCCCACTAAACAGTGTCAAAACTCGTTTCAATTATTATTGACCTTTCTTCCTCTCAAAAAGAGCTTAGGAAGACAGGCTTTAGGCAATGAATAGATCAGTTAAACTACTGGGGATAGCAGGAAGGGAGAAAATTTGACTATCTAACTACTATATTAGAGAAGACATTAATGCTTCAATTTAAGCCATAACCGTTTAAAATCCAATTAATAATTATTTCGGAGAAAAAAAGACTGATTAATGCCCCTAAAACTATATACGGACCATACGCGATAGCCTTTTCTTTAGTACGAAGCATAATTAGAATACCTACAACCGCTCCAAATAGTGGAGAAATAAAGAAAGTCAGGATAGCGTTTTTCCAGCCTAAGAAAGCGCCGATCATGGCCAATAATTTTACGTCGCCGCCTCCCATCGCTTCTTTTCGGAATATAATTTCTCCCAGCATCCCCATGGCGAAGATAGTCCCTCCCCCCACCAAAAATCCTATTAAGGAGGCTTCCAGGGATAGTAAATGCATCGCCATCACGGGAGCTTGCGCCCCAAATTTAGTGATCGCAAAATGCAGTAAAAAAACTGCTGCCGTAGCCGCCAGCACAATGACATAAAAAACCAAATCCTCTTGTTCCCGAGGTTCTTCGGAAATTTCACCTGTCCGAGGGTCAGTCGCGGCTGCCGGCTTTTGAAAAAGACACATTAATTTATACATGGTCAAACACAGCCCAACCATGATTAACGCAATCCAGCGACCGGCGGATAAAACACCATCCGTCGTATCGTGCAAAGCGGGAATAAACGCACTAAAAAGTATACCTGCAACCAATCCCCCCAAACTAACTTCATCCGGAATAATGCGGTGCTCAAAGTCAACGAAAGTAGCGATAATAAAACCGGAAACCAAAAACAAATAAGGAATCAACACCGCCTGCCAACCAAATGCTTCCCAGAATCCCACAAAAGCGATCCCCGTTAGAAATTCAATACCTAAATAACGCGGGGAAAATTTGGCCTGGCAATATCGGCACTTTCCGCCCAGCGCCACATAGCTAAAAAGCGGAATATTATCAAACCAGGCAATCGGTTTTTGACAAGAAACACAATGCGAACCTGGCGCAACAACGGATTCACCTTTGGGGAGGCGCACGATACACACATTCAAAAAACTCCCCACCACCGTCCCTAAAATAAAAAAAATCGCTCTGGAGAACCAAAGGAACTCCATTACAAAACCTCCTGACGCAATAGGCTCTCGCGCATTTTTAATTTGACGTTCTCGTCTAGTTGGCAACCTGCCCAGTGCTGGAACGCTAACACCCCTTGATAATACAGCATACCCAGCCCATTCGCGTTCCGCGCCCCTTTACGATCCGCCATTTTCAAAAGTGTTGTCTTCATGGGATTATAAACAACATCATAAACCAGCAAGTTGGAATGTAACATATCTTCCGAAACCAGCACGGGATCATCCGGTTTGAGTCCTATTGACGTCGTGTTGATAAGAAGGTCCGCCAACTCAAGGTTTAGATCATCAATACTCTCGGCAATAAGACATTCACTCAGATCAACACGCTGACCTAAATCACTGAGCAGCGCTTCAACTTTTTCCTGAGTCCGGTTATAGATCAAAATGCTTTCCGGTCGTTCTGGCAAAAGACAAATGGCACTGAGAATAGATTTGGTCGTTCCGCCAGCTCCCAGAATAGCGATTCTTTTCCCTTCCGTCGGGAACTTAAGCTCCGCCAAGTGCGCCAGAAAACCGGGCCCATCGGTATTAATGCCAACCAGACTACGATTCTTGGAAATCACAATGGTATTAACCGCCATGGCCCGCTGGGCGAATGGATTCAAAGAATCTAAATATTCAATGACTTTTTCTTTATAGGGAACAGTAACGTTAAGGCCAAAAATGTCGCACTCTGGACGACGCAAGTTTTTAAAAAACTCATCGATTTCGTTTTCTTCCAGAGGAAACAACTTATATTCGGCCTTCACCCCCAAAGCGCGAAACGCCGTGTTATGCATAAAAGGTGACAGACTATGCTTAACTGGATTTCCGATGATACCGTAAATAGGGGAATGATTTGGCATGAGTTACGCTGACATCAGTTTGACGCCAGGAATTTATTGACGGCATTGAGGTACGCCATGGCCGATGCTTCAAGAATATCCGTGCTGGCTCCACGAGCGATCAAATTTTTATTCTTGATCCTGACTTTGGCCGTTACCTCACCTAAAGCGTCCTTACCGCGGGAGACCGACTGGATGGAATAATCCAACAATTCCCCTTTCAATTTGGTAATTTTATCAATAGCCTTGTAGCAAGCATCAACTGGACCATCTCCAGAAGAAGAGGCTTTAAACGACTTGCCTTTTCTCTTTAACACCACGTCGACCTGTGGCTTGATGGTTGTTCCGCTAACTGTTTTTAAGCTAGAGAGCACCCAGGTGTCTGCTGCGATCTTAGTTCCTTGATCAGCCAAGGCCAGTAAATCCTCATCAAAAACCTGCTTTTTTTTGTCTGCCAATATCTTAAATTGGTCAAAAGCTTTATCAACTTCCGTTTCGGACAAATGCACACCCAAACTCTTCAAACGATCTTTAAAGGCGTGCCTTCCGGAATGTTTACCGAGGACTAACCCGGTTTCTAAGAAACCGACGTCTTCCGGGCGCATAATTTCGTAAGTAGAACGCTCCTTTAACATGCCATCCTGATGAATGCCCGATTCGTGACGGAACGCGTTAGCACCCACAATGGCTTTATTGGGAGGAACCACAAACCCGGTCGCCTTACTGACCATGCGCGATACCCGGCTAATTTCTTTAGTATTAATGCCCGTTGTGCATCCATAAAAATCCTGACGCGTCCTTAACTGCATCACAATTTCTTCCATGGACGCGTTACCTGCCCTCTCACCAACACCATTGATGGTGCATTCCACTTGCCGCGCTCCATTCTTAACCGCCGCCAATGAATTCGCGACCGCCATGCCCAAATCATCATGACAATGAGCGGAAACCACGGCTTTATGAATATTGGGAACATTATCCAGAATATCCCGCATTAACTTGCCGTATTCTTGGGGAACGCTATACCCCACGGTGTCAGGAATATTAACCGTGGTGGCCCCCGCCGCGATGACGGCTTCCAAAACACGATACAAAAATGATTTTTCGGAACGGGAAGCGTCTTCCGGCGAGAATTCAATGTTATCGCATCTGCGACGCGCGTATTTGACTGCGTCGATCGCCATTTGCAAGATTTCTTCTTCGGATTTCTTAAACTTATACTGCAGGTGAATTTTAGACGTCGCTAAAAATACGTGAATCCGGCCACGCTTCGCCATTTTTATCGCGTCAGCAGCCGCATCAATATCTTTCTTAATGGATCGGGCCAGGCCACAGATAATGGAAGATTTGATATGCTTGGCGACATTCTGAACAGATTTGAAATCACCGGGAGAAGCAATAGGAAATCCCGCCTCAATGATATCAACGCCTAACCTTTCCAAAGCAAAAGCGATTTCGAGTTTCTCTTTTTCATTCATACTCGCGCCTGGCGCTTGCTCGCCATCGCGCAAAGTGGTATCAAAAATTAAAACCTTATTTGGGTCCGACATGGGTTCTCTCCTCGATCAGTTGGGTCCAAGAGCGAAGGGCGGATAACTTGCCACTTCGCTATCCGACCTAATTGCTCATCGATTCCCAAGCCTTTGGGCACAGGTTATGATTAACTTTTCTTCCCGGAAATGGGATATTCGCCAGCAATAAATAAAAATTTGGGGTGGGGGTTGATCGTCTCTTCTCAGTTAAGAGACGTAAATTCAACGTTTTCCCGCCAACGAACGAAAAAAGCAAAAATACAGGACGTCCGCCCATTCGGGAGGGAATCGGGGAGTTCAAATTTCTTTGTTGAGAAGTAGCCTTCCTAATTGACATAAACAAAACAATTGATTCGCTATGCTATTTTCAAATGGGCCCCGCGGACATTCGTCCGCGGGGCCCCTCAAAACCCGAGGTGCTTACTTTTTCATCCAGGGCATCATAGCGCGTAGCTTCAACCCGACATTTTCCACCAAATGATGTTCATCGGTTTGCCGCATTTTTAAGAAATTCTTACGGCCTTTTTTATTTTCTGCAATCCATTCTTTGGCAAATTTGCCTGATTGGATCTCTTTTAATATTTTTTTCATTTCTTGACGGACTTTAGGTGTAATCACACGTTTCCCCCTAGAATAATCACCATACTCGGCCGTATCTGAAACCCGGCGACGCATTCCCGTCAACCCTTCCTCATAAATAATATCAACGATCAATTTTAATTCATGCAGACACTCAAAATACGCAATTTCCGGCTGGTAGCCCGCTTTAACTAACGTTTCAAAACCCGCTTTAATCAATTCACTCGTTCCACCACAGAGCACCGCTTGTTCACCAAAAAGATCGGTTTCTGTCTCTTCTTTAAACGTCGTCTCAATCACTCCGCCACGTGTGCCGCCAACGCCCTTGGCGTACGCTAACGCTGTTTTTAACGCGTTTTTGGAAGGATTTTGATGAATCGCCACTAAGCAAGGAACGCCCCTACCTTCTTCGTACTGCCGACGAACCAACGAACCCGGCCCTTTAGGTGCCACCATCACGACATCAACATCTTTGGGAGGAAGAATCTGTTTAAAATGAATATTAAACCCATGCGAGAAGACCAACGTCTTCCCTTTCTTCAAATACGGGGCAATTGATTTTTTGTAAAGATCTGCCTGCAAATGATCCTGCACTAAAATCTGAATCACATCAGCCTGCTGCGACGCTTCCTCAGCGCTCAGGGGAGAAAAACCATCTTTCTTAGCCTGATCGTAATTCGGACCACCGGGTCGCTGACCGATGATGACCTTCAGTCCGCTGTCTCGTAAATTTAACGCCTGTCCTCGCCCCTGAATCCCGTAGCCAATAATGGCAATCGTTTTATTTTTAATCTCATTCAAATCTGCGTCTTTGTCATAATAAATCTTAGGCATGATTAACATCCTTCCTTAAAAATAGTAATAATACTTATTTCTCCCAAAAAATTAGAACTTATTTTAACGTATTTCAGTCTTAAGTCAAAGTCTTTAACAGTTCATAAGACTCCTGAAAATTCTGATACTCGCGATGCTGCGCTTGGGCCAATCGAATAATGTTAAAATCATTTTGAACCACCCCCACGGCCTTTCCATACTCACCCTTAAGGAGCAAATCCACCGCCTTGGCCCCCAATCGAGTCGCTAGAATCCGGTCTGTCGCAACGGGAGTGCCGCCCCGCTGAACATGCCCCAAAACAACATATCTCGTTTCAAGCCCGGTAATCTCATTTATCTTTTGGGCGACCAGGTTGGCCTTTCCCGCCCCTTCCGCTACAATAATGATCCAACTAATTTTTCCTTTTTTATTTCCCGCGGCAATTTCCTTATACATAGCTCGGTAATTAAAATCGTATTCAGGGACGATCACTTCCTCCGCTCCTGACCCCAAAGCCACCTGCAAGGCAATATATCCGGATTTGTTTCCCATCACTTCAATGACAAAAACACGTTCCATGCTTTGCGCGGTATCTCGAATTTTATCAATCGATTCCAAGGCCGTGTTGATGGCCGTCGCGCAACCGATCGTTTCATCTGTCCCAAAAAGGTCATTATCAATAGTTCCGGGAATCCCAACCGTGGGGATCTGCCATTGTTCGAAAAGCCGATTAGCCCCAATATAGGTACCATCCCCACCGATCACCACTAAAGCATCGATATGCTGTTTGCGCATATTTTCCACCGCGCGACGAGTCCCCGCAGGAGTACGAAATTCCGGTGAACGCGCGGTTTTCAAAATGGTTCCCCCTTTGTTAATAATATTGGAAACGGACCGATGATTTAATTCGAGGATATTATTTTTGACCAAACCGTCATACCCTCGCATAATCCCACTTACTTTCAATCCATTCGATAAAGCAAAACGAACCACGGCCCTTATCGCGGCGTTCATGCCTGGCCCATCCCCACCGGAAGTCAACAAACCGATACGCTTAATTTTCATTTCATAATCCTTCAATCTGCAAATCTTTAGGATGCTCGATGATAACCGTGTAATGAATTTCCTGTTTCTGCGCCGGGGCTAACGTCAGTTCCCATTTCCAAACACCTTTACGATTCTCCCAATCCTTGGTCGTGGGAGTGACAGAAACCTCGGAAAGTTTAACTTTAATACGATCATCTTCCGCGATGGGAACCGCGTCAAACAGATTCAATTTGACGGTCTTCGATTTATAATTTTCTACCGTCAACTTATATTTAAGCGTTGTCTTGCGATTAGGAGAAGGCAACCCCCCGAGCATGGTCTCATCCACTTGCCGCTGAATTTCTTCCTTCTTAGCCTTTACATTGTCATCAGCCCCCAAGAATAAAGGAAACTCTTCCCCCGGCCCGATATGATCCAAGCTGGAATTTCCCACAAAATCGCCTTCCAAGAAAATATTGACCTGACCGGCTAAAAGCTGAGCTTCGGAAGTATTTTTGATTTTACTTCCCAGATAAACAAAAGGACTTAAGCGAGGATACGCTGAGTACTCATAATTCGCGACTAGTCTTAAACTGGCCACCGGAAATTTGTGTTCTGAACCATCTGATTTGATCGTTGCCTTTCGAGGTAATTTATAGTTAACCGATATTCCTTTTGACTGTACTTGCGAATAGGCTGGTTCCGCAGTCACCTTTTGAGCAGCTTCCATCATGGGAGCTCCTGCCAAAGCAGACATCACTCCAGGGGAATATTGATCTCCAATATCATCTACGGCTGCTTTCAGCATCCCGCGTTGCCTCGCCATGGGTGGCGGCGGTTGATAAGCGCGCAATATCCAGGGGATTACCTGCGGCATTCGTCCTCCAATAGAAGGCTGAGCCGTAGACAAAAGCATTTCCACATCGTTCCAGTCTTCACCTGAATTCTGTGTCACCACACCAAAAGTGGTGAGCTCCAAATCATCTTGAGTTAAGGAAGCGCGAGCGTCGTACTGCGGATACCAGGAAACCCCTCTCACGAGATAGGAAATCTGTACGGTTAGCGATCCTTCTTGAACACAATTCAAATCCACCCAAACCGATTGCTTCTGACGATTCTGCGGACCGCGGACATCATTCATTTCTCGAACCAAAGCCTCTCGCTTACGTTGCAAATCACGAATGGCTAACCGAATTTCCTCTCGAGACTGCTCAATTGCAGCAAACTGCGTTGTAACGAATTCCAACGTCCCTTCCAATTCAGCAGTCGTCGGCATTTTGGTCACTAGATCCTTAGGTAGTTGTTCAGCGGAAAACAACTTCACCGATTCTAAAAATTGCTTCTTCTGCTCGAGAACCTGACTTTCCGCATTTTTGGCCATCAATTCATCATCCAGGCCTTCAATTCTATTTTGCAAATCCTTGAGCCGTTCATTGGCTGATTCTATAAGGTATTCCTGCTTAATCTGAGCCCCAAACAGTTTAACCTGAGCAGTCCCTTCGCCTTTAACTGACAAAGAATTTTGTTCAAAAGGCGTCACTATGTCCTCAAATTTGATAGCGTGCTCCCCCGGCGTTAGCTTAACCTCCGTTTGACGTGTCACCATCACCGAATCCGGATAGACCGCAATCTGAACAATTTTTGAATCCGGCGTTATTGTTTCAGCCCAGCCACTACGGACCAAACAAAGCAATAACCACGCGAAACACACCCATAATCTTGAATTTCTCATCAGCATTCCTCCTTTATAGAGCTTTGCTTCAGATGCGACTTTCAGAAAAAAAGCAATAAACAGAATCAGGCTATCAGTGAGTTCCAACTAACCACACTGCTAGCCTGAGACTAAAAACAAGGACAAGCTCCAATTGACGAACAAGTTTTAATTTCGCAACCGAATGAGCAACAAGGTTCGACCCGGCACAAATTTTTTCAAGACTTATTTGACAATCAGATGTTGTTCACTATTGACGCTTACGTGCCCATCTCCCAACTCGTCAAATATTTGAGTTGTTCAGCAGTTAAGGTGTCGATCTTGATCCCCAAAGCCTGGAGTTTTAATTTAGCAATCATCCGATCAATATCTTCCGGAACGCTATAAACTTTTTTCTCCAACTTTTTATGATTCTTGGCGACATATTCCGCCGACAACGCTTGATTGGCAAAACTCATGTCCATGACTGACGCCGGATGCCCTTCTGCGGAAGCCAAGTTAATCAGACGACCTTCGCCTAATATATAAATATTTTTTCCATTAGTTAAGGTGTGTTCTTCCACAAAATCACGAATCATTCTTTTCGCTTTGGTAATTTTTGCCAGACCCTTCAAATCCAGTTCCGCGTCAAAATGACCGGAATTGGAAAGAATAGCGCCATTTTTCATCAGCGACATGTGCTCTGCGCGGATGACGTTGATGTCCCCTGTCACAGTCACAAAAATATCGCCAATTTTAGCAGCGTCCTTAATAGGCATCACGGCAAAACCATCCATGACCGCTTCCAACGCACGCAAGGGATCCACTTCGGTTACCACAACACTGGCTCCCATACCAGCAGCACGCTTAGCGACCCCGCGACCGCACCATCCATAGCCGCAAACCACAAAACTTGATCCGGCAATCAAACGGTTAGTCGCACGAATAATACCGTCCAGAGTAGACTGCCCGGTTCCATAACGGTTATCAAAAAAATGCTTTGTCATCGCGTCATTCACCGCGATGATGGGATACATGAGCATTCTTTTAGCTTCCATGCTTTTAAGACGAATAACACCTGTCGTCGTCTCTTCTGTACCGGCGAACAGGTATTCAGCTAAATTCTTGCGTTTCGTGTGGACTTCGGACACCAAATCCGCACCGTCGTCCATCGTCAAATGCGGTTTGTGATCTAACGAGGCGTTTAAATGATCAAAATAAGTTTTACGGTCTTCCCCTTTAATCGCGAATACCGGAATCCCGTAATCCTTGACCAATGAAGCCGCCACATCATCCTGCGTGGAAAGTGGATTGGAAGCACACACCTGCACTTGAGCCCCACCGGCTTGCAACACGCGAGCCAAATTTCCGGTCTCGGTTGTAACATGCAAACAGGCGCTGACACGCAATCCCTTTAAAGGCTTCTGTTTGGCAAATCGCTCGCCAATCAACTTCAAAACCGGCATGTCCTGCCCGGCCCATTCGATTCTTAACTTTCCCTTCTTGGCTAAACTGAGATCTTTGACGTCGTATTTCATGAGTTTACGCATCCTTCTTTAAGGCAGCTGCTTTCGCCGTACTTTCCCAGGAAAATTCTTCCCGGCCAAAGTGGCCATAGGCCGCGGTTTTTTCATAAATCGGAGTTCTTAATTTCAACTCTTCAATAATTCCTTTGGGGGTCAGATCAAAATGCTTACGGGCCAATTCAACCAAACGCTGTTCGGAAACAGCTCCCGTCCCAAAAGTATCCACCATGACGCTGACCGGCTCGGCGACCCCGATGCAATAACCGAACTGAATCCAACATTTTTTAGCGAGCTTCGCCGCAACAATATTTTTGGCAACGTAGCGGGCCATATACGTCGCGGAGCGATCCACCTTGGTCGGATCTTTTCCGGAGAAAGCGCCTCCTCCGTGAGAAACAACGCCCCCATAGGTATCCACCACGATTTTTCGTCCGGTAACGCCCGTGTCAGACTGAGGGCCACCAACGACAAATTTTCCGGTTTCGTTGACAAAATATTTGGTCTTTTTATCCACCATTTTTCCTAAGACGTGATGTGCGATCTCACGAATCATGTCCTGGCGGGATTTATCAGTAATTTTCTTGCCCGTTTTATCCAGAATTTTCTCGGTATGCTGGCAGGCGAGGACAACCGCGTCCACGCGCTGAGGGATACCATCTTTGTATTCCACAGTGACCTGACTCTTGCAGTCCGGGCCCAAATAATCCAACACTTTGCTTTTACGAATGGCTTCGATACGCATGACCAATTTATGGGCTAGCATAATCGGCAACGGCATCAATTCAGGAGTTTCATCACAGGCATAACCAATCATGATTCCTTGATCACCGGCGCCTCCCGCGTCCACCCCCTGGGCGATGTCTGGAGACTGCGCGTTAATCGCGTTCAAAACGGCTCCAGTATCAGCGGAAAAACCGTATTCCTGTGAGGTATAGCCGATGTCGCGCAACACCCGACGCACCAATTTATGAATATCAACGTATGTTTTAGTGGTAATTTCACCACCGACAATAACCAATCCCGCGGAGACGAATGATTCGCACGCCACACGACCTCTGGGGTCATCTCTTAATACCGCATCCAATACCGCATCCGAAATCTGATCACATACTTTATCCGGATGTCCTTTGCCGACTGATTCAGAAGTTAAAAAATATGTTCCTTTCACTGCGCGGCCTTCCTTTCTATGTTAGTGTTACCCTTTAAAATTCTTTTCCGCATCATAATACGATTCAACACTGCCGATATCATACCATTTGCCGGAAAATTTAAAACCATAAACTGGCTGTTTTTGATAAAGCCACCGTATATAATCCCCCGCGGTATCCGACTTTTGAGTCTCTCGCAAATACTGCCCAACCAGACCTAAAGATTTTTGCGGATAATAATACAAGCACATACCGATCAAACTCGATTTGGGCTCGGCTGGTTTCTCTTCAAAAGAGGTCAGCTTCCCTTGTGCATCCAAGGTTACCACGCCATAAATCTTAGCCTTAGTTTTTTCACCAACGTCATAAAGACCAATCGTGGTGTTCTCTTGTTGACGCTGAGCGAAAATCAAGAATTCAGTCAAAGCATAATCAAACAAATTGTCTCCGCCAATCACCAATACGTCAGCATTAAGAGATTCACGCTCAATCACAAAATTAATATCTCCCATAGATCCTAAACGCTCCTCGGGAGTATTCGTTCCGTCATTAATCACTTTAATCGGTACAGAGAAACCCTTAGCCGTCGCCCATTTCTCAAAAACCTGAGCAAACTTATTGTTGGTCACGACTAACACTTCTTGCAGGCCGGACAATCCCTGAATTTTATCTAAAATATAATCAATCAAAGGGCGATTACGAATAGGCAACAACGGCTTGGGCACATCTTTAGCGATCTGCTGAAGACGCGTCCCATAACCTCCCGCCAGCACTAAGACTTTGACTCTCCGTTGACCAGATGAACCCAAGAAATTTTTTAAAAAATTACCAAAACTCATATTTATTTCTCCCCTGAAGAAAAAATCTGTGGCGCCAACTCTTTCACCTTAGCCACGGCGATCTCTTCTACTTCTTGCCCGGTTGATAAACTCATAGCCCTCAGCGCCAGCTGTTGAGCGTCCTCATACCGAACACTCCTAATTAAGTTCTTAATCTGTAGAACACTCATCGGCGACATGCTGAATTCATCAAGACCCAACCCTAATAACAACAAGGCCAGCGCCGGCTCTGATGACATTTCACCACACAACCCAACATGGATGTTTTCTTTATGACCGGCCTCAATCGCCATTTTGATTGACCTTAAAACTGCCGGATGACCGGGCTCGTACAAATGCGCTGTCTGTTCATTGACCCGATCAACCGCTAACGTGTATTGGATCAAATCATTGGTGCCGATGCTAAAAAATTTGGCTTCTTTGGCCAACATATCTGCCGTGATGACCGCGGAGGGCACCTCCACCATGACGCCAACCGGCATGCTTTCATCGAAAGGAATATTTTCCGCCCGTAGACTCGCCTTGACTTCATTCAAAATACGGTTCGCCTCTCTTAATTCTCCGGGGCCGGAAATCATCGGATACATTAACTTCAATTTCCCGTGAACGGACGCTCGCAAAATAGCACGTAATTGAGTCTTAAATATATCTGGTCTGGCTAAACAAAAACGAATGGCCCGCCAACCCAAAAATGGAGACATATCTCGCGGAATTTGAACACTAGAAATAAATTTGTCTCCCCCCAAATCCAAGGTTCGAATCGTCACCGGATTGCCGGACATAGCTTGAGCCACCTGACGATACATGACAAACTGTTCTTCCTCGGTGGGCAAATCCAGACGGTTCATAAACATGAATTCCGTACGATACAACCCGATGCCACTCGCGCCGGATTTCACAATAAGCGGGATTTCTTCGGGGAGTTCAAGATTCGCCAAAATCTCGACTTTTTTCCCATCTAAGGTTTGCGCGGGAAGGTCCTTACTATCGGCAAAACGGTCCTTCAAAGCAAAAATACGATTTTGTTCCTTCTGATAAATTTCCTGAGTCTGGGCTAAAGGGTTCACAATAACAAGCCCCATGCGGCCATCCACGATCAGGACATCTTGGTTGGTAATTTTTAACGTAGCATCTTTCAACCCCACCACGGCAGGAACGCCCAGAGACTTAGCCATAATAGCCGTGTGCGATGTCCGACCACCAATATCCGTCACAAAAGCCAGAATGTTTTTGTGATACATCGTGATCGTATCCGAGGGAGACAGGTCATGCGCCACAATAATAATTTTTTCTGTCAGATTCTCAAATTCATGTAGCTTATTTTCATCCATCAGGTTCTTTAAAACCCGTCGACCAATATCATTAAAGTCTCCCGCACGCTCACGTAAATATTCGTCTTCAATTTTTCCCATGGCCTTAACATATTTCTTAAGAGTCATAGAGAAAATATACTCGGCGGAAAGCTTCTCTTTCTTAATATGTTTGACGACATCTTCAATCAACATGCGATCTTCCAAGACCAGAAGATGCGCGTCAAAAATTTTGGCATTCTGGCCGTCCATTTCCGCGCTGATTTTCTTCTGCAAATCCAGAATTTCACCGCGGGTTTTAATCAGGGCCTCTTCAAAACGGGCTATTTCAATCGGAATTTCCTGATCAATGATCGCGCGGGCCGGCACGATAAAATCCTGTTTATCGAGGATAAAAGCTGATCCACAGGCAATGCCGGGAGCGGCGGGAATTCCTTTGATGACGATTTCATTCATGTTGACTTAAATACGCTTCCAGATCCTTAAGCGCGGCTTCTGCGTCCGGCCCCTCAACGATTAACGTAATTTTATTTTGATGCTGGGCTCCGAGCATCAAAATTCCCATGATCGACTTACCGTTGACGGACTCACTACCTTTTTTCACCGTCACCTTTGAATCATACTTAGCCGCGATCTGAACCAACCCCGCCGCAGGACGCGCGTGCAGCCCTTGTGGATTCATGATTACGACTTCTTTTTCTAATTTAGGCATAATACTTATCCCTGACTTAACGCTTAATCACGCGATGAGTTTCGATCAATTTGATTAAAGCCTTAGTCAACTTTTCCGGATCATGCCTTACGTAATTACTAACACCCAACAAATCGGTCGCAATCATTTTAACGCCAAGTTCTTTGACTCGATCGGTATCCAACTTTACCGGAAATGAATGTTCATGTTCATAACGCCCTAAAGCATCGACCGGAATCTGAGCATCGTTAGCTAGGCAAGCGTCGACAACTTTTGTTTGAGCGTGATCAATAATAGCGCGTAAATGATCACAAACCGAGTAGCCATCCGTTTCTCCAGGCTGAGTCATGACGTTACAAACGTATATTTTATAAGCATTACACGTCGCAATCGCTTCCGCCATGCCCTGAATAATTAAATTGGGGATAACACTCGTATACAAGCTTCCCGGACCCAAAATAATAATGTCCGCCTGGCGAATGGCCTCTAAGGCATCCTTAGTTGGTTTCGCATCAGCAGGCGTCATTGTTAAGTGTTGAATTTTCACATTCGGCCGAGGAATCTTATCCTCGCCTTGGGTACGTTTTCCGTCTTCATATTCCGCGATCAGGTGAACATAACTCACTGTCGAAGGAACAACTTTTCCTCGAATAGCCAAAACTTTGCTGCACTCTTCCACTGCTTTTTCAAAATCGCCACCCGTCACTTGATACATGGCCGTCAGAAATAGGTTACCAAAATTATGGCCCTGGAGTTGTGACTCCTTAGAAAAACGAAATTGAAAGAGCTCACCCATTAACGCAGGCGCGTCCGCCAAAGCCACCAAGCAATTACGGATGTCTCCCGGAGCCACAATATTAAATTCTTCGCGTAAACGCCCAGACGAACCACCGCTGTCGGCCACCGTGACAATGGCCGTAATATTAGAAGAATATTCCTTTAAACCTGATAATAGCTGCGAGAGACCATGCCCCCCGCCGATCGTCACTATCTTCGGTCCCCGCTCCAAGAAACGCCGCTGATAAAGGATATTCACCAGCTCTTTTTCTCCATCTGGTAGAAAAAGAGTCAGAACGGAAACAAGCATTTTAGACATACCCAAGACAATAAAAATTACACCAACTACAATGATGACATAGGCTAACACATTCACCAGTGGGTATGGCGCGGTTACCAACGTGGCACCAAACGCGACTACCACGACTCCCAAAAGAGAAGTGAATAACCAACGTTTAATTTTAATGCCGGGATATAACCACTTAAGCAGTGTTTGTGGCATGATGACGGGTTTTAGGGGATCCGTTCGTCTTCCTGGGAGATCAGGTGGAGAATTGTTTTTTCGTCTTTGACGTTCTTAAGATGATCTCGAAAGAATTTATCTTTTAGCAAACGCGATATCCGCGCCAGGGCCTTAAGATGAGGACCGGCCGAATCAATGGGAGCGACGAGAAGAAAAAAGATATAGGCGGGTTCCCCATCGAGAGAATCAAAATCCACACCCTTTTTACTGATACCTAGACTTGCCACCAACTTCGTGACATACTCACATTTGCCGTGCGGGATAGCAATGCCTTGACCAATGGCCGTCGACCCTAACGCTTCTCGAGCAAAAAGAATCTCCATCAATTTATTTTTGTGTTTCTTATCAACAGCGCCCGCCGCAATAAGCTGCTTGACCATTTCTTCGATAATTTCTTGCTTAGTTGAGCCCTTCAGGTCTGCGGAGATCGCCTTGGAATGCAGAAACTCGCTAATTTTCATGAAGTCTCCTTAAAATTAGTGTAGACGAATAGGTGGAGCGGCGGATGGGGCTCGAACCCATGACATCCTCCTTGGCAAGGAGGCATTCTACCACTGAATTACCGCCGCAGAATTTCTTTGAAAATTATAAAAATTTTCTACAACTAAAACGCGAATAAAACAACGATCATTTATGGGCGAGAGAGGACTTGAACCTCCAAGGGTTACCCCACATGCTCCTAAGGCATGCGCGTATACCAATTCCGCCACTCGCCCTTGTTATTTAAGGACGAGGAACGACCTCTCTTTTGACACTCGCATAAACGGGGTACGATAACGAGCCATTCATCATTACTTCATCCCTCGCCAACGTCCTTCGTCCCTCAAAAATTAAATTAGTGACCCACCCGCGACTCGAACGCGGCACAACTGCCTTAAAAGGGCAGTGCTCTGCCAGATGAGCTAGTGGGTCAAGAATCTTTCAATGAACTAAATCTTAAAATCAAGTAATTCTTTGTTCTTACTTTCCAGAATCAAATCAACTTCCTTAATAAACTTATCGGTCATCTTTTGAATCGCATCCTGACCTTTAAAACTCTCATCTTCGGACACTTTACTTTCAGTTTGCAATTTCTTGATACGGTCATTACTGTCGCGTCTAATAGTTCGCAACGATACCCGGCCATTTTCCGCCATATCTTTAACAACTTTAGTCAATTCCTGTCGGCGCTCTTTAGACAATGGTGGGATAGAAATTCGGATGACTTTCCCATCATTCATCGGTGTTCCGCCAATTTTAGAATTTGATAATGCTTTTTCGATTTCAGGGATAGCCGTCAGATCCCAGGGCGTAATTACAATTGTTTTAGCATCCGGGACAGAAATCGCCGCCATCGACTTAAGCATCGTCGGTGTCCCATAATAATCCACATGAATGCCTTCAATCAAACCGGTGTGCGCTCTACCGGTTCGAACTTCTAAGAATTCCCGGGAAACTGATTCCAGCGCTTTCTTCATCTTCGCTTCTGTTTGTGAAATGACTTCTTTAATCATCGCCTTATCCCCCCGTATTAGTGGACCACGGTCCCTATCGGCTCGCCCAAAACCGCTTTTTTAATATTGCCCACTTTGGTTAAATCAAAAACAACGATAGGCACGTTGTTATCCATGCACATGCTGATGGCGGTGGCGTCCATGACCTTCAAATTCTTTTTTAATACATCAATAAATTTGAGTTTAGCAAACTTCCTCGCGTTTTTATCTTTCTTGGGGTCGCTGGTATAAACACCGTCGACTTTTGTAGCTTTCATAATTACGTTAGCGTCAATTTCCATAGCCCGCAAAGCGGCTGCGGTATCAGTCGTAAAGTAAGGATTACCGGTGCCGGCTACAAAAATAATAACTCGACCTTTTTCCAAATGTCGTAACGCCCGTCGCCGGATATAAGGTTCGGCCACTTGATGCATTTCAATGGCCGTCATGACCCTTGTCGGAACACCGATTTTTTCTAAAGCGTTTTGCAAAGCCAATCCATTCAAAACCGTAGCGAGCATGCCCATATAATCAGCTACGGCACGATCCAACCCAAATCGTTTCGATTCAACTTGGCCACGAAAGATGTTCCCCGCGCCCACCACCAAAGCAACTTTGACCCCCAGGTCCAGGACTTCCTTGATTTGAGCGGCAATAGAAGCACACATCTCAGCTTCAATGCCATGGCTCTGCCTGCCTTGCAAGGCTTCGCCACTAAGCTTAAGAAGAATCCTTTGGTAAACGGGTTTTTTATTCACTTTCGCCTACCTTAAATCGAACAAATCGACCGACGAAAATATTTTCACCGATCTTGGCGATAAGCGAATTAAGGTAATCCTGGATGGTGATTTTGGGATCTTTAACGTAGGCCTGGTCCATTAAACAAGTCTGTTTAACAAAATCCTTTTGATCAATAGCCGTCGCGAGAACCTCAGCGGGGATATCGTCTTTCTTGATATATTTGGGAGACATCGCCGCAATATGCATCGCGACGTCTTTGGTGAAAGCGCAAAAATCTTCGCTGCGGGCCACAAAGTCAGTCTCACAATTAACTTCCAAAATAACGCCAATTTTGTTTCCCAAATGGATGTACCCTTCCACGCGCCCTTCCTTAGCAACGCGCCCTGCTTTCTTAGCAGCCATTTCCAAACCGCGTTTTAATAAAATCTCTTTGGCTTTAGAAAAATCACCTTTAGCTTCCTCTAACGCCTTTTTACAATCAATCACGCCGCAGGAGGTTTGCTCGCGCAGCTCACGGATTTCATCCATCGTAGCTTTCATGTTAATTTCTCCACAATCTTAAATTTTGCGATTAATCTTTGCTGTCTTTACCGACTTTAGTTTTGACGGTACGACGGCGATCCTCGACCGCAGTCACTGTATCCTCGTAAACTTCAACCTCAACCACTGTCTCGCCTGCGGCCACGCTCGCTGCGACCGCCTGTTCCTGTTTCTGAGCTTCCGCAATCTTGGCTTTGACCATTTCACTGGTCATGTATTGTTTACGACCTTCCATAATACTTTCCGCGACCAAAGAAGATACGAGTCGGATAGATTTGACTGCGTCATCATTTCCCGGAATCGGATAATCAATTAAATCCGGATCACAATTGGTATCAATCAACGCGACGATAGGAATGCGCAAACGGTTAGCTTCCCGAACCGCGATTTCTTCCTTCTTGGAATCAATCAGGAAAATCGCCTGGGGAAGACCACCCATCGCGCGAATACCATCTAAATCTCGCAAAAGTTTTTCTTTTTCTTTAGTTAAACGAGCAACTTCTTTTTTGGTGAGCTTGTCAAAAATACCGTTTTCGGCCATGCGCTCGATAGCCTTCATACGTTCAATGGATTTTCTAACCGTCGTAAAGTTGGTCAACAACCCTCCCATCCAGCGATTTTTGACATAAAACATGCCGCACTGGGAGGCGGCTTCATGCATCACGTCCTGGGCTTGCTTCTTGGTCCCCACGAATAAAATGTTACCGCCTTTGGAAGCGATCTCATAAATAAAATCACGAGCCTTACTTAAGTACTCGGTTGTTTTTTCAAGATCAATAATATAAATACCGCTGCGTTCACCAAAAATGAATTTCTTCATTTTAGGATTCCAACGCTTCGTTTGGTGTCCAAAATGAACACCCGCTTCCAACAGTTTCTTGATTAATTCTTCCGCCATTTTACCTCCGTGGTGAACCCTTGTGGTTAAACATCCATTCGCCCATCCTTTCTCTAATAGTAGTTAAAGAACGAGACGCAACTTTCCCGAATACTTCTGGTTATGAATATATCTACGTGAGCTACAACCTTCGTGACGGGTTGCAAATTGAGGCCCTAGTATATCCAATAAGTTTTTTTATTGCAAGAAAATATTTTACGCTCAAACCTCACTAAACAAAACTTTCTAAATTCTAAATACCCCCCAAAGCACGCATGTCACAAATCGATTTACGCCTGAAATTGGGTCTCATAAAGACGTCGATACAGCGGGCACGTCTTCAATATTTCTTCGTGCGGTCCGACTCCCACCACGGCCCCATGATCAAGAACTATTATTTTATCCGCCTTCTTGATGGTCGACAATCGATGCGCAATACAAATAACAGTGCGCCCTTTCATCAACTCATCCAGTGCCTCTTGCACAAATTTCTCTGACTCGGAATCTAATTGCGAGGTAGCCTCATCCAAAATCAAAATCGGTGGATTCTTTAGAATCGCGCGAGCAATGGAAAGTCGCTGCTTCTCCCCACCCGAAAGCCTAAAACCTCTATCTCCGATAATCGTTTCATAGCCATTCGGTAACTTCTCAATAAAATGATGCGCAAACGCTTTACGAGCAGCGGCTTCTACTTCATCGCGCGAAGCATCCCGCTGCCCATAAGCGATATTGGCAAGAACGGTATCATTAAAAAGTACCGTCTCCTGGGCCACGATCCCAATGTGGCCGCGCAAAGATTTCAAAGAAACATCACGAATATCGATGCCATCCCACTTTACAACACCGCGCAGCGGGTCATAAAAACGTGGAATTAAATTTGCCAAAGTGGATTTCCCCGTCCCTGTCGGGCCAACAATAGCCACCAGCTCCCCTACTTTTATTTTTAAACTGATGTTCCGCAAAACTTCCCCAGATTCCTCATCGTACGAAAAATGAATATGCTCCAATTCAATCCCCTCCCTGATCATGGGCAAGCTGGGAGCTTGAGGCTTCTCCATAACGGTCACCTTCGCCTCCAAAACTTCATAAATCCGCTCGTTGGCAGCCAAAGCCTGCTGCGTAATGACATGCACATTGCCTAATTTTTTCAAGGGGCTGATAATCGACATGATGGAACCAAAAAATAGAGCGAAAACACCAAAAGAAACCTGACCAGAGATGACTTCTCGACCAAGCCACCAAAGAATACCGACGCCAAAAATAGCGCCCAGAATTTCCGTTAAGGGAGTCACCAAAAGCATCCGGCGAATCGCTTTCATTTTAAGTTTATAAAAATCTTGATTTCGAGAATGAAAGCGTTGGATTTCATAATTCTCATTACAAAAAGCTTTGACCACTTTGACTCCGGAAATAGTTTCCACCAGCAGAGAATTAATGTCCGCCATCTTTTCCTGCGAACTTTTAGAAATTTTACGCAACCGGCGTCCGATCTGCCCCATGGGTAACGCCACCAACGGAAACAACAAAAAAATAACCAACGCTACCTTAAAGTAAATCGCAAAAGCCACGCTGATAAACATAATGATCGTGAAGGTTTGCCGAATGAGGTCCGTAACGCCATACGATATCGCATTTTCAACCGTCTGAACATCGTTAGTGATTCTTGAAATCAATTCCCCCGTTCTTTTCTTACTGAAATAATCTAAAGACAGGTGCTGAATTTTCTCATAGAGTCGAAAACGAATATCGCGCATCACACGCTGCGACAAATCATTCATGAAGTAGCCATACCAAAACGCAAAAAACCCCTTCAAAAGCAAGAGCACCATCACAAACACCGGCATTTGCTGCAACAGCGTCAAAGAATCCGTGGCATTGATTTTGGCGATAATATCTTTAAGGAAATCCGGTGAGTAGCCCGGCAAAATGATTTGATTCTTGGAAAGAATTTTGTCCGTTAAAGGAACCAACAACGATAACTGAATACCATCAAAAAGCGTGGAAACAAGCATTAACAGCGACGCCACGCCCAATACGCGAAAATGGCCGCGCAAGAACGATAACAGCTTTAAATAGTCTTTCATAGAGGCTGGATGTTAGCACAGCGGTTGACTTTTGTCGAGGCATTTGTTATAGTGCACGCAATTATTAATTAACAAAACCCTTCTGGGACATACGGTTACCGGAAAACAAATCTTACCTATGCGCAAACTTAATACCGCGATCATCGGCATTGGTCACCTCGGCAGCCGACATTTAAAAGTTTATAAAGAACAACTCGCTGACCTAGTTCATGTGGTGGGCATCTGTGATAGCCTCGCAGAACGCACCCAGAAATTCTGCGAACACTATCACGTTCCCTACTTTAACGATTACAAAAAATTATTCGGTTTAGTAGACGCCGTCAATATCTGCACCCCCACCACCAGCCATTTCGAAATCGCCAAATTCTTTCTGGAACGAAACACGCATACTTTTATTGAGAAGCCGATCACGCTAAAAGTTAAGGAAGCAGAAGAACTCATCACCCTTGCCGCTAAAAATAAATTGATTCTTCAGGTGGGACACGTAGAACGATTCAATTCCGCCTTTACCGCCATCCAGGACATTGCCCAGAACCCCCTTTTTATTGAATGTCACCGCTTAAACCATTTCCCCAACCGATCCCTGGACATTGGGGTGGTGATGGACCTAATGATCCACGATATTGATATCGTGCTTGGCCTCGTCAAGTCGCCCATCAAAGAGGTCAGCGCCGTCGGGGTTAAAGTTTTGACACCGCTGGAAGATATCGCCAATGCCCGCATCACCTTTGAGAATGGATGCGTCTGTAACCTTACCGCCAGCCGGGTGTCGGATGAAGTCATGCGTAAAATCCGCATCTTTCTCAACGACACCTATATTTCCTTGGATTACGTTAAACAGGAAGCCTTCATTTATCGCAAAAATGGTTCCGAAATTTCCAAAGCCCCGCTCCCGATCGAGAAAGAAGAACCCCTCAAAAAAGAACTTGAATCATTCGCCCTGTGTGTTCGCGACCACAAACGACCTTTAGTTGCGGGCGAAGAAGGGCGCGACGCGCTTAAGCTAGCCCAAGAAATTGAAGAAAAACTATGGAAAAATCCCCTCTTAGCTTCCTAATCGTTGCCGGGGAGACCTCCGGAGATCAACATGGGGCTCACCTCGTCACCGAACTAAGAAAACTACATCCCCAAGCGTCTTTTGCCGGTATTGGCGGCCCCAATATGGCGCAAGCCGGTGTGGATATCATGGAAGATTTAACCCAAAAGGCGGTTGTGGGATTTGTCGAAGTCCTCAAGCATTACGGTTATTTTAGAAAAATTTTCAAGCTGTTTATTCAACGCGCCAAAAAAGTCCGGCCTACGGCTGTCATCCTGATTGACTATCCAGGTTTCAATCTACGCTTGGCCAAAGCACTAAAAAAATTAAACATCAAAGTTATTTATTATATTAGCCCCCAAATCTGGGCATGGAAAGAACAACGCGTCAAATTAATCAAAAAGTACGTCGATCGCATGATCGTGATTTTTCCTTTTGAAAAAGATTTTTACGCGCGTCGTATTGTTGATGTCGCGTTTGTGGGGCATCCCTTTCTAGATTCGCTGACGATCACCAAGAAACCTGACGAGGTTTTAAAATTTCATGGCCTTTCAACCGATAAACTAACGATTGGCATCCTGCCCGGATCCCGAGAAAAAGAAATAGAGCGGCATTTGCCCGTCATGCTAGAAGCCGCCAAACTGCTGTGCAAGGAAATGGGCGGCGTACAATTTATAGTCATCCGCGCTCCATCGATTGATATGCTGTTAATGGAAAAATATTTTAGACCCTATACCTCTTTACCGATCAAGGTGGTGCCTCCCGACGGCTACAACGCGCTTAACGCCTGTCACCTCTGTATCATCTCATCGGGAACAGCTACTTTTGAAGCCGCCATGCTCTTAAAGCCGATGGTAGTCGTCTACAAAACTTCTCCCCTCACGTACCTCATCGCACGACTCCTCATCAGTATCCCTCATATTGGCATGGCCAATGTTTTGGCCGGCAAACAAATCGTGCCGGAATGTATCCAAGGCAACGCCCACCCGGAAAAAATCGCGCAAGAACTCCGCGCCATTTTTACCGATGAGCTACGCATTGCGGAAATAAAAAAAGAATTACAGGCCATTCGCGACTCCATGGGCGAGCCCGGAGCCAGCCGCCGCGCTGCGCAAGAAATCCTCAAAGTCGTTGGCGCATAAAAGATATATTCTTTAATTTTGGACACATAATCACTTTATGACAGCACCTATTCAAAGCGCGCAAGAACCACCTCGAGAATCCATGTCTCGTGAACCACAAAGCCCACCGGGGCCACTACCGCGAAGAGTTCGTGTCTATTTGGCTTTAATTCTGGCCCTTGTTTTTTTAATTTTTTCGCCGGGACTGCGAGCTGGATTTATTAACTGGGACGATGATTTAAGCCTTACGGCCAATCCAGCAGTACTCGAATTCAACTGGGACAACTGGACCGATATTTTTCTCCCAACCCAGAACCCATCTTACTATCAACCGCTAACTTTCTTTAGTTTTGCCATTGAGAAACAATTATTCGGCCTCAATCCCTTCATTTTCCACTTAAATAATTTATTACTACACCTAACCTGCGTCGGCCTAGTATTTTGCCTAACTTATTATTGGGGCAGAGGAAACTGGCCCGCGGCGTTATTAACCGCCCTGCTTTTTGGGATTCATCCGCTACGCGTGGAGTCGGTCGTTTGGATCACCGAACGCAAGGACGTTTTATCAACCCTATTTAGTCTGGCAGGGTTATGGACGTATTCGTCCGCCCTTCTAAAAACGAATCGACGAAATTATTACATACAGCTAACTATCGTGTGGTTTGTGGCCGCCTGCCTCGCCAAACCGCAAGCGATCATTTTTCCCTTCCTTCTGTGCTTAATTGATTTCTATTTCCACCGAAAATTCACTCTCAAAACGATGATCGAAAAAATCCCCTTTCTATTTTTGGCGGCAGGGTTTCTCGCATTTAATTTACGTTTACTGGAACCTATTCTGAATCAAAAATTCTACGATTCATATACCCTCGTTGAGAAATTCTGTCTAGCCAGCTATGGACTATTGTCGATGTTCATCCGGACCTGGATTCCCACCAAACTCTCTTTAGTGTATCCATTTCCAGAAAAAACCTCATCCGGAGATTGGCCCTGGATGGTGACTTGGGCGCCCGTCTTAGTCGCGCTTGTGCTCTACCTGGGAAGTCGCCTATGCCGCCACTCACGCCTCTACTGGTTTTCTCTGTCTTTTTTTATCCTGACCCTATTGCTTCCTCTCGCGAATATGAGTTATGGATTCTTTATCAACGATCGTTATGCCTATCTTCCCCACGTAGGCTTATTTTTTGGCTTGGTAACCTGGGCCATTCATTTTATTAAACGCCTGAATAACGAATTTACGCTCCTGATTCTGTCGGCTGACGCGGTGGCTATTATTATTTTCTTGGTCATTACAACGTATTTTCGCGCCGATCTTTGGCAGGACAATTTGAGATTATGGTCGGATGTTATTAATAAATACCCTACTGTCGCACTCGCGTATTCTAAAAAAGCGATCTTCTTAAGCGAATCGGGCCAGCATGACGAAGCATTGCAAAACTTTAACCAGGCGATCGCTCTAGACCCAGTCGAACCCCAATTTTATAACAATCGAGGGTACGCGCTCCTTAAAGCGAAGCGAGCGTCTGAAGCGTTATCTGATTTAACAAAAGCCATTGCTTTAAACCCCGGCATGGAAACCGCCTATTTCAACCGGGCAAAGGCTTATGCTGACTTAAACCAACCGCAAAGCGCTCTTGTTGATCTCAAAAGAGTAACAACGCTAAACCCAGCCAACGCAACGGCCTTTTTCTATAGCTCCTTGATCTATTCTTATTTAAGACAATTTGATCTTGCCTATCAAGAAGCTTTATTAGCCCAAGCGCGGGGTTTTAAAATTCACAAAAGTTATTGGGATCAACTAAGGTCGCAATTAAAGCAGTGACCCTAGAGGAATGAAAGATCTGAATTTTCTTACGTTAATTGAAATCTTGTGACTAGCTGGCGGGATAAATTAACAAATGGTTTCTCAATAAAACGGTAAGATAACTGAGAAAAATAATAAGTCGCTAAGATGGTAAAAGGGAACGTTAGTAATAGCTTATCCAATCCGGTCACGTGATATTTGACAATAAACAAAACACTCATCGCTACGAATATTTGATGGAATAAATAAGCACTAAACGACATTTCTCCACATCTTTGCAAAAACCTCTTTAGTTGATTCGGCAACTGCGTAAAATCTGCACAGAGAATTACGTAAATGGAAAGCAACGCCGCGGGAATGTAATAGTTCCACTCCTTATGAAAAAACGGTACTTTCGGGAGTGTTACGTACTTATTAGCAATCACTGAGACAGCGACCACAATGGCGGCCAAAATCCATAACGCCAATCGGTACGAAATTTTGGGAAGCTTGGCAAAATCCAATGTGCCGAGATAAATGCCGCCCAAAAATGAGTATGCCAGCAAGAAAACTTTAAAGTTATCAAAAGGCAACCAACGTTTTGTCCCAATAAGGAATAAAACAGCCCCCATCAGGAAAATAGCCTTTCCCCCAAATCTTTTCATGAGTAATACCGCTAAAGGAAAAATTAAATAATATTGGAACTCTACCGGTAGTGACCAATAAGCAAAGTTAAATAACTCTTCAGGGCCGGTAAAATTAAAAGTTAGCGCCAAATAAGTCAGTACATCGGTAAGGTTATAGGGACGCAAATGATTCTCGATAAGATAACCATTGATGGCGCCAGTGTAGTGGCGACAGAAGAACTCATTAAAAATTAAGTAAATGAATAAAGAAACGACAAAAGCTGGCCAAATTCTAAAAAAACGTTTCACATAAAAACCAATGACACTCTTCTGAGTGCCCACAAATGAATTACTCAAAAAAAGCGTTAAGCCACTCAAAGCAAAAAATAGCACAACGCCAAAATTACCTAAATCCAACCATCGTAATACCAACAAAGCCCCCGGAGAATCAGAGGGAAAATACTTAACTTCGGTGGCCCTCAAACAGTGCGAAACAATGACAAAGAAAGCGGCAATGCCACGCAACCAAGTCAGCGGCTCGAGGTAAATTCGATCGCGCCCCATCTTTTTGGGATGCTCTATTGAAGCAAATTTAGGCTGTTGAACCTTCGGAGATAATTCTTGTTCTGCAGTTATCATATGGACACCGTTGACATACCAAGTTGAATACCTTGAAGACTGAGAAATAATTTGAGAAGATAGCCCAACAATCAGCACATCTTCTCAAATTATCAATACCGCATGCTTAAGCTATCGTGACTGCTTTATCCAAATAAACATCCTGTATGGCGTTTAAGATTTCTACACCTGTCTTAAACGGCTTTTGAAAAGCCTTACGTCCGGAGATCAGCCCCATACCGCCCGCGCGCTTATTAATAACCGCGGTTTTAACGGCCTGTTGGATGTCGTTTTCCCCCGAGGGACCACCGGAATTGATCAAGCCAATCTTTCCCATGTAACAATTGGCAACCTGATAACGGCACAGATCAATGGGATGATCTGAACTCAATTTTTCGTAAACCAATTTATGCGTTTTACCAATCTTAACCGCATTATAGCCACCGTTATTTTCAGGGAGTTTCTGTTTGATAATGTCAGCTTCAATTGTGACGCCCAGGTGATTCGCTTGGCCCGTCAGATCCGCGGAGACATGATAATCTGTTCCGCCCTGTTTAAACGCGGGGTTACGGGTATAACACCAGAGGATCGTAAACAAACCCAACCGGTGCGCTTCCGCAAAGGCAGCGGAAATTTCTTCAATCTGGCGATTGGATTCCGGCGAACCAAAATAAATCGTGGCGCCAACGCCGGCGGCACCCATGTCATAACATTGTTTTACAGAAGCGAACAAGCGCTGATCATGAACTTCTGGCAACACAAAAAGTTGATTGTGATTAATTTTGACTACAAAGGGAATTTTGTGAGCGTATTTTCGTGAATAAAGCCCCAGAACCCCGAGAGTTGAGGCCACGGCGTTACAGCCGCCTTCAATAGCCAGCTTAATAATATTTTCCGGATCAAAATACATGGGGTTCGGCGCAAAAGATGCGGCAGCGGAATGTTCGATACCTTGATCAACAGGCAAAATGGACAAATATCCCGTACCGCCTAAACGGCCGTGATGATACATCCAGTTTAAATTCTTTAACACGTTATTATTACGATCGGAATGCAGGAATATCTGATCCACAAAATCTCCCGTGGGAAGCGTCAAATCTTCTTTGGAGATAGTTTTACATTGGTGATCCAGCAGCGTTTTTGCCTCACTGCCCAGCATTTTGGCGATGTTGGTTGCCATGTGATGACTCCCTTTCTTTTCTTGTCAACCGGGTGATTCCGGCTCTAATTCTTACGGTGAATGGCGTTGTGTGATGCTTAACTAAAAAATATTCAAATGAGCGCCCATTCTAGCTTAGAAAATATTAAAAATAAAGAAAAAATTATAAGGGCGGCTGCGAGCGTTAAACGCCCACAGCCGCCCTCCTTCTCACCATCTCAGACCTCTAAAACTTCCCGTTTAACTTAAACTCCGTGTAAAGTCCCGCGTCCGGCACCACTTTTCCTAAATTATCTCGGTATCTGATTTGGCGTCCCGTGACCGCCCCCACAGAAAGCTTAGCGCCCCAATTTTCCGTCAGAGCATACTTTAATCCTCCGCCAAACGACGTGGATTTATACTGTAGAATCACGTTCTCTTCCCGGCCACGCGTGACTTCATATTCGCCGTTTTGAAAACCCATTTCCGCCAACGCCGACCACTGGTCATTCAATTTATATGTCACGTTCGGCTCATCCGACAACATATTCACTTCCCACTTGTCATTAGGAACCCACCTCAAACCAATAATAGGCAACACAGCATCTTCAAATTCCGGCCGCACATACGCGCCCGCCACCCAAATCAAAGACTCTGACTTTCGATAAATACCATAGACTCTAAAAGGAATCCGAAACGATCCCGACTGCCAATCCCAATCATCTCGATACATAGAAGGCAGAACATCAATACCCAAATAATACAAATCTGATTCGGTAAACGGCATCGGAACCTTAACCCCCAAGCCAACGGTCGTCGCGACCAACTGAGTCGGCAACCCTAAAGGAATATCTTCATTGATCCCAATGTGCTGGTTATTCAAATACAAACTTAACGGCACCCGACCGACTTTAAACTCCTCCGTAGCGCTAAACTTTGTTTCCGAAACAGAAAGCTCCTTATCCGTCGCGTGCACGTCGGTTGCATAAACATGTCGGGAACCGATAGAAACGCTGAACTCCTCCTGAGAGACTTGAGCGGCCATCGCTGAGATCGCGAATATCCCTGATAGCATCATTCCCCAAATTATTCCCTTCATCAATTTTTTCATCAAAGTTCCTTTCCGTTATGACCGTTTTCTTTAAATTTAAGCCGCCTTTAAAAATTTTGCTCTACCTTCGGTTGCGCATTCTTTCGATCAAACTAAAAAAATACATTAAAAATGAATCTTTTGTGTCAAATACGTTCTACAGTTGCTTTCGGAACCCAACCTAAATTTTTATCTAACCGTCTAATCTTGACCCAACTCCCCTCAGCTCGGATGACTTCAACCTTGGCCCCTTCATAAAGATCAAAGTGTTTGGTCGCTTCAGCGCGGGGTTCAAAGCGAGCCGCTTCTTCCTTAAGCACCACCGCGAAGCGGCCTTCGCTATTCAATTTAACCCACAGCAAACCTCCGTGCACCACCGCCAAAAGCAAAAGCGTGGCAACCAACCAGCGGCTTAAAACCTTGTTCCAATTCAACCATAAAGACAGCAAATGCACCACTGCTAAAACAAAAATATTTATCCATACCCCGCAAGCCCACTCTCCCAGGGAAAAAGACAACAGATAATGGTTCATCGCCCGCGCCCAAAATCCATGTTTAATGTCCTCAGTGGATTTTTTAACGAGGGAGTTAGCATATTCCCAATTGGCTTCCAGGTCGCTATCACGCGGCATAAGACGTCGAGCCCGTTCGTAATTCAACAACGCCTTACCCAATTCTCCTTTTTTGTAATAACTATTGCCCAAATTGTAGTACACCGCGCCGCTCACCACCCCCGATGCCGTAATTTTCTCAAAAGCGACAATAGCGCCCGCGTAATCCGCACTTTTATAAGCATTATTGCCTTCCACAAACCACGACAAGACCTGGTCATTCTGAGCCCAAGCTCCACCCACCAACAGAAGCCAAATGCCCATCATTAAAAATATCTTTTTCATCGCCACACCTTTTCCGTCACGTCAATTAATTGTTCCACTGTTTGCAAGCTAGCCCGCATTCTCTCCACGGGAACCGGCGTCAACGCAAATCGGGCTAAGTCACAATCCGTGAATACCGCCGGCAAACCTTCTAAAACCTGGGGCTTCACTCCCCGGGCTGCCGTCTGAGATTGAATCAGGCTCAGTGAAACACTGGCGGCAGGCTGATGACATTTATCGCCAAAATATTCTTGTAAAGTTCGCATCAATTCATCATGAAACGCTGGACTATCTTGACGTTCTAAACTGACTTTAGCTTTGGCCAATCCTTCTCGAGCCTTTCGCGGCGCCCGCAACTTTCGGGCAAAAACGGGATCAGTTTTCAGGCGATGTGTTTGCCGATACCATAACCACGCGCTCCCCCATCCTCCCAAAGTGAAGCCCCAAAGCAGCCAATACCATCCATTATTGAAGACGGACCGCTCGCGGTGGATCCATATTCCCGGATAGTCTTTGATAAAAATAATATCGCGACCCAATGTTTCCTGCACCGTTGCCGGAGCCGTAGCACTGGGAAAGGACTTTTGTGATGGATCAAACTGAATAATCCTAAAATCCTCTCCGGGTTTCGGTTTAGCAATCGCAACACTAAAAGGCCCCTGAGAAAGCTTCTTATATTTCTTTTCTTGGGGGTCAAAATAAGCAAAACTAACCGCAGGAATTTCTTTAATGCCTTCCATCTGCGGGATCACAATTTGTTCACCACTTTTGACATTACCTTCCAGTTTTATTTGCGGTTCATAAGTTTTATATTGCGCGGAGTCAGAAATAGCCGGTAAAGTCACGTTCTTCAAATTCCCAGATCCCGAGACCTTCATCTTTAACGTCACGGGATCTCCCAATTTGATGGCATTGGGAGCAGCACTCGCTTCAAACCCAAATTGACCAACCGCGCCAGAGAAATCCACAGGCTTCCCCTCCTCGGGCCAGGGCAACACATTTAGTTTGGCGGCAGCGGATTTGACCGTCAGCTGACGACGTTCATACGTATTAAAAAAACCATTCAAGAAATCATCACCGAAAGGACTGTTCCAACGATCATTGGAACCACGCGAATTCTCAAATAGCGCGGTAGCCGTCACGGTCGCGGGACCAATGGCCAGCTCTCCCGTTCGCGCCGGATAGATATTGGTATTAAATTCCACTACCTGATAAGCAACGCCTCCCACGACTTGCTGGTACTGCTTATGTTCATACGTGTCGTCTATCAAAAACCCATTCAGTTCGAATTTGGGAAACTGAATATCTTGCACCGCGATTCGATTCACAAAAATCTTAATGGTGACGGGAACTTTTTCATTCAAAAAAACTTCCTCTTTAGGTAACGCCAGTGTCAAAAATATTTTATCTTCCAGCGAAGCACTGCTATTGCCTCCTACAGCCGTATTGGCCGATGCGCCCGCGCCTCCCGATCCAACAGCAGCGCCTGAGTCAACGACCTCCAGCTCAATCGGCTGGGACGTTACGGTTTTGCCTCCCACAGACACCGTTACCGCCGGAATCGTAAATTTACCGGTCTGACGCGCCAACACCAAATAAATATGCGACGTCATCGAAGACATGTTGCCATTGACAATAGAAACCTTGGTGGAAGGTCCTAAATATCTGATATCCAACCCGTCGACAGCGGGTAATTCCGGCGCCTCAGCAAACTGCCCCCCGGTCATGGTCAACACCAACTGAGTCGTTTGACCTAGCGCGAATTTGCTCGTCTCCACCGTCGCCTCAAACCGGGCCTCATCAGCCCAAGCCAAACGAGATACCAGGACGTTCCCCAGCAACAACATGATCCAAAACCCATTCATTATTTTCTTTGCATTCACCATTTTTCTCATGGCCTCACCAATCCTTCTCCACAGATCGCTCTTTGCCTCGCTGCGGATTTAAATTAAGCATCTGCTTGGGTTCCTCATTGTCGATATAATCATTTAAACGCATCAGAGCTTCTTTTTTATCCGAGATATCTTTGGATGCCTGAATTGAATCATCGACAGAAGAATTCTGCGCTTTATTGCCTTCTTGTTTCGTGGATTCAAACGACTCACTGGGCTGACCAGATTGTTCCTTGTCACTCTTTTGCTGATCATTATTAGTCGACGACTGAGCATCTCTAGCCGGCGAGGACTGGTCATCTCTATTTTCTTTCTTCTCTCCCGAACGGTTTTCTTGCGATTGATCTGAGGACGGCTGAGATTGATTCTGCGATGATTTTGAATCCTGCTTTTGCTTTTTTTGTTGCTGACTATTTTTATCCTGGTCTTTTTGTTGACTACTCGATTGACTCTTTTGCTTATCTTGCTGTTGTTGCTGCTTTTTATTTTTTAACCGATCTAATTCGGATTTAATCCATTGTTGATTAGCCAACGCGTCAGCATCTCTGGAATCAATTTTGATTGCTTCGGCGTAAGAATCTACCGACTGCTCCAAATCATTGATAGCCGCGTCAAGATTACTTTCCTCCTGAGCAACACCTTTCTGATACAAGGCGTTTCCTAAATTAAAATGACTTTTAAATTTCAAATCCGCCGTTTCGCCTAACAATGATTGCCGTAAATGATGGACAGCGCCTTCAAAATCATTCTTTTTATACAACGCAGTTCCTAAATTATATTGAAGGACATCAGAACCAGGTGCATTTTTCAATGATTTTGAAAGCAAGGTTGAAGCATCTTCATACTTACCTTGCTGATAGAATTGATTAGCTTTCTTAACCTCACGAGTGAGCTGGAAAAACAATTTATCAATGAACTCAGGCGCTGCTTCCGTAGTTACTGGAACAGAAAACATGAATAAAGAAAACATTAAGCTCATTATTCTTTTGGTCAACATTCTATCTCTCTAGCATGCTAATCAGGAGTCACACGAACCAACATTCTTCTTTTTCGATTCAAACCAAAAGTCTCAACCAAAATCAACAAAAATGCAACCCCCAACGGATATTGGTAACGTTCCTGATAGCGTTTTTCCATTTTGCTCTCAATCTCGCGTTTTTCCATTTTGCTTAATTCCTGATCATAAATTTGCTCCAAGCCGAATTGCGCTCCCGCCGCCCGGACATAGATCCCTCCCGTGGTCTGAGCGATTTGCGAAAGCAACATTTCATTCAGTCGGGATCGGACATAGTTACCATTGGCGTCTTTCAAGTACCCCGCGCTTTTCTCATCGCTTCCAGCTATCTGAATGAGTTCCCCCTCTTTGGTTCCCACGCCAATGCAATAAATTTTAACGCCCAAAGCTTTGGCCTCTTGGGCAGCGGCAAGCGGGTCACCGGATTGATTTTCTCCATCCGTCATGATAATCAACGCTTTGTATTTACCCGGAACATCCTTGTACATCCTTAACGCGTAACGGATGGCCTCGGCAATCTCGGTTCCGCCGCGGGGAATCGTATTGATGTTCAAATCATTCAACGCCATCAAAAAACCATTAGCATCCACGGTTAAAGGGCACACCATAAAAGCTGATCCTGAAAAAGCCAACAAACCGATGCGGTCCCCTTTAAGTTTTTTTAACAAATCTTTGACCGCCAACTTAGAGCGCTCGAGCCGACTAGGCTTAATATCCTGAGTCAGCATACTTTTTGAAGTATCTATCGCGACTAAAATGTCCACTCCCTGGCGCTTAACCTCCTGCCATTTGAATCCCCATTGGGGTCTCGCCAACGCCACAATGGAAAAGATTACCACCCCAGTTAAAAGGACCGCTCGCAGCGTCCATCGCGCTTGACTTACACCCGAGGTCACCTTATCTAATAGTTCAGCCGCGACAAAGCGTGAAATCCTTTCACGACGAAAACCCGCGGCCCAAATCCAAAAAGCCACAAGCCCTCCCACAGCCCACAAGAACCACAAAATGTCTGGTTGCGCGAAACGCATAAATGATCTTAAGGTACCTGTAAAAACACCGAGTTCCGTAACAATATTTCCATCAGCAAGAGCCCCAAAGCGGCTAACAGAAACCAAGCAAACAACTCTTGATATTCTTTGTAACCGGACTGTTCCAAAACGGTTTTCTCCATCGCATCGATCTGCTGGTATATATGGCGTAACGATTCGGTATCGGTCGCTCGAAAATATTTTCCACCCGTGACCGCGGCAATCTGCGAGAGCGTTGTTTCATCAATCTCCAGCATAACTTCCTGATAAAAAGTCCGACCAAATAAATCCCGCATCGGGAAAGGAACGGGCTCTTTGGAACCGGCCCCAATGGTATAGACTTTGACCCCCAGCTGTTTGGCGGTTGTGGCGGCCTCGAGCGGCTCAATCTTCCCGGCGTTATTCATCCCATCCGTCAAAAGAATCACCACTTTACTTTTAGCCTTAGAATCATTCAGGCGACCCAGGGCCGAAGCCAGCCCCGAACCAATGGCAGTCCCATCTTCCACCAGTCCAAGTTGCACGCGCTCCAAATTTTCCTTAAGCCAACGATAATCTGTGGTCATCGGACTAACCGTGTAGGCACGTGCTCCAAAAGCGATGAGGCCAATGCGATCGCTTTTTCGGCCCTCAATAAATTCCGCGACCACTTTCTTAATAATTTCTAAACGATTGGACCGGCGTCCACCCAATTTAAAATCTTCGGCAGCCATACTGCCCGAGATATCTAGCGACAAAACAATATCAATGCCTTCGCTTTTATGCTCGGTCTCTTCCAATACTTGACGAGGCCCAGCCAATGCAATAATCATGAGTACTAATACCACCCACCGAAAAACATTCAACAGCGGCAGCAGTCGCACTCGCCAGCCTTCCGGAACAGCGTTTAGGATATCGGTATTGGAATAACGAAAAGCCGTCCTCTCATCCCGACGATAACGCCACCACCATAAAAAAAACAACACCGGCAGCAGCAGCAATAAAAAAGGTGTTTTAAATTCCAGCATGAACTTTTAGGCTCCCTTGCCCCTTAACCCGAGGTCTCCATCACTAATTGTCGGGCTTTGTTCCAGGCGGATTCCGCTTCCTGCGGTGGGGGACTGAATTTCGCAAACTTAACCAAATCGCACGCGTTTAGAAAATCTTTAAGAAACTCTTTTTGGCCGGCGGTTAAAACCTCTGTTTGGTTTAATGACCTAAGGAATTCATCCGTGGTCATTTCCGGCGCACGCAGCTGAAAGCGCGCTTCTAAATAAGTTCGCACAATGGTAGAAAGCTCCTCGTAATAACCCTTGGGAGTGAGTCCTCGATCGCGGTTCTGTTGTAAGGTTTGCAAACTCTCCAACGCGATCTCTGACGGCGTACGAGAAGACGGGGGCGCCGCTCTCCGGGTTCCCCACCGGCGGCGCCCCTCAACCCACCACCAAACTCCCAGCAAGAGAACAACCATTCCCCCCACCACGGCTGGCCACGGACTACCCGGCACTTCCACCGGAGGTTTAACATCCCGCAAGGATTCAGCCGAAGCTGGAAAGAAACCGAGCCCGCCCCAAAGCACTAAAAGCAAAATACCAATTCTCATCTTTTTACCTATTAATTCCATTTTCTTTGACGTCGCATAAAAAACCTCACGATCGCGTCCACAAACGGTTCCTGCGTCCAAACCTCAATTTGGTCCACGTCCACCGCCTGAAAAAGTCGCTTACGTCCTTCTGTCCGGGCGCGCGCCTCTCGAGCAAAACTATTTCGAACGTTGCGATCTCCCGCGTCTAATATTTTCTCTCGACCGGTTTCCGCATCCCGCAAACGTAAAATCCCACAATCCGGTAATTCATGTTCCCGGGGATCATTAAGTGTCACCGCAATGACATCGTGTTTCTTATTAGCAATCTTAAGCGCCTTGCGTAACGCTTCCGACGGGTCGTTCGATTTGGCGATCGGACGCGTCATAAAGAAATCCGAAATCACAAACGCGACAGAACGCCGCGTTGCTACCTTGCTTAAGAATTCCAAAGCCTCCACCAAATTCGTCCCAAGACCTTTCGGCTGAAAGAAAAGAACTTCGCGAACAATCCGCAACACGTGCTTCAGTCCTTTCCGCGCGGGTATAAACAACTCAATATGATCGGAAAACATAATCAAACCGACTTTATCATTATTCCGGATAGCTGCGAAAGCGAGGACCGCCGCTATCTCGGCGGCCAAGCGGCTTTTTACTTCTTTAACGGAACCAAACGAGGCGGACGCGGAGACATCGACCAGAATCATGACCGTCAATTCACGCTCTTCCACAAATTTCTTGACGTGAACAACGCCGGTCCGGGCGGTGACGTTCCAATCAATCATGCGGATATCATCGCCAATCGCATATTCTCGGACCTCATCAAATTCCATGCCCCGGCCTTTAAACACGCTGTGATACTCGCCCGCGAAAACATCCGTCACCAGACGAGACGTCGCGATCTCAATACGCCGGACTTGACTATAAAGTTCTTTAGGTAACATAGCGGTATGAAAACAATGGGCGGGTCTGCTAAATAGGGATTAGGGTCTTCGACAAACAGTTCTTCATCCTTCAAAACCTCAGAATCAAGAAAGGCTTAGGACTTCCCAACTTTACCCTATACCCTTTTCTCTAAACCCGAAAGTTACGGAACGGCAATTTCGTCAAAAATTCTTTTAATAATATCTTCCGAATTCTTTTCTTCAGCTTCCGCTTCATAACTGACGATCACGCGGTGACGCAGAACGTCTAATCCGATGGATTTAACATCCTGGGGCGTTACGTAGCCACGCCCTTGCAAGAAAGCGTAAGCTTTGGCGGCCAAAGCCAAGAAAATGGTCGCCCGAGGAGAAGCGCCATACTGAATCAACCCTTTAAGCTCAGCCAAGCGATAATCTGCCGGATGCCGCGTCGCTTCGACCAAATCAACAATATATCGTTCAATCTTCTCGTCCATGTAAATTTCATCAACGAGATGCCGAGCATTAAGAATGTCTTTAGGAGAAATAATTTTCTGCGGGGCCAGTTTTTGCTCCGTGAACGACATGCGTTTAAGAATTTTTAATTCCTCTTCCTTAGTCGGATACGTGATCTTGACTTTCAGCATAAACCGATCAACCTGGGCTTCGGGAAGCGGATAAGTCCCTTCCTGTTCAATGGGATTCTGAGTGGCCAAAACCAAAAAAGGATCATCAAGTTTCAGTGTTTCTTCACCGATGGTCACTTGCCTTTCCTGCATAGCTTCCAAGAGCGCGCTTTGGACTTTGGCGGGAGCACGGTTGATTTCATCCGCCAGGATTAGATTGGCAAAAATCGGTCCTTTTTTAATTTTAAAATCACCGGCCTTTTGATCATAAATCAGCGTCCCTGTCAAATCCGCCGGTAACATGTCCGGCGTAAACTGAACGCGCTGAAAACGCGTCTGGATCGCGCTAGAAAGCGTCTTAACTGCGGTAGTTTTAGCCAACCCCGGAACCCCCTCAATCAAAACGTGCCCATTGGCCAAAAGTCCCACCAGCAGTCGCTCCAGTAAATAACGCTGCCCCACAATCACTTTTTCTGTTTCCGAATAAAGAGCGTGCACAAAACTACTTTCCTGCTTGATCTTTTCATTTAAAGCCGCCACGTTAACTTCCATAAGCCCTCCCTTTATTCCTGTAAAGCCCCACCCAAAGTGTTCACTTTTACCGTCTTGATGCAATTCTGCAAGCGGTCATCATAAAAATACATCATTCCGTCATTCTGATTAAAAAGCCCCACCCATCCACTCGGCGTAACAAAAGGAACCACCCCGCCAAATCCCCGCGACTGCGCTTCCGCTTTATATAAAAACATATTCCCTAAAGACAAAAATAATACCGTTGCCGTCAAAAAACCATAAAGGTAATTTTTATTCATCGCGTCCTCCTTTGGTTCAACCGTTATTGCCATTTTTTCTAACTCAAAAAACAAAGCCGCACGAGCGCAGCGCTTAGCGAAAATACGCGTCAACCCGCGCGAGTTTCCGGTCGCGCAAATCCCGAGCCAGATCTCCCCCCAGAATCTCGCCTTTGACAGTGACCGTCTTTGACTTACCCGCGTACGTCAATTCTAAACGTTCGATGACAACAGCTTTCTCTCCAAAAGTATCGACACGTCTCGGATTATGATAAACCACCAACGTTTCCCCAAATAAATTAAACGCGTAGGAATTGGCAGGAATAACAATCTTTTCTTTAGTTTTTGTCCCAGGACAAACACTGATTTCGCCGCGCTCTTGCGTAAACATCCAGCCGGGGAGAACAGGACGAAACGCAAACGTTAACTGACCATCCTGACCCATCCGAAATGGATTGGTCCCCACGTTCATCAATAACCACAATTGCAGAAACTCCGCGGTACTGCCGCTTAACCGCGCGACAAATCCTTGACCATGCAAAGACGGATCTTCGTGGGCGCTACTCACAATAAACGAAGAATTCTCCAAAATGCTACGGCCATAAACATTCGGATTCAAAAACGGCACCAGCGACGTTTTGAAATCCGCAAAAAATTCGGCATACAACCCAGCTCGAAAGATTTCCAATAAATATTTATATGCCATGTGCAACCACACCGACTCATTTTCTAGCCATCCCGCGGGAAAGACATGGCAGCGACCAATATTCTGTGATTCCTTTCGCAAATCAGCATTCACCTTATACATCTTAAGTTTTTTATCAAATAACGCGCTTTGCCGCACCGCGTTATAGAGCTGACGGGCCTGAGTCGGATCATCTTCCACTTTCAACCCGTGCACAAATCCTTCCAAAAAGTGCGTCAAATCATGCCGTTTAAATTTTAGCGGCCAGATAAAAGGACGACCATCGGCTTGCTTTTTTTCCAGCGGTTCATGTTCAATCACGTCATAAGCAAAGTACGTGGCAAAAAGACCATTTTTGCCCTTAGCCTTCGCAATCCCTTCGTCAATTCGATCAATCAGCAACCGTAAGAATTCTTTGATGTCGCCGATAGAAATCTCCTCTTCATGGCCATCTAATCCCAAACGGACTTTTTCCCGGTATTGCTCCTTTATTTCATTCGAGCGGTCCCAATAGATTAAAGCGTCCGTGCGATGCCGTAACGCTTCGAGTAAACCACGAACAAAAACAGCGAGCTCTACAAAAATTTCCACGGGGTCCTGGTCATTAAGTTGCACCGCCTCAAACGCATTTAATAGAAATTTCGCCAGTCGCTTTAATTCAAAGGTTTCGCAAATCGAAGAGCCCAACAAGCCCGGTAAGCCGTTAAGCGCGTCATACCAACTCGGCTTGTCCGCTTCCATTTCAATTCCGATTCCATCCGGATCTAGGGTCGCGGCTTTGCTCGCGACCAAAACCAACAATTTCGCCAGCAAATGGGTATGATAAATATGCCCCTCGCCATGTTTGACTCTCAAACGATTATCTTTATGAACTGTTTTAATTTCCTTACGAGCGTCTTTGACCGAATGATATTGACGCACGCCCTCGGGAGTCAGGACATACCGTTCATCACGAGATAAAACATAATGCGCATTATGAAAAAACGTGAATGACTTCTTTCCTAATAACAAATCCTTCAAAGATTCCGGATAAACGGCCAAATAACTTTCAATCATGTCCAAATTATACTGCCAGTGATCCACCCAAAACCCTTCTCCATGATCAGCCGCCTCATTTTTCTGACAAACAGTCAAGATATCACCCAAAAACTGCGACAAAGATTTTTTGAGCCCAATTTTGTTTTGCGTGATGAAGCGCAGTAGTTCACCGGGCTGGAAAGGATTATCCAGGAACTTCAAAACTCTTTCCTGCTCTTCATCTTTTTTGAGGTGCCCCGACAGTAACGATATTACCTTGGCCTTATCCACGACGGAGAAAGACAATCCTTTGACGACCAGAGGATTATATCCGTCCGCTTGGCTCAGACTTAAAAAATTAATGATGTGCGCGTCTTTAACATCTTGATTGAACCAGACATCGCTGCGCCGGTTCTGATTAACGTCGCGGTAATTACCGTTACCTTGAGAAAAGTTAGTTGGCGAAAGCAGAAAATAATTATAATCCCTTTCCGGATCCCCATGTTTACGGCTATACACATTAAAAGCCACTTTAGAATCTCCCACCGCTAACGACACGGGAAGGCCACCGCGTAAGACATTGTCCAGAAACGTTTGACCGGCGTAGGCGTCAAAAGCCGATGACGCGCTTTTAGTCAAAGTAAAATTCTTAATTTCCTGAATGATTTCCTGATTCCGTTGAGCTTTTTGCTCGACATAACCTCGACGCGTAGCTTTCTCGACAAAAGAATTTAAATCCTGAATACTAGCCGCGTAGCCAGCCAAAGAAATAATCTCAACCTTCTGCCCGGGTTTTAAGGTCGTTTTATGAAAACTAAACGCGCACGGCGTCCTATTTGAGGCGAATTGAATTTTGGGAACCGAATAGGTGTTCGCCGCCCAGAAAGCCTGAGGGATTTGATAATCCTGACAAGCACCGAAAACCTTGGACGCTTCAATAATGGGATCCAACAATTTTCCCTCACGGCTTCCAGATACAAAAGCAAAGTAAAAATTCCCTTCCGTAATCGGCTCCACAATAGGTTTATCAGCGATGTCCACCTTAAGATGATAATAAGGAGCTTTCTTTGGCAAATTATCGACAACAATCCAGGCCTCCACGGTACGCGACATGTTCTTCAACGCCCACTCGTTGATCCCAAAACAAACCATCATGGGTAATCCATCTACTATTTCCAAGGTTTGTGCTTTTCGAGAAATATTCTTAATCGTGAGCCGCCGAACTAACGCTGCAGTGGGTTCTTCCGGCAACGTAAAATAATTCACGTCAACTTGGATCCCCGCCTGCAAATTGTGTTCACTTAGTGTCAAGTCATGAGAATTGATGGTTAGCTGCTGTTTCTTTTTAGAAGATAGGGCTAACTCCTGATCCTGGAAGGGTTCCAGCGTGATCGCTTTTCCAGCGGAACTGATTTTCAAAAAAGTTCGAAAGCCATGCAAGCTGGTTTGACGAAAAGCTTTATTGGCCGGTTGAAATTCACAGATGGCCTTGTCCTTGCTTTCTATCCCAAAACTGGAGATGGCCTGACCGCGATTCGTGTAAAACACCCACATAGGCGTTCCCCAGACACCGGCGATACCGGGAAAAAAATTACTAAAAGGTTTGGCGCGGTTATACTGACGAATCACAAACGATCCGTCGTGATTTAACTGATAAAGTGATTCTTGGGTCGACATAGCATTCCTTATGCTGGTTAGAGGTTAATCTGGATTCTTCGGAGAACGAAACAAATTATAATAGCCTGATAATTGCATCCAATTAATAGGCCAATCTGTGCTGCGATTAACAAAACGCACGCGCTTCAACGCGTACAGATCTTCATTCTGTCGAGAAAACCCGCGGTTGGTAGTGCAAGCCCCGCGATAGCCGGCTTCCCGAACAACTTGCTGAACTTCCGCATTATAGCCACCGGACGGATAGCCCATCAAATCGATAGGACGATTGAGTAGTTCTTCCAATATTTTTTTACTGTTAACGACTTCATCTCGTAAGACTTCGGGGGAGACATCAGGCAAATAGGCGTGACGGCGGGAATGACTGCCAAAAGTAATGCCCTGGGTCTGCATTTCCTGCATTTGCGCAAGCGTGAGAAATCCTGGTTGGTCGACAAAATCTGCGACCATAAAAATCGTCGCCGGGAAACCAAAACGTTTAAGAACAGGAAAAGCGTGATAATAATTATTGTCATACCCGTCATCAAAGGTAATGACAACGGTATTACGGGGAAAATCTTTTCCGGCTCGCATCCTTTCGATTAGATCAGCCAACGCGATGACGTTATAGCCATGCTCTTTTAAATAGGCCATCTGCCTGGCAAAATTCTCCGGCGTCACCCAGTTTGCTTCTTTAGGGTCCGCCACCGCCACGTGGTGATACATCAGGATCGGAACCACGTACTGCTGGGACACCCAAACCCCAAAAACCACCAAGGCCAGGCCTATTCCCCCGGCCACAATCACAAAACTGCGTTTTTTCATAACCATGAAAATTATTGCAAGCTAATTACAGCGAAGAAAGCTTCTCTTTGACCAGATCACTGACCGTTTTGCTATCGGCCTTACCCGCCAATTTAGGAAGAACCACCTTCATCACATTGCCCATATCTTTAACTGACGAAGCTTTTGCTTCGGCGACTCCCTGAGCAATGATAGAACGGATCTGCTCGACAGACATCTCAACCGGCAGATAGCTTCTTAAAATTCCCAATTCAATTTTTTCTTTTTCCGCCAGATCCGCCCGGCCACCTTTTTCAAACTGTTCAATGGAATCCTGCCGCTGCTTAACCTGCTTTTTAATAACCGTTACGATATCGGCATCTTCCAGTTTCTCAACGCGTTTCTCAATCAAGGCGTATTTTAATTGCGAACGCAAAAAGCTCAACGTTGATGATTTCACCGCATCCTTGTCCTTCATGGCTTGCTTGTAATCGGCCATAATTTGTTCATCCAGCATCGCGACCTCCACTCGATTATTGCTTAATTTTTCTTACGATATCGCCAATTTTCATCAAAATACTTGAAAAATAAACACTCAAGACACCCACTCCCAATAAATAGGCAGCAAAAATACTGACAATCCGAACGTGAAACAACACCACCGAGTCCCAGGTAAATTGACTGCATAACAAATTAGATTCCAACAGATCTCTTTCGAGATCCGTATGCGTTTGAACGTTGTGCAAATAATTCTCCACGAGGCCACGCTTCTGATTCGAATCTCCCAGAATTGCCGGTAAAATCATCGTTGGATTGATAAGAATCACCGCGGCCATCAAAAGCGCCACCAGTAGTAAAACGATCGCCACCCAACGCATGATGACACCACGCCGGTACAGGCTCATTAGCAGCTTTTGATCTTCAGGTTTTAAACTATCCATATTTTTAGAATATTTTGTACATCTAAATGTCCATTATATTAATTGTTTTCCGACGTGATTGCAAACCCTTTATAATTTCAATCTGTCGTTTTTTGACCCCAAAATGCTCGGCTAAGAGCGCCACCAGCGCAGCATTCGCTTTACCGTCCACCGGACGAGCGGACAAACGCACCTTTAACCCTTCCCCATCCGAAACAACCTCATTTTTCTTGGCGCCTGGAATTACTTTTACGTTAATAATCATACGCAACAAGCATCAATCACTCATTCTACTTAGGAAAGAAATGTTAGTAAATCAGCCTGGTGATTCTTCAACCAAATCTGAAAAATCCGATAATCAGGGTATAACGATTCCACCATGCGCCAAAATTGATGAGAATGATTCGCTACCTTTAAATGACACAATTCATGCAAGATAACATAATCTATCACCGCGTCCGGAGCCAAGATGAGCTGCCAATTAAGAAAAATGGCTTTTTTGCGTGTATGACAGCATCCCCACATGGTTTTCTGAGTACGTACGGATACGCGATCTGGGAAAAGCTTCACAGTTTGGGCTAAAGCCTGCAAGCGACGCGGCAAGAACTGGGTGGCCTCTTTACGATACCACTCTAGCAATAACTTCTTCCCCGTTCTTTCGATCTTTCGGTCAGTCCAATCTAAAGGAACCTCTAACACAAATTCGTTTTCCTGCTGCGAAATTTTGGCTCGACCTGAATCTAAAGGCAAAATGCGTAACGGGATTTTCTGGCCACGCCACCAAAAAGTCTCTCCTTCTTTAATGGCTCGCTGAATAGGAACAGGCTGCCGCATAAGAAACTCTGATTTATCCTTGATCCAACGCTGTTTACGGAGAACAAAGGCCTGAACTTTTTCCCAAGGCATCACTTCTGGTGCCAAAACCCGCATTTTAAGTCCGCCCATTTCTTCCGGTTGCCGACTAAGCTGAATACACAAAGACCGTCGCCGCCTAGACAAATGTAATTCAAAAACAAAAAGTCCATGAGCTGTTTCCAACTCATGGACTTTAAATGTCCCCGCTCTAGCCATCAGCGTGGTCTATTTTTCAATAAAGCGAACGTTAATATCCACTTTGTTACCCGTAGCCGTTTGCACTTCGGCCGAAACCGGGGTTACCCCCTGGGCAATCGCTGAGCCATCTACCGCAGTTTTCCATTGACCATCTTTGGCCAAAAAGCCTTGATTGCCATTTTCCAAAGCGACCAAATCCAACTGCTTTTGGTTCTCTTTGGTAATCAATTTTTCTTGGCGTCGAATTTCAGAAATTTTCTGTTTCACGAATTTAATTTTTTCTTTAAAACTATCAATCATTGCTTGGCCGTCCGAAGCCGCCTTGATGTCTTGCAAGGCTTTAACTTCATTAGCGTCTAAGCTCGTCTTAATTTTATCCGAAATCTCTCCCGCCTGGGCATTCAGGCTAGCCGCAGAAGCAGCGGCAGCTTCTTTCAAAGCGACCATTTGCGATTCCAGAGACTGGTTGGTATTCCGCAAATCCGCGACCAGTGACTGAGTTTGGTTTAATGACTGCTGCGCTACCGCAAGTTCTCGCGAAATACGATCTAATTCCGACTCTTTCTTCTGATAAAGGGAAACATAATTCTGGTACAAACCAGCTTGCTCAGCTGTTGACTGCTGCATCAACTTATTCGAACGGGATAGACTTTCATAAATGTCTCTTTGTTCCCGCAAAGCATAAACAGTCAAGCCAATCATCATGACGAATAGAATAATCCCCGCGACATTAGCTACCTGAGTTGAAGCCACGCTTTTTTTGTCCGTAGTGGACGGAGGAGTTTTGAAAGACTGCGCGCCCGTTGAACTTTTGGGTTGTGATTCCGGACTGTCAGACTGCTTACTTAAAGCATCGGAAATTATTCCCATAGTTTTCTCCTTAAAATTGATTAAAGATGATTATGACTCAAACAAAAAGTGTTCACAATCTAAAGTTTCCAACATCTTTGAGGTGTGTAGTATATCGAACGAAATTGGGGAACGCAAGCAAATTTTCTTAAGAAATTAAAAAAGCTCTGGTTGTAATGGCATTTCGGGCTTAACCGGTTCATCACCAGAAGCGAGGTGAGCGGCCTTTAGATACCCGCAGGCCTCACATCCTGCAGTTGGCGGAGGGAGTTTTGGTGACTGCAAACATTCCCAGGCTTTTTCCAGCACCCCAGACACCCACCGACTGTCCCCCTTATACGGGAGAATAACCTGGTCAAAAATCAATTTGCCACCAAAATCCGGACGGCGTTTCGTCGCGTTGCAATAGACAAAATATCCGGTAGCCGACACGGAAAAGCCATTTTGGATAAAAAGCCATTGATAAATCTCCATCTGCCGCTTATAAGCTTGTCGATATTCGCTATCTAACGAAATCGGACCTTCGGAGCAAGTTGATTTATAATCCACTACAAAAAATTCTCCCCCAGGATTGACCCACAGATCATCGACTGCACCGAAAAGCACAATATTCGTCGGCTGATGATGAAAACTAATGCCTCTAAAAACCTCCCGCCATTCATTAATCATGGGATGTCGAAGCGGGACCAAATCTAAACCATACTGCTTCATGAGAGGATGAATTTCTTGCCGAACTCGGTAAATATCAAACTCGTTTTTCAGCAATTCATCGACAGCCGAATTCAGCGTATAGGCCGGAATAGAGGGCGGCTCTATGCCCAGCCTCCGGTCTAAATAAAAACACCGTGGGCAATTCACAAAATTCTCCAACCGAGACCGGCTCAGGCGATACGGACTAGCACTGTGCGGATCATAAATATTGCGGGTCCGTGGATAAGCAGTTTTCGCGGCCATCTTTATATCCATCCTCCCATCACCAAACCACAAATGGACTTAGCATCGCAAATCTGGTTGGTTTTGAATAATTTCCTAATCTGAGAACGGTTCAGGATCAACGGCTCTAGAATTTCATCCGCATCCGGATGTCCTAAGGCGGGAGTCAACCCGGTAGCCAAGAAAACATGGATGATTTCGTTAGAATACCCGGGGACAGGGATAATGCACCCCAATTTCTTTATTCCACGCGCCCTAAAATTAGTTTCTTCCGTTAACTCTCGACGGGCACAAAGCTGGGGCGCCTCACCCGGCTTTAACGTCCCGGCGGGCAGTTCATAGAGAAATTGCCCCATCGTCACTCGATACTGACGCAATAATACCAATTTATCTTTGGCCAGCACAGGAACAATCACGACCGCTCCGGGATGATCAATCATGTCCACCTGGACTCGCTGACCGTTAGGCAACAATCGCTCTGTACGAAGTAATTTAAATGACTTACCCTTAAACCTTATTTCCATACCCCAGCCATTTATTTAAATATGGAATCTAACACGTTATTTAATAATTTCTTTTCCAGAGGCTGGTCATCCGCTGGAGCAGAAGCATCCGTGGGAGCATTACCCTCAGCCCCCGCCGGGCGTGCGTCCCCAGGGACTGATCCTTGGGGGGCGGATTCTTCCTCCCCACCCAAAACTTTATTCAGCACCTTATTTAATTCTTCCCGTCCCTTGTTGACAATCAATCGCTTACCTAAATAATCCAAATCCGGAGCAATCACTAAAGCATTTGCTTTCCCACTAATCTCAACCGGGATACGGATACGCCCCGATTCTTCCTTAACGTAGTCCAACTCCGGAACGGCCGCGATCATAGCGGCGGCTAAATCCTCGGGAATAAACATCGCCGCATTTAACGCCACCGTTTGGTCAAAGCCAACACTCCCTTCAGCCGCCAAAGCGAAGCCTTCGCCCATAATCTGCGCTTTACTAAGATTAATCCTACCGGACTGAACGCTCGACTCAACTTCAATTTTAGACAACAACGTGTCTTGTCGATTCAAAACTTCCTTATATTTTTCCGGTAAATTTTGCTCCACTTTTTCCACTAAACCAGGAATCATCGAAATCTTACTCAATACGGTTTTTAGCACATTCAAATTCATCAATTTCCCTTCGGCCACACTCCAAGCGCCGTTACCGACCAAAGAAGTCTGCAAGGCATCTGGCGTTTTCCCCTGACCGGTTCCTTTAAACTGACCAGATAATTTCCCGGAAAATTTAGCTGGCTGAGCGGACTGATCAATCAGATCACCGATGGAAACATCCGTAATCTTTTTCTCTAAATCAAATTTAGGATCAGTTAGAAAATCCCTAACAATGGCTTGCGATTTGACCTGGCCACCTGCTATCGAGAGAGTAAGATTTTTTAAATCAACTGTTTCGGTCGTCGCAGAAAACTCCGCCGCCACATTTTCAATCGGAACAGCCAACTCCTTTAAGGCCACTTTACCATTGGTCAATGTACCGTTTGCGCTAAAGCCTTCGAGCCCCTTAGCGCCCACCACCGCCCCAGGAATAGAAACCGAGAGTTGCCCGGCCCATTCTTTAGGGAGTGAGGCTCCAGTCCCGAAACTCAATAACAACTTCTCGACTTCCGATAGTTTAAATAACGCGAGATCAGTTGAAAAATGAATGTCTTTAAGTGTCGCGGCCTGTTTAGCCTCGTCAAGTGTGACCCACCCGGTAACCTGAATATTGGGAGAACCACTCAGGACCGCGGCCTTCAGATCCACCTGAAACGGCTGACCCAGGGTAAAATTGTTGACGGTTAATTGATACGGCTGGACCTGCAAGCTGACGCCCCCAGGACTGCGATCTAAGATGGCAATGCTTCCCTCAGTAATGGCAATCTGATTGACCACAAATTTAGGAATAGGCTGAGATACTGATGCGGCGCTAGGACTAGTGGTAGATGGAGCCGAAACACCACTGACATCCCCCGCAGGTGCCTTTTCAGATTTCCCCAACGACTCGAGGTTTAATTGCCCCTGTTCATTCTTTACTAAATTCAACACCGGTTTATGAATCAGAATTTTTGTGACGCGAACCTCTTTGGTCTGTAGCCAATGCTGTACATCCACGCCGACCTGTACTGATTCCACTTGCAGCAATTTGCCTTGCTGAAAGGCAGGTAAGTCTTCAACGCTAAACCCACTGACCCCTAAAGCAACACCTTGCGCGGCGGATAGATTTAACTTTAAATCGCCGATCTGGACAGGACGTCCGAAGGCCTTGCTCGCCTGCTCTACAATCTGCGGCTTATACTTGTTCAAATCAAAATTCTTAACAAAAAGCCATGCACCTACTCCTCCCAAAACAATGATGACTATCACCACCAGAAAAATGATCTTTAACGCTTTCATAAGACCGCTCCTTTATGGAATTATAAAGTTAACGCGTTTATGATAACTTTTTTCAATGAGAATTCAAGGGTTGTTTGGTCAAGCTACGTTGACCGCAAGCAGGAATAATCGTCGGGGTGGGTAAAACCTAATAGCCAGCGCGTGCCCGCTGGGCCTCAATCTGGTCACGAAGCCGGCGCTGCATGTCTTCGGACCGCTCTCGGTCCCGCTGAAGGCGCTCCATCTGGTCCTGATTTCGCTGAGTGGTCTGCTCTTGTTTCTCACGCACTGCGGCCATAGCGTCCTCATTGCGCTGACGCTGCTCAGCCATTTTATACTGAATGTCCTGCATTAACTGCTCGTTGCGGTTGTTGATTTCCTGAATTACTTCTCGTTGACGTTGCCACATGGCTTCCGAATTTTTGATCAACTGGCGGGTCTCTTCCACCTGTTCCATTTTATCGCGCATATTATCCATTAACTGACTCATCCGTTGCTGAGTATCCGCCAGGACTTGATTCTGTCGCTGCATTAATTCCTGCGGATCAACCCGCCCCTCGCGTGCCAACATATTAGAAACCATTTGGTCTTTCATATTTTGTAGCAACTGATCATTCATGGCTTTAGTGTGAGCAACGGTATCTTCCCAGCGGCGGGCGAGGTTTTGTGTCGCGTCAGAAGTCTGGGCTTGCTGCTGGCGGCTCTGCTCCAGGCGACTTTGTAAATCTTCTAATATTTGATCATTACGATCCTTGAGGGTTTCCATCATGGTTTGCTGCTGGGCCACGATATCTTTGTAGCGCTCCATAAACTGGGTGACATCGGTTCGAGATCTACTGACTAGTTCCTGACGATCCGAATCAGCCCGAAAAATTCCGATTGACGTCAAAATGTTCCGCAATGAAAATTGTTTAGCAAATTCAGGGTCATTCAAGAAAGCCGTGCCAAAACCGAGAACAATGACAGCGATGAGAATACCACCGAGGAGTTTTTCCATATCCTATTTGATTCCTTATCAATGGAGTCAGCTTTAAAAAGTTGATTTGAAATTTCCGGTTCAATAATAACTGAAATCCCCCAAAAGCACAAATTTAACTTTCGGGAAGGCTTTGGCTCTCTTTACGGTTGAGGGCTCATCAATACCTGACGTAACTTCTCTAAACCCTGAACCGGTAATTGACAAACGTGGTTTTCACAGACGTAAACCGTGGGACGCCCTTCTAAGGGAGGTTGATCCTTAACAAAAGGCGCTAGCGAAACTAACGAAGCGGATCCTTGAGCCGAAAGATCATAAAAAAGAAATTCCGTACGCGGAAAGAATCCCGTCATTAAAAAATGCCACCATGTTCTTACTTCCGGATTCATGTCTTTCGCGGAAAGCACAATTTCCCGAGATGGTCCCAATTTATAATCCAAAGCCATCAACATTTGACCATAACCAGCGGGATGTTGCCGAACAGGAGCCGCGAAAGCTTCAAGAGTCGCATCAGCTTTATCACGCCAAAAAGAATTCAGCGTGAGCGCATACAACCGTAACAAATTAAGCGCGGCCACCGAGTTACCCGATGGCAGAGCCCCGTCGTACACTTCTTTCTGCCGAATAATCAATGGCTCGGCGTTCTGCGCTGTCATAAAAAAACCTCCCGCCGCAGCGTCCCAGAATAAAGTCACCTGACGGTGGGTTAAGGCGATCGCCTGAGTTAAGTAGGTCACATTCAGGGTGGCCGGATACAAATCCAGCAAACCCTGCGTCAAAAAAGCATAATCCGTCAATGTGCCTCTAATCGCCGCTTCCTGATCGCGGTAGCGATGCAACAGTTCCCCATCCGGCTTCAACAATTTGCTCAAAACAAACTTCGCCGCCGCCTCAGCAATGTCCGTATACTTAGACTCGTCCAGCACCCGACCGCCCAACGCAAACGCGGAAATCATCAACCCATTCCAATCCGTCAATACTTTATCATCCAGGTGCGGCCGGGGACGTCGCTGGCGATGCAAGAAAAGAAGTTGCTTCGAACGAGTCAGCGCCGCCTCAACTTCCGCCACCTCCAAATTTAGAAATTGTGCCGTTTGCTCGACGGTTCGCGCGACAAAAAGAATATTTTGACCAATAAATTCTCCATGCGGATCTGAAAGTGCGTTCCCTTCTTGTTCAACGCCAAAATAATATTTATTAACGATCGCGTCTTTGCCCAGCAAAGCATCTAGCTCTTTGGCGCTCCAAATGTAAAAAGCGCCCTCTTTCTTCTCGTGTCCATTTTCTACCGGCAAACTATCCGCATCTTCCGCGCTAAAAAAGCCCCCTTCCGGCGATCGCAAATCCCGCGCGACATAATCCAGCACCTCTCGAGCCACCCGAGCATACGCTGGCAAGCCAGTCAACTGATACGCTTCCAAATACGCGATGACCAGCGTGGCTTGGTCATATAACATTTTCTCAAAATGTGGAACATGCCATCTTTCATCCGTTGAATATCGATGAAACCCGCCGCCTAAGTGGTCATAGAGACCGCCTTTCGCCATAGCCTGTAACGTTAGTTCGGCCATAGCTTGCGCTTCAGATTTCGCTGATCCCTGACTAAAACGCAATAAAAAGGATAGATTATGCGCCGAAGGAAACTTAGGGTGCGACCCGAATCCGCCATAACGTTCGTCAAAATTAGCGACGAAGGTTGAATACGCGGCAGTCAGGACATCCCGCCCGAGCGGTTCAGCGGCAGGAGTTGGCTTGGCTTGTTCTTGCAAAAACTTAAGGAGTGACGCGCTGGATTTAGAAACCTGTTCGGGCTGATTGACCCAGGCGGAATGAATAGATTCCAAAACTTGACGAAATCCCGGAGATCCCCATTTCGGTTCAGGAGGAAAATAGGTTCCGCCGTAAAACGGCTTCTGGTCGGGTGTTAAGAAAGCGGTGAGCGGCCAGCCTCCTTGCCCGCTTAAAGCGGTCACCGCGGTCATATAAACCTGATCAATGTCCGGTCGTTCTTCGCGATCCACTTTAATCGCAACAAAATATTCATTCATCAAACGCGCGATGTCAGGATTCTCAAACGACTCATGCGCCATGACATGGCACCAATGACACGTGGAATAACCGATAGATAACAGTATCGGTTTATTTTCTTTTTTAGCTTTGGCGAAAGCTTCCGGTCCCCAAGGATACCAATCAACGGGGTTCTCCGCGTGCTGCAAAAGATAAGGACTTTTTTCTTGCGAAAGGCGATTCAAGGCTGGCTGGGTCATAAAATCTTGATGAGCGTCAAGCGACGAGGGAAAAAAGATTAATAATGCCAAAAACAAAAAATTCAAAAAAAGAAATTTACAAACCCTTACGGAATTTGCAAAGTCTGTGTCGTCTCGCCGGCTTTGGAACACTTGGCCACCACGCGAATCACATCACCTGACTTCGCTTCCACTTTGACATCGTGTGCGATTCCCCAAGGTTCCTGAGCGGCAAAACCGTCCTTAACGACTTCTTGATCGTTCAAATACACCCAAATCCGACGAATATAATGATCTCGGTTACGTTGCGAAACATGCAGGACTTTTATCGAAAGAACTTTTGACTCCTGATTGAAACTCAGTTCAATATCAGATGGCGGCTGAGCTATGGCCAGCGGCGAACCCAACAGCAACAACAAAAAAATGGCAAGCAGTATCTTTTTCATCTTAATCCTCCCTTAGTCCTGAGAGGGACGCGTCAACGCCCTTTCTCCCACAATCATTTTCAAATAATGATGACAATTCTTGTATCCCGGCTTGATTAAGAGCACTTGATTAAATCGTTTTTCTGACTCATCAAATTTTCGCTCTCCAAAAAGCTGGATCGCCTCGACATACAGATCATCCAACTCTTTCTTCATCTCTTCCTGATTTAACGCCTTCAGAGCTTCCTTACGCGCTTTCTTCTCATCGCGCATCTTCTGCTGTTGCGCCAATTTTTCCTCACGTTGTCGAGCCTTCAGAGCCCGCTTTTGGGCGCGCGGATCTCCCGAAAGATCCGCAGGTGTTTCTGGCATTTCAGTTACCTCCGGCACACTATCAGGAGAGCGAGCACCTAACAATCCTAAATAGCGTTGGGTCAACTTATAATCCTTATCAATCTCAGCGACCTCGATAAATTTCTGCTTAGCATCCACCAATCGTTCACTTTGATACAAATGAACAGCATAAGCATAAAGACTCTCCAAATCAAAACGCGAAACTTTCTTTCCGGATGGCTGAGCGCCGACAGTATCGGTCCAAGATACGGCCGCCGGCAAATCTAAATCATCATCCCAACTTGCGTTAGCCAGCTTTTCCAAATAAGAATTCGTTTGTTTAAAACCGGGAGCCAGTTCATTAATCTGATCAAAAATGAGTCGCGCCTGCCCTAATCTTCCTTCATTGAAATATTTTTCTCCGCGCTCATACAGATTAGCGATGCCTCGGTAAAAATCCTTTTGCAATTCAGCGCTTTCCTGAACCAATTCATTTTTTCGCGAACTTGCCTGGACATAGGTAGCGTTCATGGCCGAATCTGAATTTGGGTGACCAGCGTCAGCGGACGAATTTGAAGGAAACATCGTCGTCACCGGAGCTGGCTCTGGAGACGTTACCTCTACGTCAGCCGATGGCAGAGCGCTCAAGGATTGTTGTTTTTCTCGACGAACAGACTCGGCCAAATTTTCTGCCTGCGCGACACTAACGCGCTCCTTGGGGGGAGACACAATCGCTCGCGCCTCGGCCAGACGAACGTTCTCCGTTTTCTTTGCCGTTAAGAAAGTTATGTAATTTCGCGTGGATTTATAATCGGGAAGGAGTTTTTCTATTTTCTTAAAAAGTCGCAGCGCCTCTTCTTGCTGATTGGCCATAAAATACTGATTGGCTTCTTCATACATCAGCGCCACTTTTTGAGTTAACTCTTTGCTTTGGCCGTTGTTAGAAGCAATCAAATTATCCGAAACATACGCCTTAGCGCCACCCATTGAAAGCAAAGCTAGCGTGTTCAAAAATACAAAAAGAAATATTATTTTTTTCCGCATAAATTCCTTAAGTTTAAATTCAATGTATCGTACTACGAAGTGGGGATGAACCAAAACGAATCTTTACTTTTTTATGGAACGACGGAAACAAGCGTTGTTTTCGCAAACAGAATTAGCGTGAAACACATATCGGTTTTTTGCAACCCAACCATACACCCAGGGCCCGACAATTCCCGTACCAGGGAAATATAACAACGGCATCAGCATCGTTAGCATGGGGATCCGCCAAGACAGTCTGCGTAACGCCGCGAAGCCGGCAAATACCCTCCCTTGCCCATCAACCAGATGCATCTGACTTAAGGCGGCCTCGCGAGTCAACCCGGGAAAATCTGCAGAGAAATCAGGTACATCGTGAAGATTAATCAACTCCGCGACGTTGAACATATCCATCGTTTTTAACAGGCGCACGCTATTGCGGCAAAAATGGCACTGGCCGTCATACAACAAATGCCAGAGACGTAAGCGGGCATTCTCTTGACGTTGGATTTCAATCCAATTGACGATATCTTTAGAATTAATAAAAAGCAGCAACTGGGCCGGGAACAAAAAAAAGAAAATGGTCGGCACATCCAGTGTCCAAACCAAACCGACATGGAACAAAAAACCAAGTATTATCGCGCTCTGTCTTGTCCTCGGCCAAAACAGCAATACCGGCATCAACAGTTCAATCACGACAATCAATAATCCAATCCCGTAGCAAAGATCCGGATGTACGGCTAAGTATTCCTTCAAAAGAAACCATTTCGTCACCCCCTCAGGAGGATAATTCATCAGCGCGTGGATCGGGTTTCCGGTCAACCAATTACCCTGCGCGGTCACTTTATAAAGCGCGGTATAAAAAAAAGTGGACGCGATTTGCATTTGCAACAGCCGCTGAATAAAAATCGGCCGCATCCGGCGATAAGCATTAGGGTCAGCACCACGCAACGCATCAATCGAGAAATAATCCCCCGGGTAAGGAGTTAAACACAACAAAAACATGGTCACCAGCAGAATGTCCCAGGACAGCGTCCCGATATGAAAAGAATTTAACGCGTAGAAATAATAGCTGGCCAATTGCAGCACGATACAACTGGCTTGGGTCAGAAAACCAATCAAAAAACAAAACCAAGCAACCAGAAAAACGACGACCATCCCTCCCACCACGATATCGGGACTAGACTGAACCCAGCGTATCGCCCCCACCGGAAAAAAATTAGGGTTTATCTCCTTCAGGGCTCCGGCAAAATAATTATCGCCCAGATGAAAGAAGGATGGAATCACGTGCAACCCGACAGTCAGCGCGGCGGCGATGCGAAAAAATGCCAACCCTAGCGACGGGCGTTCCTCCAAAAATAATCGATTCCACAGTTTCTTCATTAGCGACACTCGTAAACCAGCTGCCGATACGCCTGCTGGGGATGATTCTTTAAATCGGAATACTGCACGTATGTGACCCAATAGCCTTCATAATGCGGAAGGCGTTTTTTCAGAAAACCGCAAAACGGCTCCTTGAGACTTGGCGTCAACACCATGGTCAACACATTGCGTTTAATATTGTCATAGCCGACCGCTCTCGTTCTAAGGATTAAATGCGGATCAATTTTCTCCAAACGTTTCTCTTTTATCCCGTAAACTTCAGCGAATCCATACGAATAATTCACGTTATAAAACATAATCCAGCCGGCCGGCGGGAACAGCCATTTTGGCGCCGGCAAAGACCGCTGCAACCATGGCTCAAGATAAAAATGCCGAACGGAGTGATAGTGAAAGTAAAGCGTCCAAAGAATGACAAAAAGAGAAATACCGAAGTTGCGAAGTTTGTGTATGCGGGATACCGGGCGGGCGGATTCACTCATAGGCGTCGCTAGGGAACGTCTTTCTCAGAAAACACATCGGCTGTAAAAATCTCCAAGCGGGTCTTGGGATCTTTCCAGGCTTGCGCGGGTAGCCCCGCTTTCTGAGTACAAAGAACGGAAAGAAATGTTTCTTTATCCCAACCGGTTTCGGTCGCGACCTGCGGCAAAAATAGGCCGGAGCGAAAAGGCCCCTGACTGACAATCACCCCATGTTTACCTAGCTCGATTTCATTCGGATTGGTGATGACCTGAGGTACGGACAAGACGGAAACTTCCACTTCTAGGTCTGATAATTCCGCCACCGATACCGAATCAAAACGCGAATCCTGTGAAGCCGCGGCGACGGCCATATCGCGGACCGTTTGATACAACGGCTGTCGACCGATAATGTGTCCAATGCAACCCCGTAGTTCGCCATGTTTACGCAAAGTCACAAAAGCGCCTTCCCTGGTTTTTAGACGCGCGTCATCTTCCGTCACATTCGGAACTTTGCCCGTCGTCACAAAAGTCTGCACAGTCTCCCGAGCAATCTGCAATAAACGTTTTTTCTGATGGCTGGCTAAGGCCGCGTCAAGATCCGAATCTTTGTCAACCGCGCCAGACGTTGCATCGCGAGAAAAAGCAACGGCGCTGTAACCAACAACCCGATTCTTATCTCCCGACGCCTCCGAAGAATTGGCATATTTAAGCACTTCCGGTTTTAAATGCCTTAATTGCGCGTACAGCAACGCGGTCATGACACCCGTAAACCCGCACATTTCCATAGTTCCGGTTAAATTTTCCTGCCAAAAATCATCGGATTTAAGGGCTGCGATCGCCTCTAAAGTACGCTGATCCATCTGGCGAGCCACCTCATCGGGGTGATAGTGCGACAAATCGGTAGAGACCACAATCAAAACATCATCGCGCTTTCCGATAATCTGATCGAGCGCTCGCGCCAAATTCTGGCAGACCTCAACATTGGGTTGACCCATCAAAATCGGAACAATTTTGAAATCCTTAAAAGTCTGTTGCAAAAAAGGCAGTTCGACTTCTAAGGCGTGCTCCCGGTCAAAAACTTTTGGGATGTTTTGAAACTTCGGGCTGGCTTTTAATAGTTGGCTGGCGAATTCTTCATCCACCGACACGATCCCTAACGGCGTTTTAAACCCACCCTGCGGCCAAACGGAGATTCCTTCAAAAGGAAAAAAATGACTCGGGGCAATAACAACGATCGTCTTGTAGGCCTTGTGGGCAATCGCTTTAAAACTATACGCCGCGACCCCGCCTGAGAAAAAGTAACCGGCGTGAGGAGCGATCATGACTTCTACGGGTGATTGCAATTCTTTCTGAGAGGAAAGCGCAAAATGGGTCTCAATCTCGGAGGCTAATTCTTTCGCGTTATCCGGATAGAACTGGCCGGCAACGTTGGGCTCTTTGATGGGCGTTTGACCAAAAGCGAAAGAAGTTAATCCCATAATAAATAACCCAGCCCCAACCAGAAATCTCATCACGATTTTACTGTTCTGGAAAAATAATGATCGAGACTACATTTCGCCACAGCCTGCGGCCGCCACAACATCAGCCCGATCAAGATCAACATAACACTGTCGTTAATAAAAACCACATGCAGCGGTAAAGAAATCAACTTACCAAAACACCCGCATTCTCCGATAGGTAATTGCCTTAACATCGCTTGGCCCACCACGACCAAAAAGGTTAGGAGCATGAGCGCGGTTCCGCGTAAGGCCCAAGGAAGCCATAAACCCAACAATAGAAAAAGGCCTAAAAATAATTCGATCCAAGGGAATAGGCGCGCCACCAGTTCTTCCCCCAGAGTTGGCAGCATTTCATAATTCTGGACAACATACAAAAAGTTTTGATACGGACTCAGGACCTTCTCTCCCCCTGAGACCACAAAAAGCAACCCAATTAACAAACGAAAGACGATTAAGGTTTGGATGGCAAGGCTCCAATCAATTTGGTTAACTTCTCTTCCAAAGACTTCGTTCCCACCACCATCTCATTGTTAATGAAATACGTGGGCGTGGACTGGACCCCACGGGCTTCTCCTTCGGTTTTCTCCGCCATAATAAAATTTTTTATACTGTCATCGGTCAAACAGGATTCTAATTTCCAGAAATCCAGTTTAATATCTTTGGCGACCTGCTGGAAGTAGACATCGGCATTGACCATCCCTTTCCAATCATTTTGCTTATCCACTAAAACATCATGCATGGGCCAGAATTTTCCCTGGCGAGCGGAGCACTCAGCATAACGGGAACTGCGTACGGCGTGAGGATGAATTTGTTCCAAAGGAAAATGTTTCATTTCTACGAATAACTTATCTGGATAAGCGGCCATAAATTGACGGATCATAATGGCGCCCCGCGCGCACGCAGGACACTGAAAATCCATGTATTCCGTAATTTTTACGGGAGCTGCCGCCGAACCCTTAGAACGCTCTTGATTGCTGACCAGAACCTTGGGGGCCAGCTGCTGTTTAAAATAATTGATGGCGACAATAAGAACCACACAGAAAACAACAAAACAGATGGTGAAATTCTTTTTTGATGCGTTGGCCATTATGGTATCTCCCCGTCTCTATGTTGATGATGTGGAACGTATTGTAGCACAAAAAAAATTTCCGGAAAACTTCCAAAACAGAAAAACAAACGCCCCCGAACCAGAACTGACCCGGGGGCGGAAGCATCTGAATACAAGGTTATCCTCTACGTGAGTTGTGGACCAGCCGTAAGAAGTGCTTTCCCCTTCGGAGTATCGGTGAATATCTGAAAATTGTCCACAAACATCGCCGCCAATTTACGCAACGTCGCGTCATAAGCCGCTTTGTCCGCCCAAGAATCTCGAGGATTTAAAGCGCTTTGCGCGCCCAAAACGTATTTGGGAATACGCAAATTGAATACCGGCATAATCTCAAACTCGCCGCGATCTAGCGAACCATCCAGAATCGCATCAATACAAACTCGATTATCTTTAATCGGAATGCGTTTCCCCACACCGTAAGAGCCTCCCACCCACCCGGTGTTAATCAAATACACTTGGGCGCCATGCTCATCCATTTTCTGGCCAAGGATTTCCGCGTATTTGGTAGGATGCACCATCAAGAAAGCTTTCCCAAAACAGGCAGAAAAAGTAGCCTTGGGCTCCGTAACGCCCAATTCTGTCCCAGCCACTTTGGCGGTATACCCGCTTAAAAAATGATACATCGCCTGTTCGCGGGTTAATTTAGCAACAGGAGGCAACACACCAAAAGCGTCACAGGTAAGAAAAATAATGTTTTGGGCATGGCCACCTTTTGAAACGGGTTTGACAATGTTGTCGATATGGAAAATCGGATATGAAACCCGCGTGTTCTCAGTCTTTTTCCCTGATGAAAAATCAACTTTGCCAATATCATCAACCACCACATTTTCCAGCAATGCGTTGACCTTAATGGCATCATAGATACCGGGCTCTTTCTCTCTAGAAAGGTTGATACACTTGGCGTAGCAACCCCCTTCAAAATTAAAAACCCCCTCCGCGTCCCAACCGTGTTCATCATCTCCGATCAGCTGACGCTTCGGATCGGTGGATAATGACGTCTTACCGGTTCCGGACAAACCAAAGAATAACGCGACATCGCCTTTAGCCCCTTTATTGGCTGAACAATGAAAGGATCCAATTCCTTTTAAGGGTAGAAAATAATTCATGATCGAAAAAATACCCTTTTTGATTTCTCCCCCGTACCAAGTGCCGCCAATGCAGGTCATGCGCTCCGCCAAATGAAAAGCCACATAAACTTCGGAACGCAATCCATATTTCGCATAATCCGGGCAAGAGGTCTTACAAGCGTTAAGGATCGTCCAATCCGGACGGAAATTTTTTAGTTCTTCCCCTTCCGGACGGATAAACATGTTTTTAAAAAAATGCGCCATCCACGCGACTTCAGTGACCAAACGTACTGAAATGCGAGTAGCAGGATTTGTGCCGCAAAAGCCATCTATCACATAAAGCTTTTTGCCCGTCAGTTGTTTTACGGAAATGGCCTTAAGATGGTCCCAAGTCGCCTGACTAATGGGTTTATTATCCGACCCGTCCGGCCGGTTATTAGTCCACCATACGTGATCCTGAGAGCTAACTTCTTCCACAATATATTTATCTTTGGGGGAACGACCGGTGAATTTACCCGTGTCTACGGCCACCGCGCCAAATTCCGTCACGACACCCCGCTCATAACCTTGCAGCGCGGGATCGGTTTCATGCTGAAACAAATATTCAAACGAGAGATTGTAATACAACGCCACCCAATCACCGATGCCAATCCGGCGAAGGTCTTCGTCAACGGCAGAATGCTGATTCTTTCTTGATCCAAAGAAACTTATTTTCATGATTCCCTCCGACACACAAGAAATCAGTGACGTCACCTGATCTCTGTTAGTTTAAAAAACGTGAATTATTTTGCCTATACGCAGTACTACGGAGAGAGGAAACGCTGGCTCAGTTAAGCGTAGACGCTAAATCGATTTCGACCGGCTTTTTTCGATTCATAAAGAGCCCGATCCGCCTTAAGGATGAGATCATGACGGTCCATTCCTTCCGAGAACGCGGCCAGGCCAATACTTAAAGTAATAGGCTTCTCCAATTGTAGTTGCTCAACCGCTTTTAAAAATTTCTTGGCTACGATTTCCGCTTTATGCACCCGCGTCTCGACCAAAATGACCGCGAACTCATCACCTCCGTAACGGCAAGCCACATCAATTTCGCGTAAATTTTTACGGATGACCTGACTGACTTCCTTAAGAATACGGTCTCCGACCAAATGACCCAGCGTATCGTTGTAGGTTTTAAAATGATCAACATCTATCATCAGCAAACACAAAGGTGCCGGGTAACGACGGACTCTTTTGATTTCCTGTTCTAGACTTTTTGTGAAATGCCGATGATTAAACAAACCGGTCAAGGGATCCGTGATGGACAGGTAGCGTAGCTCACGGTACAACTCCGCGTTTTCAATAGCCACGGCCGTCTGACGAATGATGGCCGAAAGCACGCGCAAGTCAGTTTGATTAAAAACTTCAGATTTATTTTTTCCTTTATGGGTTACGTTAACGACCCCGATGACCTTCTTCTCAAGCTTTATAGGCACGCTCATAAAAGACCGCCCCTGATAACTGGGACGATTCTTGCGCGGCAGCGGACTCTCGACATCCATATCGCTAATCATCATCGGCTCACCATACATCGCCACAACGCCGGAAACCTGTTCTCCGAGTTTAACCCGTGTCTGTTGGATAATATCCTCGTTGATGCCAACCGCCGCCTTGATGCTTAATTCATTACGATCTTTATCCAAAAGCATCAAAGAACACCGATGTACATCCAAAATATCTACGGCTTTAGTAACCACAAAGTCCACCAAATCTTCCAATTTCATAATAGAGCTGATCTCTTCCTGCAAACTGAGAATATGCTCTAACTTTAACCTTTCTACGCGGTCTAATTCCTCTCGATGTTTTCTCTCGGTGACATCACGAATAAAACCTTCAATGCCGACCAGGCGCCCCATCGCATCCTTGACCGCGCGCAGCGTTTCGGCCAGAATGACCACCTTCCCGTCTGCCCGCACATATTTAAGTTCATAATCTTGAACCTCGCCTTTGTCATCCAATTGACGAACCAACGCATGAAAATCCGCAGGAGAAATTTGTAACTCTTGAGACAAATTCTTGCCAATGACTTCGGATTTAACTTTATAACCTAAAATATCCAAAAAATATTTATTTACGTACGTTAATACCCCCTGAGCATTTGCGGTATAAACTCCACAACGCAAGCGTTCAATGAGTTCATAGAATTTCTGAGACAGTTCCGGTTGTGGTTCAGGTGATTGATCGGCTTTCACGAATTTCCCCCGCTTCTTATCCTGTTGAGCCAATTCATCTTGGTAGGCCAACAAACGATTTCGAAAACCCACCACGTCCACCTGATTACCCAACGTGACCCAGCATTCATTACGGATGGTTTCCACCCGAATGTATTTTTCACGAACCAGCCATCCTAAACTCAAGTGGATATCGTCCAATGATTCCTGCAGGGTCTCAGCGAGTTCCTTAACGGAAAGCGTCCGCCTTTCCTGCTCCAGTGCGGAAAGTATCTGCCCGGATATAATGCCTATTTTAGTCACCATCGTTAAATAATCTTCTCTTCTTTTTTGACGCGTGGGATCGGCCCCATGGAAATTTCCATCACTAAACGTTTTTCGCCTTTAAGATAAAAACTCAACTCGAATTTTTCCAAAACCTTATGATAAAAAGGGACTCCCATCGCGGCACTATTGCGATAACTGGAAAAATGCGACATCTCCAGCTCCCAAAAACCCATTAAGGATAAATCAGTTTTGAATTGCCCGCCAATTAAATTGCAGATCGCCCCACCGGCGTCTTTAACTTGCTCTTCATCATCCTCATCAATTTGCGGATAATTAAGCAGTTTGATTAAGCGCGCCATAAAATCCTGTTCGATATAAAGCGCGATCACACCTAGAGCTTCTTTTTTGTCCATTTCCTTTTTGGAAATAAAGAAATTTATCGTGGAAATATAGGTGGGGCTGGGAAACTTTTCCATGCCGAAAACCCGCATCCGCTTCATAAATTCCACGACCGGTTTTCGTTCCAGGATGGGACGGGAAGTAAATTTAACACCCCGCTTCTCAAAAACCTTGCGAACGGCGCCGGCGAGAACAATCGCCATCGCCCTTAAATTATCTTCTTTTCGCTGAGCTGCGGTCATGACCAGGTGTAAGGGTTAGCAAAATTACTTTATGTATGAGCGAATCACGCTAAGCAAGTCTTCCGGCTTGTAGGGCTTAATCACATAGCCGGCCAATTTGGGGTTAACTTCCTGGGCCTGTTTTTTATTCTCTTCTGAACTCGAAGCGGTCACCATGACGATCGGGATACCCGCCACAGAAGGGACCTTGACGACCCCCTCCATAAATTCCATTCCCGACATAACCGGCATTTGCCAATCCAAAAGAATCAGCCCAATGTCTTGAAAATTATCGGCTAAGACTTGCAAGGCGACTTCCCCATTCTCCGCCTGCAAAACTTCGCTCTCAACACCATTTTTTTTCAATAGATTCGATAATAATTTGCGTTCTAAGATCGAATCATCAACGATCAAGATTTTCATAAATAATTTTAATTAATTTTAATAACCGTGGTCATTCTATTGAATTTCTAAAGCATTAGCAACTATTATTAGGGCGGATTTTGCGATCGCAAAATCCGCCCTACTCTCTCGGTCGCAGCCTCAACCGATTCGCAATAATTTATTAATCGCGGCAAATTTCCAAAGCCACAGCCCACTTAAACCCAGATAAGGAATAATGACCGCCTTTACCACCCATTGAAAAACAATCACCTCATGCCATGGCGAATAGACGTAACACATAATAACCACGCCAAAGACAAGATGACTCCAGCGTAAGCCGATTCGAATCTTTTGAGAAATACTAAGCATGAGCGTTTCCTATTTAACGGTCCGAACAACCATAAATTTTTTATCGCCGGCTTGCAACGTGAGTGTTCCTAAATCTAAGGATTCCACTCGGTGATCCTCCTCGTTATAACTCTCCAACTGCAGCTGAAATTCACCAGGATCCAGTACCAAGCGGCTGACATGAATATGCGCGGGAAGTGTCTGCCAACTACGTAAATCTGACTGCTCTGAATAAACATTATACAAACTGGTAGCCGCCTTGTACCACCCCACCGCCTGATCTCCGAGACCATCTCGCACTTGGTCTTCCTGACTTTTCGCCAACGCAAATTTACCCAAAGGGCGCAATGCAGCTTTGGCATAAAGCCGAATACGATGATTCTCCAAATTCTTCTGCGCGATGCGCGCGATGTCCTGAGTCAAATCGGCCCAAGACTGACCAACTTCTAGTCCCGCGGATCGCGCCAATAGTTTAAACTTCTTCCCTTCAAAAAAACGCTCTCTAAATTTAGGAAAAGCAAATTTTGTCACATATCCGTCATACGGCGCAGGATAAGAGCTTTGAGTTTTAATCGGTGATAACCCGTTGTACTGCACCACATAGACTTCGGCTTTTCGCCTTCGTTCCGGAACCGAAAGAGGTTTCATATTCAACAAAAGTTGAGTTGACGCTCCATCCAGCGAAACACCCAAATAGTGCGCCAGCGACACAAGATTCTCTTTTAAAATGACCGGGACCGGCGTCTCATAATTTGCCCCATAGTCCTGCTGATAAATCGCCAAAGCTTTCTGATAAGAAATCAGCGCATCATTTAAATCATCCGGTGTTCCCGACACTTCATAAATAATTCCCATCATCAGCCGAATAAACGCGTCCTCTCGATAAACATTGCGTTGATCCGGCGGATACTGACTGTTGAGTAACGTTAATTTGGCATCGACTTGCCGGGCCTCCACCAACGCTTCGTCCATTTCCCCCAGCGCCACAAAATTCAGTGCCTGAAAAATATGCAACATCGCTTGCTCAAAATCTTCTCCGCGATAAGGCGTAACATAATCATTACTTAGCCAAGCCAATCCGGATTTGGAAAGCGATGTCGTGTACAAATTATCCGCAATCGTCTTTGCCTGCTCAAAACTGTTGATACTCTCACGATACTGTCCGGCCAGATGATAAACCATCCCTCGATCAAGGTTAAATAATAATTCATTATTCGGCCCGTAAGCCTGAGACTGATTCTCGATCACTCGAATAGCTTGGGGCAAACGATTCGCGACCACCAAACCATTAACCTGAGGCTGGATCATCGGTGGAGCAGAAGCACAACCGGCGCCCAAAAACATAAAGACTAAAGGCCAGATCCTCATCCCGGCAAGGAACGAATGATCCGGCCTTAAGCTAACTAACGTCATAATTTTCTCAATTAAAGCGAATATTTACTTTTTTCGACGATTTTCTTAATTTGCTTTTGGCCAATCCACGTTTTACGGTTAGTTGCCAAATCCACCAATTCCAAATTAATTTGATAAAGAATCACATACTTTCCCTTAATCTCATCCTTAACCGAATGCATACTGCCCTGCAGCATAAAATCGGCGCCAGTCTCTTTCCCTTTGGGCGTGATGGTCTCGGGGTCCGTATATCCGGCGGTATTTTGATCTTCGCGCTCTTCTCGCACTTCGCCGCGTTCGGTTTTTGCCGCCACAAAGTCGACTTGACCGGCATTCAACAAGTTCATCTCTAAATTTTTGATAAATACCTGAGCGTCGATATGCTCATGGCTGCGGTTATTCACCGTCCCAACGATCACCACCGGCTGACGGCTATTTTTTTCATTGAATTTATTCAACCATGGACGCGCCAAACAATCCTTGATCATTTCTTCAGCTACCAACTGCGCGTCAGTATCATTCCACCGACCGCTAAAATCAACCGGTTGATCCACTTCAGTCCGAGTAATTTTAGGCGTAGAAGAACACCCCCCGGACACAACTCCGATAGCAACTAACACTAATCCCATCATCCCAAAACTAACCGCTTTTTTCATAGGTAGACTCCTTTAAAGTAACCCTAATTAGCCAGAAACCGCTGCTTGATTTTTCAAATCATCCTGCAAATCCGGCTCTTGAGCCGCCTTATGCTGATAAATCAACATCAAATTACGAACATAAACAATTAACCCACTGACCTGCCCCACGATGAATACCGGATCTTTTCGATGGATGGAGTAAACAAGCAAAATAATCCCTCCTCCCAAACTAAAATACCAAAAGATCAAGGGCACATAACTTCTTTTCTTTCGTTCCGAACAGATCCATTGAACGATAAAACGCATGCTAAATACCAACTGCCCGACAAAACCTAAAACCAACCACAAGTCCCATTTCATATCAATATTTCGCCGTCAAAATTTTAATAAAATGGGCCACCACCCTAAAAATACGCCGATGATTATACTTCGTTTGACCGAATTTACGCACGCGGTGATTAGAAACGATTTCACCAATTTTATAGCCTCGTTTCGATAAAATCAAAGGAATAAATCGGTGCTGCCCTTCCCAATCCAATCCAATGTCTTTCAAGCATTCCTGCTTGTACGCCCGTAAAGTACAAGACACATCATGAATTTTCAATCCAGAAAAAATTCGTTGCAGGACATTCCCAAATTTCGACAACGCCATTTTTAGGGGCTTATCCATCCGAGACTTTCTCCAGCCGCATACCACGTCATAACCTTCCTTCATTTTTTCCAACAATCTTGGAACATCGGCGGGATCATTTTGCAAATCGGCGTCCAAAGTAAACGCGATCTTTCCCTGCACCGCGTTGACCCCCTGTTTCATGGCGTACGTTTGACCGCTACGTTGCGTCAGCGTGATGACCCGCACTACGCGCGGTTCCTGACGCATAAATTCTGCTAAAATGATTGGAGATCGGTCTGTCGAGCAATCATTCACAAAGATGACTTCGAACGACTTTCCCAGCGGAGACATTGCTTTCTTGATTTCCTGAAACAAAACCGGCAACGATTCTTCCTCGTTGTAAACCGGGATAACAAAAGAATACTCCGTCATGAATTTCCTCTTTTGACTAACATGATGGGTTCAAAAAAATATTCCCTAACACGTGAACGATCCATCTGCCTCAATGCGACAAAGAAAGCATCATCGACCTTAATACGACGCTTAAAAATTAAATCCTCGTGGATGACTTCCATTGTAGCAGGGAATGCTGATTCCCGAAATTTTTCCCAATCTCTTTTCAAAATCAAACAATACACAGTACCCTCGGAATTTAAAAGCGACCGAATGCCTTCTTCAGTCTCAGCGCTTTCCTCAGTCCCCACTTTCTGAATCTGTTCCGAAAAATAGACCTGCCATTCTTTCTCATGAATATCATGACTGGCAACGCCCAGCACTCGCTTCGCCGTGGCGGGCTGCTCTTCAATGGCTTTAGCAAAACGTTGCAACACGGATAAGGAAGTCAATCCCAAATCCGACATTAAACCGTACTGAGCCAAACAGCTTAACAAAAATAACCCTAAACACATAGGCGCAACGATAGGTCGCCGATTAGCGATGATAACAACGGCACAAAGAAGTAATACGGCCCCCAGAAGAACACCCCACCACCAAGATTGTCCAGCCAGAAAAACCCTTAAAAATACAAAGCCCAAACAACCCAACGCGATCAGTAGCAACGCGAAGAATTTTTTAAGAGCTGACAGAATCCTTGCCCCCCCAGAATTCCGCTCAAATGACTCAACCAAGAAAGTTGCCAGGATGATCGCAAAGGGAGTGGTTAATACCAAAACCAAATGATTGATCCGGGTAAATATCGACGAAAAAAACAAAAAAGCCACCCACATCCAGACTAAATGAAACAAAAGCGCGTCCCGACGCTGGGGATCCCGTGTTCCCCAAAGCATGGCCCACGGCACCGCAATCACCGCAAATGCGGACCAAGGCGCGAAATAAGAAAAAATATTTTTAAAATAAAAAGTGCTATTAGCGAAGAAACTTTGTGGGAATTTCTGCCACCAAGGTAGCGGCGCTTCCGACACCAGTCGATTCATGGTTTCCGCTTTCAACACATAATCGGAATACACTTCCCCATGACGGGCCACCATATAGATAAACCAAGGCGCAATCAATAGAATGATGATGAGAATACCGAGTGGATAATTGAATTTCTTCAAAAACTGAACTCGACCACTCAACAAAGCGAAAACAAGCACACTTAAAAGGGGAATGACCAGCGCGGCAAAGCCCTTAATCAAGAATCCCAAGGCGCAACAGACAAAAAATCCCCAACGATACTTCAACTGATTAGGATTCTGAAAAAATTTCCAGGCACAAGTCAAAGCAAGAACAATAAATAAATTAAGGGTCATATCCGGGACTGCATTCTTGGCGTGACGAAAAAATAGCGGGATCGTAGCCAAAATTAGCGTCGCCAAAAACGCGGCGCTTCGCCCCAAAAATTCCCTAGCCAACCCATAAGTCACAACAAGAGCGAACGCTGCCGAGACAACCGCCACACTGCGGGCCCCCACCCAATTGTCACCAAAAAGCTGATACCCTCCCAAAACCAACCAATAAAACAGAATAGGCTTTTGAAAACGATTTTCTCCAAAGTAGGTGGGAGAAAAATAATCGTTTGTCTTAAGCATTTCCTGAGTGCTATGAAAATAAAAAATTTCGTCATCACGGTATTCAATCCCATGTTGACCCAACTGTTGTGCAAAAATAAAAAGCGCACTGATAAAAATTAACCAAGGAATATACCGTTGCATAAACAATCTCTCTTCAATAGCAAATCAGCAAACTTTTAGGAACCCAGGGAAGATCGATTCACGATAAAACTTCCCGGAAATTTATTTTTGTATTTCTGCAACGCATTTTGCGCTTGTTGTTTGGATTCATATTCACCCACCCAAATTCGATACCAAAGCCCCTTCTCCTTCAAATTTAAAGGCTCAAAGACAGCGATTTCTCCACTCGCCATTAATTCTTTGACCATTTGCTCGGCCGAGCCAATATCTTTATAAGAAGCCACTTGAACAACAAAAGACTTAGGTTCAACCTTCTTTACTTCATTTTGAAGAGACTCTGGTGGATTTTGGGCATTCTTATCATTAGTTATAATGCCTTGGGGCTCAGGAATGATCGTCATGCCCTCCTTAATAGTTGGAGCCTGAGAAGCAAACGAATTCGGAAAAGATGTCTCTTCTGGCTTAGTACTGGGAAGATCAACGGCGAATTGAACATCTGGATACGTCGTTAATAATTCCTTTAAAGAAACTTGGTCAGTATTTTTATTAAAGAAATTATGCACGACGACCATCACGACCATACCTAACAACAGGCTGGCAACGAGCCAAATCCAAACCTTCCCTTGGCGTGACTGATACATGGCAAGAGCTAAAATTTAAAATCTTTAATAATTAAAATGATCCCTTTTCGGATCATCATGACAGCTATAGCTGAAAGTAATAACGTAGTGACCTTAGACATTGCCCGAGCGCCACCTTCCCCAATCAGCTTCATCAGGCGCTCCGAACAGGAAAAAGCCAACCCCGCCAAGACAATGTTCAATAATACGGCCAACAGCGTAGGCAGCAATCCGTGAGTATCAATCAAAATGAGAGATGTCGTTAAAACGGCCGGTCCTACAATGAGGGGCGTGCCCAAAGGAACAACTCCCAAATCTTTAGCCGGAACCAATCGTTCCTTGCCTGGACTGGCTAAATCAATCATCGCCAAGCAAAACAACAAAAAGCCACCGGCAATCATAAAATCAGCAATCGTAATACCCAATAACTTAAAAACAATTTTACCCAAGAAAATAAAACCAACCGCCAGGCACACCGCGGTTACGATGGACTGCACAATAACTGCCGAACGTTCTTGACGATCGACTCCCTGCGTCAGCATGACGAAAATAGGCAAGGTACCAATCACATCAACCGCGAAAAAAATTGGAATAAAAGCTAAAATAATGTCATTAATCATTTTTTCCCTCACACGACGGTCAATATTATCATTGTTCTTCTAGAGACTCAAACCTAAAGATATTTGATTTCTAAGGGTTTTACTCCCAGCAAAACCAGCAACAAATCCCGGTTGTGGACCTTATTCACCGGCCTAACTTCCTTCAATTTTATGGGCATCAATAAACTAACAAAAAGCCGAAAGACGCTCGACATAGCGCAAAGCATAAGAATCTTATAGCCAAACCAGTTGGGCAAGTAGGGCAAAATGAGCCCTCCCAGAAAAGCACCCAGGCTCAAAGAAACGCCATTGACCAAATTAAAATAAGAGAGACATCGCGTTCGTTTTGCGGGTGAGACCGCGTCATAAACAAAATTAGTAGCGCATAAATTAAAGCCCGCCCAAGCGAACCCCGACACAAATTGCACCACCCACAAAAACACAGGGTGTTGATTGATCACCCACAATAGCGGAAGAACAGCGATAATCGGCGCCGTCAATCTAACTATTTTTAAATTTCCAACGACATCTGCCACCTTACCCCATCGCTCCATCAGCAAGCAGGCCGTGATTTGTGCCGTGATCGTCAAGGTCACGTATTGCAAATAATTAAATTTTAAATCTTTAAGCATCAGTACCGCAAAATACGGTGCGGCCATGTTAACGCACAAATTCATGGAGCCCACAAAGAAAACAAACTTCGCAAAATTACTCTCTTTGAGTCGCTTCAAGAAACTCAAAAAAGAGAAATCATCGGCTTTATCAAAATTTCGGGTCGATTCATGCATCCGCGACAAAAAATAAGCCGACATAAATCGCGCCAACATAGCCACCACAAACAAGGAGGCGAAAACATTTAACAAATTCTGTTGTTCCTGCACGTGAAGGATGATTCCCCCGACAAAAGAAATGGTCACCGTTAATAACCCAAGGATTCGATTTCGTCGTCCAAAATAAGCGCCCCGTTTTTTTTCCTCCACCAGCTCCGACATCCAACTACCCCACGCAGGTGCAGCAAAGGCCCCAAACGCATTAAAAAGCGTTATCGCCACGATCATGCCGCCTAAAGGAACGCTCGCGCCATGAGCAAACCAAATAATCGGCATAAGCATCATAGCCTGCAAACACACAAAAAATACGACTAATTTCTTTCGGGATCCCAGCAAGCGGGTAAAATCAGCGCTTTTTGATTGTACTAACGCGGAGAATAGATTGGTCAAACTATTAAGAGCTCCGACCTGCCGAGCTGTTCCACCTAAAAAGATGAGAAACGGCGCGAAGTAATCCTGGGTCAACCCCACCATGCCACTCGCAAAAACACCATCCAAGAAAGAATGCTTCAAACTCGATTTTACTTGTTTATCTTCTAGCTTTCTTAAAGGTTGCTGCATGTTGAACCCTATCAACAAAGATTATAAATAAAATAACGCCTCGCAAAAACTCAACGTTTTAACGAGGCGTTAAAGAAAATACTAAAAATTATCTCCCGCAGCCGCAATGTCCCAAGCCACAAGAACCCATCTTAACTTTCGGTGTTGCTTTTGATTTTTTCTTCGATTTGCTTGCTATTTTTTTGGTTGCCATCACTCGCCCCTTTAGTTACCGATTTTGGCCTCAAAATTTGCCGTTTCTGCAGAGGTAATCTGCGCATCGAGAGGTTGTTCCGACTTCGAATAAAAACTTTTCAAGGATTTCCAAGTCATCGGGCCAACTTTACCATCAACCTTCAAGTTATTTTGGGCCTGAAAATTCTTAATTGCCTGCTTTGTTTTCGGTCCCATCACCCCATCAACTTTACCTTGATAAAGATTGGCATTGGTCAAAGCCATCTGAATATCTTGAGTAGTTGGTTTCTCCGGAGCAAGCTGAGCTAGTTGAGCGACTTCGGTTACCGCGTTTTCTAACGGCTGAACCACTGCTACTTCCACCAGAGTACCATCTCCCGCAACAGACTGAGCAACCGTACCCGCTGGCATTGGTTGAGACTCCGCATTGGCTTCAACCGTCACGGGCGCCTCAATTTCTTTAAAAAACTCCTCCGACTTAGCGTACAAATTGTCTTTTTTTTGACTACTTTGATCACATCCCACCAACATCAGCAAGCCTATCCCCAAGAAGAAAAATCTTTGATTTGACATCAGGCCCCACATCCTTTCTTTCACCAAATTAAGGTTAAATCAATCCTCATCTAAATCCGTCATAGAACCAAAATTCTTTGACAGCGCGACAAACAAAAACTTGGCCAACAATATAAAAATCACCAAATTAATAAGCATTTAATATCCTCAAAATTTATTATTACGACTTTTCCCAACAAAATGTTGACCAAAAATTTCAAAGAATAATAAAACAGCAACTTAAGAAAAAAACGTATTGTCCCTCGATATCTTAATTCTGCTGTTAGCTCGAATTATAATTTTTCCTTAAGTCTTGTCAATAAGTTATTAACAAAATTTACAAAAAAAATATCCCCGCCCCGTCGATCGGCGGGGCGGGGATAAAAACCACTGGATAATTTCTAAAATTACTGAGGCAACAGTATTTTCTGGCCAACCCGAATTTTCTTAGGATCCTTAATGCGATCCTTATTCAATTCTAAAATTTCCTTCCAACGTTTACTGGTACCTAGTTCTCGCAAAGCAATCTCCCCCAAAGTATCACCTTTCTTAACAACATATTCGCGGGACTGACTATCCGATGATGATTGAACCGCCATCTCTCCCGATGATTTTTCCTCGATGACAGGATTCGAGACGGTATTCTCCATGACTTCAGGTTCATCTTCGGAGCTAACCTGATCGGCATCCACTTCAACGGGAATAACAATGACGGTCCCAGGCTCCAATTTCTTTGGGTTATTAATTTTATCCTGATTCAACTCCAATAAATATTTAGCGCGATGAGAAGCACCCAAATATTTTTTAGCGATTTTCTCTAACGTGTCACCTCTACGAATCGTGTAGTCACGCGTTGTTACCTTGACCTGCCCTTCCAAATTTTCCTGCTCCTCAACGAGATATTTTCCCTCTTCGATTTGCTGGGCGTTAAGCTGCTCATCAATAGGAGCCGGAAGCATGACTTCTTCGACCTCTGCAATCATAAATTGGACATTACGATCTTTTTGCATACCGACAAGATCGGTTACCGGGGCCACAGCATCCAACTTCCCTCGACTCACAATTTTAATCCGTTCTTCAGGAATCCCTTTTTCAAGCAAGAATACCTTAACCGACTCAGCGCGAGATTTGGCGAGTTTCAAATTATAATTCTCCGAACCCCGAATATCGGCATTCCCCGTCACCAGAATATCTGTCTCCGGATGACGGTTTAAGGTACCGACCGCCTTATTTAAAACCGCCAACGCATCGCCTCGTAAATCCGTTTTGTCATAATCAAAATAAATCTTCACATTACGAACAATTTTACGAATAATCAACGAAGGTTTCAGCTCCGGCTCTTTAGGTGCTTCAACGCTAGGTTGCTCACTCGGTTGTTCAACGGCTACTTCGGTCGGCTCATCTTCAGCCATATAATCAAAAATGATTTTTTGATTATAAATATAGCCTCTATTACCCCACGGGCGGGATTGACCAGGCTTGTTCGGCCACCACCAATACCCACCGCCTTTTTCATCCTTAACGGGACCAGGTAAAGCGTCTGTTGGCCACCATTGAAAACGTTGATCATGCTCTTCAATCTCAGACTTACGATGATCTTCACGCACCGTTTGCAATCGCGCACACCCGGAAGAAAACAAAAACAGGGCAACGACCGAAATCAATAATGGATCAGTGGATTTTGTGTACTTACGGATATTCACGATTAACACCTCAAAAAGATATCGGTTAAAATTAAGATTAGTTCAGATAAGTTTTTAATTTGGCCCAAGTTCGAGTCCCGATTAATCCATCGGTAGTGAGCCCGTTGGCTTCCTGAAAAGCCTTGATGGCTTTTTTAGTTTTCTCACCGACCTTCCCGTCCACCGTTCCTTCATAAAAACCCGCATTTTTTAGGGCCATTTGAACTTCTTCCGGGGAGGCACTGACACGAATAATACGCTGATCGGATTTATCTATTGATTTTCGTGAAGAGGTGGTGGGTCTAGCAGGCGCAGGTTCATAAATGATTTGCGGCGCAGGGGTACTCGATGGCACATTAGCAATTTGCTGATTTAAATCGCGAATATCGTCCTTAAGACTTTCAATTTCCGCGTCTTTTTCTTCCACCCGGCGTTCCATATCTCCCAGACGCGTTTGCAAATTGTCTGAGGATGACTTACTTTTTCTCGTGGAAGCACAACCCGAAAGAGTAATCACCAGCAAAATTACCAACAAATACCTCATAGTCATAATCCCCCCTGTCTCCAATGATGTTAGTCAGTTGCTCAAAAATTTGCCCTATTATATTATTCGCTTTTTTTAAAAGCAACCAATAAATCAAGGCTAGTCACCGGCCCGCAATGCCAACGTTTTATTATTCGGACGAGAGAATACCGCCTGGGCAACAAAAATATTGCGCGTCTGAAACGCTGCCGCACAATAAGATAAATAATAATTCCATTTCCGGACAAAATTTTCGTCAAATCCCAACTGCATCACTTCACGGATATTCTGATTAAAATTCTGTTGCCATAACACTAACGTGCGGACATAACTGGTTGTCATATCTTCGAAGTCTACCAAACACAACGTTCCCGTTCGATTAATTGATTTTTGAATTCGAGAAATAGATGGCAATAAAGATCCTGGAAAAATATGTTTTTGAATCCAATCCACATTTTTGCGAAAACTATCGTATCTGTGATCTGGGGACAAAATCATTTGTAAGGCCAAAAGGCCATCCTTCTTAAGTACATCATGCAACTTCTTGAAATAAATAGGCAAAAAACGATGTCCCACCGCTTCAATCATTTCAATGGATACGATTTTATCAAATTTTCCTCTTAAATGACGGTAATCCTGCAGTCGAACATCAATATGACCTCCCAGTCTAGTCTCGCGAACCCGTTCAATTGCATAAGCATATTGTTGATGAGAAACCGTTATTGATGTGACTCGGCATCCATAATTTTTTGCAGCATGTAAAGCAAAACCTCCCCAGCCCGTTCCAACTTCCAGGACATGATCGGATGATTTCAACGCAAGTTTTCGACACAAAACGTCATATTTCTTTCGCTGCGCTTCTTCGAGCGCTAAATCGGGCTTATCAAAATAGGCACTTGAATACGTCATCGTCGGATCCAACAACAATTTAAAAAAATCGTTACTTAAATCATAATGAGCCGCGATATTCTTCCGACTTCCGCTCAGAGTATTCATTCTGAATTTATGCAACCCGACATTCACCAATTTGAGAAAATTGACCGGAGACCATCGTTTCTGATCCCCCATGAGAGTTGGGTGTTTTTCCACATTTAAGATCATCCACTCAATTACGGCCTGAATATCATCGGTTTCCCAATCCCCATCAACGAACGATTCTCCAAAACCAACGTCACCAAACAGCACGCACTTTTTAAAGAAAACCGGACGACGAATGCGAATACGAGCGTTGACCTGACCATCGCCCCGAGTTCCATAAAAAAACTCTCGACCATCAGGCATTTCCATCGTCAGGCCCCCTTGATCCATTTTATTAAAAACATAATGAATCGTCCGGTGAAAGAAACCGCTAGGCCGGGCACTGTGTATTTTAGGATTGGTGAACTTTTTTTCTAATAACATGTTGAACCTCTTGCTGAAGTTCGGGATGGTCTTGTTTAAGGTGATATGGTACCTTTTTAAACCATAAAAGTAAAGCATGCCAATGAATGAGCGAAATAACCTTGACCGTCACCCACGGCATTCGCAGCGTCAGTTTAGCTAGATTCTGGTCCGTCAATTCCAAACGTTTTCCCATTAACGAAGAAAGCAAAAATTTCTCTCCCTGCTGATAATCATCAATTTTAATATCTAACTTTTCTTCCGGAATCTTCAACTGAAAATCCATTTGAATATCCAGATCCGTAAATGGAGAAATATAAAAATACTTGGTTTGCATCTGTCGGAACATACCATCCTGCCAGGTCTCAGCTCCTAAAAAAAATGGCTTAAGTTCCCCAAAAGTGTTGCCGATTTCCGGAACCACACACGTAGGCTGACCATCAACCGCAAAACAAAAATAAAACGAGACCGGATTAAATAAATAACCGAACGTCCGCAAATTCGTCAAAAGGCCTATTCGCCCTGTTGGAAAGTTCTGTCCTTTCGATCGAAGATAAGCCCGCACATTATTTTTGACGTCCGTTGCTCCAAATTGCAAATGATCCTGATCACAAAAACTATAAATACCCCGCTGGTTGCGCTTAACCCAAAATAAACGCTGAGCGATTTCATCAAGCTCGTCCAAATCCAGGTAAAACATGAACGTCGAATGCACTAAGCGATGCCGTTTCGGTTTTAGACGATGATGCATTACCTCGCAGTCATACAAACAGGAATTCATTCCCAAATCTTCTTTCGGCTCAAGCGACGGGCCAACGCCAGCGCTGAATTTAAAGCATCTTCATGAAAACCATATTTGAAATAACTGCCGCAAAAAAATACCGGCCCATCAGTATTTAAAGAGCTAAGTCGCGCTTGTCCTGCCATCGCCGGCACGTCAAATAAAGGATGTTCATAGACGATTTCCTGAAGAATCTTTTGCGGATCCACCTCTCCGGGATCATTAATCGACACAAAATAATCTTTCCGTTGGGACACTTGCTGCAGGCTGTTCATGTAATAGATTGTCGTCGGATGCCACTGACCGTCCTTACCTTTGGCGATTCGGTAATTCCAAGAAGACCAAGCTCGGCGAGTCCACGGCATTACCTTCTCGTCGGTATGCAGCGTAGCGCGATTGGATTGATAACGAAAACGACTTAGCAGCTCAGCCTCTTGTGGTGTGGGTGCCGTCAAAAGCGGTAGCGCCTGATCAGCATGACAGGCAACAATGACTTTAGAAAAGGTCTCAACTTTACCGTGAGCGTCCTGAACCAATACCTTGCCGCTTTCTCGACTAACACGCACGGCCGGTCGATTAAGAAATACTTTATTCTTAAAAAATCCTAAGACTTTATCCCGATAGACTCGACTGCCGTTCACGGGAGTCCGCCATTGGTAATGCGTGCTCAGCCCCAAGAATCCATGGTTTTTAAAAAATTGGACGAGTGTTACCGCGGGAAACTTCAGCATTTTATCCGGAGGCGTCGACCAAACGGCGGAACTCATCGGCACCAAAAACTGGTTCAAGAATTCCGAACTAAAATTTCTTTCGCGGCAATACTCGGCCAGATCATACGTTTGATAGCGGGAATTCGCCAGGACTTCTAAAGCCTGCTTGTTAAAGCGGTCAATCTCCAGAAGAAATTTCCAATGGCTTGGTCGCAGCACATTTCGCCGCTGGGCAAACAGACCGCTTAAACCTGTTCCGCAATATTCTAACCCTGTTGGTCCGTAATGCACACTAAAAGACATTGAGGTCGCCCGGGTCGGAATCTCAAGTTCTTGAAAAAAACGTGTCAGATTCGGATAAGTGATTTCATTGTAGACCATAAAGCCGGTGTCGATATAAATCGGCTGACCGTCTTCAAGATAAGTAACCGTGTTGGTGTGCCCTCCGGGATAAGCATTCTTCTCAAAAAAAGTAATATCGTACTCTTCTTTTAAGAAATAAGCGCATCCCATGGCGGCAATGCCGGTTCCGATGATCGCTATTTTTTCCAAAGAACATTACCTCTTCTTGAATAAATAATGGCTAACGATCCACTCGGTTCCCTGACGATAACCCCACAGCTCCGCGCAGCTCATAAAAAAAACACGCCAATAATTCCACCACTTCTTAGCCTGGGCTTCTCCATACGTCGCTGATAAAATAGGCCAAACTTCTTCCCGACGGGCATCCATATTTTTCAACCAAGCCTCTGACGTTTTCTGATAATGTGTTCCGGCCACACGCCAATGATTTTCAATCTTAAAATGATCCTGAAAGTTAAGCAACAACGTGTCGCTAGGCATAATGCCACCGGTAAAAAAATATTTTCCTATCCAATCAGCGTCATCATTCTCTTCATAAGGATACGCAAATTCTTTATGCGTAAAAATATGGACAAAAAGTCGCCCCTCGGATTTAAGAAAACCAGCCACCTTCTCCAACAAGAGCTGATAATTACGCATATGTTCAAACATCTCAACCGAGACGACTCGATCAAATTTGGTATGAATTGAAAAATCATTCATATCTGCCGTCACAATTTCCAAATTACGCAACCCCCGGATCGCGATTTGGGCATCAATATAATTCTTCTGTGTACGTGAATTGGATACGCCAATAATTCGGCAATGCGGAAACTTTTTCGCCATAAACAACGATAGCGATCCCCACCCGCAACCTAATTCTAAAATCGACTGACCGTCTTTTAGGTCCGCCCGCTCCGTGGTTATCTCCAGCATGTCAGATTCCGCCTGAGTTAAATCTGTAATGCCCTCGCGCCAATAGCCGCTAGAGTACTTTAGATGTTGCCCCATGACCAACCGAAAGAAATCAGTTGGCACTTCATAGTGTTGTTCGTTCGCCGCCCGAGTATGCAAGGCAATGGGACTGGCCTTTAATTGGTTAACAAATTCCTGTTGTTTGGCTTGGACTAATTCGACTCCCGGTCGTTTTTCGTCAGCCAACTTGGCGGCCAAAAGACGACGGATTCCCCAACGAATGACCACATCCGGGAGAAGGCCTGCTTCTAATGCGGATTGACTAAATTTCAACAAAGTCTTAATCATGGGGCCCTAATTTCCTTTTAAACCAGGGAACAAACATGCTAGTAGTAGCCTGATAACGACGGTACTCCTCTCCGCGATTTTTCAAAGACTGCTCCTCAGCCAGAGGAATTCCCGTCACCTGAATTAGAAAATAAAGCATTAAAGCCGGACAAATAATTGAGGTCCAGCCAAAAGGAGAGCCTAACGCGAAAACAAAATAGCTGACCCAGACCAGCCATTCAAAGAAATAATTTGGATGGCGTGAATAATACCACAGGCCGACCTGGCAGGTTTTACCGCGATTGGCGGGATTATTTTTAAATTGACGCAGTTGGTCATCGGCCAGCGTCTCACCAAGGATCGCCACCAACCATAAAAAGAATCCCAACCACTCGACGCCAACAATTTTGTCAGAGGGGTTAATAAACACCAAAAAGAAAGGCACGGACAATACCAAATCTAGAACTCCCTGAAATTGAAACATTAAGAATAATTTTAAATGTACCGCTGCTTCTGAACCCGTGCGCATTTTCGCATAACGAGGATCTTCCCTTCGTTCTTTAATCAAACGTAAAAGCAACAACACAAAAAGTCGGCCGGCCCAAACGCTGACCATCAATAGCATCAGTAATTGTCGCGGCAAATAGCCGTCCAAATTGACAAAATAAATGACCGCCAGCGACACTAACCCGGACACCCAACCGAGATCAACCAACCCGGCATTACGCAACACGGTCCCCAGCCCCCAAAATGCAAACATCATGACGCAGACCCAAGTCAGCGCGATGGGAAACAACTCCAGGATAATTTTAGGATCAAAAGGAAAATTCATGCCCTATCCCCCGCCAGCACTCGGCTCAATGAATCACCAGGCTGAATCTTGTTAAGTATCCAGAAAACATAAAAACAGGACGCGATGCTTCCTAGCGTCACAAATAGAATCGTCCATCCGACCGCAGCCCATTTTTGGGATTCTCGATACCAAACCCAAAAAGCCAAAATAGCCACATTGAAATAATAATCCCAAAGCGTCGTCCCAAACCAAGGATCTTGGGTATGAAAATTCTGGGCCAAGGTCCACAAATTACTCTGTTGGGAAGTCTTAACGACCAGCCATACCATCATCAAGCTAAGCAACAGGAAGAAAATTTTTGCCACGTTAAGCGTGGTAGTCATCAAAGCCTTCTTGGTCAAATTCCCTCCTTAGCCATTACTTCATTCGGGCCAAAAAATAAATTGGCAAATAATACGTTACCATCCACTCGAACTGCCAAAAAGCCAATGCTCCGGAATAACCTTCAGAATAAAAAAACATTTTTGATAAGAAATGAAAATAGTCCTGTATGAATTCCGATCCGACTAAAAAAGCAACCGGAATTTGCAATGACAGCGTTACCAAAGAATAAATGACCCGGCTGGAGTAATCCGGCAGCAGCAGCCAGCCGGCGAAAGACATCGCCAGACAGCAGATCATGACCGGCAAAGCAGAACTTTCAAAAATCCCCCCCACCAATAGTAAATCCCAGGACTGAGTCTCATTAAGAAAATAATACGTGACGCAAGAAATAGTGATGTAAACAAAATACCGAATGACGTGACGAATATCCAAAATCATTCGACTGGACAGAATCAGGATCAGCGCGAAAGACATACTGACCCAAACGCCGTGAATCCGGTCAAGGGATGGACCTAAAACATAAAAAGCCAGCAACGAAAATAAAAGCAGCAATGAATCTTTTCGAAAGGATGAATGCTGTCGGATTTTAGTGGTCATTTCTTTTCTCCCAATAACCTAGCACGGAAAACATCATCCACCGGTTTTTTGCCAACCCAAATCGAGAAGAAAGCCTGGGCAAAATCCGCCCCCTCTATGGTCCCCCTCATTTGGCCATTAAACGCAACCCTCGTCCCCTGCCCCGGAATGTACGTAATCGCGTAACGGTCCCCCGGACGAACATCCTGATAGATGGCGTTCATTTTATCAATCTGTTGTTCCAACTTTTGTAAAACTTCTGGATCCACGTTCTGGGCTATGCCCTTGATGGTCACTCGAGCTAACTCTTTCTGGGGGATCGGCTGCAAATAAGCGACTTCAATACGTTTAGGAACATCTTCCAAAGCTTCTCGAGAGGAAAAACCCATCGGCAGATAAAATCCAGCGGCAAAAACTTTAATATTTAAAAACTTTTTTAAAGCGACACCTTGCAGATCCATGGAAATGGAGGGTGATTCAAAGCGCTCAGCGAACTCCGCAGGACCAGCCTTAGCCGCACAAGCAGCGGAGCCGCTACTAAGCAGAAGCCAACCCATCACAAGCCAGATGCTTTTAAGCATACTCCGCATCACCATAAACTCGATCTTTGATCATGATAAACAAACTTAAAGAATGGCAGTATTGTAGGCAGAATCAAAGCAACAAACAAGACTAAAAAAGACTTTATACCTTAAACGCGTTTATAAGGACGGATAATTAACCGAATTCCCTTATCATAACTAAAATAGCTCCAGATCCAGTTAATCAAGGTCACGATCCGATTACGAAACCCTACCAACGTCATTAAGTGCACAAAAACCCACACCAGCCAACCGAGTAACCCCTGAAACTTAATAAAAACCAAATCGACCACAGCTTGATTACGCCCCACCGTGGCCATCACGCCCAAATTCTTAAAATGAAATGGCTTTAAAGGTTGCCGACGAAGCCTAAGCGCTAAATTCTTGGCCAAGTGCCGCCCCTGCTGAATCGCCACCGGCGCCAGCATCGGTAATCCCTGAGGAAATTTGCTGGTCGTTTGATGCGCAACATCTCCCAGTGCGAAAATATCCTGAAAGCCCTCAACTTGATTAAATTCATTAACTTTAATGCGGTTACCCCGCATCAATGATTTGGGATCAATACCCGGGAGAGCAGCCCCCGCGACTCCGGCTGCCCAGATTACATTTTTTGAAATAATCTTTTTCCCGTTTGAAAGAACTAACGCCTGACCATCATAATGAACGACTTTGGTATCCACCCAGATATTTAAATCAAATTTCTTCAAGAAATCATACGCTTTTTGCGAAGAAACTTCAGACATCGTCGGCAATAACCGCGATGAAGCATCAATGATGTGGATTTGCATTCGGTTTAAATCTAATTCGGGGTAATCCTGAGGAAGAATATGGTTTTTTAATTCGGCCAAGGCACCCGCCATCTCGACTCCCGTCGGACCGCCTCCAATCACGACAAAATTCATCAGCGATTCTCTTTCCTGAATGTCATTAGCAAGCAACGCTGCTTCCAGATTCTGCAACAGCAAACTGCGCAAGTTCAGAGCCTCAGGCACTGATTTCATGGGAACGGCGTTGGCCTTAAAGTCCTCCATACCAAAGAAATTCGTCACCGACCCTGTCGCTAAAACAAGATAATCATATTTGATGTCACCTATGGAAGTCACTAATGATTTAGTTTCCAAGTCGACTTTAAAAACTTCCGCCATACGGAAAAAGAAATTGCGTTGATTCTTAAAAATTTTACGTAGCGGATACGCGATGGAATCCGGTTCCAGACCGGCCGTCGCCACCTGATACAATAATGGTTGAAAGGTATGATAGTTATTTTTATCGATTAGAATAACTTGCGCATCCTCGTGGCGCAGCCCCTTGGCCAGTTGGATGCCGGCGAAGCCACCCCCCACAATGACAATCCGGGGTTTATTGACGATTGGGATATTAATCGATGACATGTTGCTCTTCGATGGAATTCGTTTTTGGCTTTAAGATTGAGGCTACCACCGAAATCACCAAAACCAACATAACTGCGATTAATGTGTAACCCACCGGAATAGGCAGCACGTTATGCAAAAGCATTTTGGCTCCGATTAAAACCAGAATGAACGACAATCCATAATTTAAATAGCAAAACAACCCCATGATAGCGGCCAAAGCGAAATAAAGAGCCCGTAACCCTAATATGGCAAAAACGTTGGAACTATACACGATAAAAGGATCCCGGGTAATAGCCAATATGGCCGGGATAGAGTCTACCGCAAAAATAATATCCGAAATCTCAATAAAAACTAAAGCCACAAAAAGCGGCGTCGCCCAAACCCGATTATCACGCCGCACGAAGAACTTCCCCCCCTCGTAATGCTCGGTCACTGGCATGGTTTTACGAAAAAGCTTTAGGATGGGATTTTTTTCCGGTTCAAAATTCTTGTCTTTTTCCGTAATCATTTTGATACCGCTATAAATCAACATCAGCCCAAAAACATAAATCATCCAATGAAACTTTTCAATAACTGCCACGCCCGCCAAAATAAAGAATCCCCGAATCGTGAAGGCGCCCAAAATGCCCCAAAATAAGACACTATGTTGATACGCCTTGGGAACTTTGAAGTAGCTAAAAATCATCAAAAAAACGAAAAGATTGTCCATACTTAAAGCACGCTCTACTAAATATCCAGTAAAGAAATTTAACGCTTTCTCTTTTCCCGAGAAATAGTAAATACCCAAATTAAATAACAGGGCTAAGACCACCCAAATCACGCTCCAGATCAAAGCTTCTTTAATCTTGATCTCGTGCGCGTTACGATGCATAAATAAATCAAAAAATAGCATCGCGACACTAACGACAACAAAAATAATCCAGAGAATGATTTGTGAATGTTCCATAAGAAATATGTTAAATAGGCCCCTAGGGCACGCCGATTGAGCGTGCCTTAGGGGCCTTATTCTTATAATACGATTACTTCGTCATTTCCTTAACAGCGGACTCTACCGTGGCCTTAACTTCGCTAACCTTATTTTCAATGGCTTCAACTTTAGGCACTTCGACCTTTTTCTCTTCGACTTTGGCTTCAGCCGCCTTATGTCCTTCAAGATGAACTTGCAAGATGACTTCATCCGCAACAATGGCCCCACCGTTATCCATCTGCTTATTAAAATTCACGCCAAAGTCCTGACGGTTAATAGCGCCTTCAGCATCAATACCAATAGCGGTACCCCCAAATGGGTTATTAACTGGCCCACTAACTTGCCCCATTAGCGTCACTTTCTTAGTCACCCCTTTAATGGTCAAATCCCCAGCAATGGCGATCCCATCCGCTTGTTTGACAAATTGAACGTTCTTAAAAGTAATTAACGGAAACTTCTCGACATCCAGAAAATCTGCTTTCTTTAGATGAGCGTCGCGATCAGCATTACGCGTGTTAATACTGTCAACTTTAATTTCCACCTCAGCCGTTGATTTAGCCAAATCATTCGGATCATAAGTAATACTCCCTTGATAATCCGTGAACTCACCTTTTGTCGTACTAACCATCAAATGTTTGACGGCAAATCCGAATGAAGAATGCACGCTATCTAATTGATAGACCTCAGCACTCGCGACCCGGGGGGTAAAAAGCAAGCCACTCAACAAAAAACCCAAAACTAATTTTCGCGATGACATAAAATTCTCCTTTCACTGATTGTTGATAACAAAATAACCCCCATAGGGTAGCCGTAAGAGTTTAGACTGTCAACATATTCCAAAAAGAAAATTGCCCTAGTCACTATAAAAATACAAATAAACAGTTGGGCCCTGGACCGGGTTCGGTCCAGGGCCCAATCCAATACCTACACTTACCGCAATACTTACACTCTATCTACAGAACGGGACACGTAATCCTTAATACCTAACCCGATACCTAAAGCGACACCCGTTAAAAGGATGTGCAAAGGTGTTCCGACCAATAAGAATCCATACCCCAGTTCTTCAATCACCAGCGTAATAACATACAAAATAATCCCGAAATGGCTGATTTTCTTAAGCAATTCCGGTTTGGGAAGTTCCATCATACCGGCCACGATATACACTAATGATGAAATAAACTTGGCCACCACATGACCAAGCATTAAAATCACCACGGCCATTAAGGCGTGCGGAACATAACCCAAGATTCTGTCCAAGGCGTCCCCGCCCGGTAAACCTACCGTCCTCACACCGATCATCACAAAAATGATCAGTAATATCGTGGTCAATAGATTCACCATTAACTCCCCTAATGAATTAATCCCACCCTTTTTAAGTAGATCGCTAAGCCCGATCGTATCAAAAAGGCGGTCAAACTTAAGCTCCTTAACCAAGCGTCCTAAAATCATGTGAACAAACTTGGTGAGCAATAAGCCGATGATTAAAACAAAAAATAGGGTGATTAAGGTGGGGACAAACTCGATTACCTGGGCAAACATCCCCTTGAAAGGGTCCAACAGTAGTGTCTGAAAGGTCATCATATTTTCTCCCCTCCTTTCCTCTGAAATTTTTGCTGCTGATCAGATAGCCTCAGAAACGGCAAGGATACTCATATGAATCACCAACGTACAGCTATTAAAGAACTACGAGCACCATCACTTCAACCATAGCATGCGCCAGATCACAATCAAGGAGTTGACAATAATTGTCTGAAAGCGCTTTCTTTAAAGCAGGCACCAATCAGTAGCTTCGAGGGCGCCTCATTATGTAGACAAAAAAAGGCGCCCCGCTAAAAGCGGGGCGCCTTTACACTTCTCTGGAGAACTAATCCAGCTTAATAAACGTGAGTTGATTCCGTTTCTTCGACAGGTCTGCTTAGCATATCGCTAGTCATTGTTGTCTTAAAACGAACATCACCTTCTTTTTTACCTTTTAACATGACTTTCCAAGTAGCAGTTGCCTTAGGAGCCAAGCTAGCTAAAGGTGCAAAAGTAACCGTATTACCACTAATAGAACCGGTAGTTACACCAGAAGAAGAAACATATTCCATATCATCTTCCAAAGTAACAACGATTTTTACGTTATTATCCGGAGCTGAACCTTGGTTAGTAACCGTAATGACATACGTTTCGGTTTCTCCAACTTCGATAGGATCAGCAACGTCAACGACTTCCAAAAGGATAGCCGCAATGCCACTAACTTCCGAAGAACAGTTAGCAGAAGCCGCTTCCGAGCAACCAGCCTTCACCATCGCTTTGATGGGGACATCTCCCGCACCAATAGCTTTGTATTTGATGGAAAGACCTTTGTTGCCACCTTTTTCTAAAGAAGCCATCGTCCAACGGACTTTACCAGCCGAATACTGTCCGCCGTCAGAAGCACTCACAAAACTAGCATTGGAAGGCAATGACGCTTCAACAACCACTGATTTTGCAGCCGCATCACCTTTATTAGAAACATTCAAGTCGCACTTTAAATCACGGCCGACATAAGCCTTCGAGCCACAGATGGCTTGAATATCCAAAACCGGTTGCATAACTTTAACACTATCGGTATTGGATTTTGCCGAGGTACCTTCATCACCGGTCGCCGAGCAAGAAACCGAATACGTTCCAGGTTTCTGAGCTTTAGCTTTGATCGTTACTTGCTTGGAAGCTCCAGCCGCTAACGTGCCCGCAGCCATGGAGAAAGCATTTCTACCTTCAATCGTGGTCAAGCCGGCAGGTAATTCACCTTTAACATTGACACTGGAGAGCGTCATATCGCCGCTATTTTGAACCGTGCAGGTAACCGGAATCTCATCGCAAGCAGAAACTTCTTCAGGAAGAATGTTGGCATCAACTTTTAATGCCGGTTCAACAACACTGGTCTCAACGCATAACGAAGCGTTATCAAAGGAACCCGTGGTGCAGCAGGGTAATTCGGCCTTTGAACCAACGACCCCTTCAATGACGATCGTTTTGGTTTCTCTTGGTTTTAACACGCCCAAGTCCCAAATAGATTGATCACCCGAAGTACGCGAAATAGCCGGATCCGTGCTCGATACTTTGAAATCTTTAGGTAGAACCTCGTTGACAGAAACTTTTTGTAGATAAGCATCGGTTAAATTGGTCGCTTTAATGATGTATTTATACGCTTGACCAACTTTGACACGGGCAGGATAAAACTTTTCAATCCACAGGGAGCTGGAATCTCTTTTGCCAGTAGGAATAGCAATTCCCGCAGAAAGCATACCTGATTCTGAAGACATAGCTCTCGGAGCGGGTTCTGATTTAGTCATTTTGGCAGGAGCCGCTTCTCTCTTAGCTTTTACTTCTTTGCGCTTTTGAATATCAGAATAACGCATCGGGTGCGTGCTCGTTTCAAATGGATACCCCTCATCCAAATCATAATTAAACGCGAGATCTCCTGCATTAGCCGCAAATGACGGAGATACGGCAATTCCCATCAACAACAGCACAGATGAGAATATTGTTAAACAACTGTTCCCCTTACCCATGTAATCCTCCTTTGTTCTTATGGACAATAAAAATGTATTGCGCAGGCGACAGGTGCTTAATATACAGAAACAAATTTCTTTTGCAACAAAAATTTTTGTTTTCAAATGCTTAGAACTTCGCTGCATCACATTGCCTCAAACAAGTCGATTTGCTTTTCCTTTTGTTTGACTTTTCCTTTCAGTTTCTGAGCTATATCTATTTGCTTTAACTCATCTTGAATATCACATAAAAATGGTGAGGCTGCGTTATGAAGGATCTGCCCAAACAGCATTCTTCTTTTAGCTCTGACCAAAAACAACACTTGTTTAGCTCGGGTCATCGCTACATAAAACAGCCGCCGCTCTTCCTCTTCAAGAGTAGTCAATCCCTCCCATTTTAGAGGGACTATATTCTCTTCGCAGCCGACCAAAAAGACCACCTTAAATTCTAATCCCTTTGCGGCATGAAAGGTCAACAAGGAAACTTTTTGTGATATCGACTCTTTTTCCTTTTCCTTATAGTTAGTTTGCGCCGATTCAATTGAAGCCACCCCTTCAGCTTCCATCCAAGCTTCAGCTTTAGCTTGCTGCGCGCTAGTATAATAGGGAATACCGCTTTTCTGAAACGCTTCTTCCAAGGCATGACGCTGCGCGTTAAGGCGGTATAAAACGGCAAAATCTGCAAAACCCAAATGAGCATCCCCCTCAACGGGAACTGTCCCGCGTCCAGAATCCAACGAAAAATGGCTCAACGCCCCCATCAGTTTTTCAATAGATTCAACAACATAGTGGGCTTCAGCCCTCTCCGTGGCGGCTTCATGAATCGTTAACTGCCCGTCCAGAATAATTTTGGCAGTCAAAGCAGGCACCCCACCGATGGGTTGTTTTTCGATAACTTGAGCGCTCGCTTTTAACAAATTGGCCGCAGATCGATAATTATCGGACAGCCACAACACGCTCGCTGGCTTAAAATCATATTCAAAACTGGTAAAAAAACGCACATCGCTACCCCGAAACCCATAAATGGCTTGATTGGGATCCCCAATAGCGGTGAGCGTAACCGGAGGGCGGCCCCCAGCTCCTACTTGCGGGGCCGCCCCAATCCTCTCACCCACCACTCCATGACCGGCGGCAGCCTCAAACGGCAAAACCAGCAGTTCCAATAAAGCGTGCTGAACCTCATTAATATCTTGATACTCGTCCACGCACACGTGGCCATAACGCGACTGCAAAATAGCTCGAACCGCATCGTGCTTTTGTAACAATTGAACTGTTTCCAGCAATAAATCATCGAAATCTAACAGCTGCCGGGTTCGCAAAAAAGAATTATATTCATATAATCGAGCATTTTTTTCTTGGGTGCTGCTTGCCTTAAGGCGCCCGACCTCCTCGAGATAGGCCGTGCGCTCAGTCAAAGAAGACTCCGGCCAAATCTCCGGAGACAACCGACTAATATCTTCCGGCCCCACCACTTTAAACGTTTCAGGTAATCCCGCCCGATTAGAAAACTCACGCAAAACCTGCAGACCAAACTGATGAAACGTTCCAATGAAAACCCGTCTGGCTTGTTCGCCTAAACGCCGCGCCAGGCGCGAACGCATTTCTTCAGCCGCTTTGTGAGTAAAAGTGATCGCCAAAACGAATTCCTGGCCTGACATTTCCTCTAATAAATGAGCAATCCGAAAAGTAAGGGTATGAGTTTTTCCAGTTCCCGGACCAGCCACAATCAACAAATGACTGCCCCGATGAACAACAGCTTTTTCTTGGGAAGGATTAAGCCCTGAGGAAGCAATGGGTGGATCAACAGTTTCCATGAGAAGACGGGCGAATAGCTATATTTTATGCGACAAGAAACTGCTTACCGGCATCCGTAATCTGAGCCAGGTCTTTTTCAAAATCATAAGTCAATAATTTTTCCTCAACCAATGACTCCATGAGCCGGGAAAAAGCCTGATGCTGGATAAAAAATTTGTTCATACTAAAATCGTGTATGTCTGCCAAGGAAGACTGTCCTCCCCGTTCCTGAATAAACTGCAAAATTCCTTTTCGGGCTTTAAGGAGCAACGCCTGCTGCTTGGCCTGCATATCGGGAGTTGGATTAGTCATCAAGCGTCCTCAAGTTTATCCATCTTCTTTTTTAATTTCGACCAAAATTGACCCAAGATTTTTTCCGGGACATCCAAAGTTCCCGGAATCGCGTTAAAAATAATCGGAAAAGCGAATAAAAAATAACTCCAGTC
>CAYXGG010000007.1:70254-101728 GCA_964464475.1 uncultured Planctomycetales bacterium | reverse complement strand
TTGCGGGACCGGATTCGTATAAAAAATTACCAGAATTGATCCGGGACGCATTTGAGGCCGGGTCACGGGGCACGGAGCACGGACCACGACAAAAACCTTTTGACGTTACGCTTTCCGAATTCGAAACCTACTCTGATGTTTTCCCCACTCATCGCGAAGGGGTGAATGCCTGGATCGCGGTATCCCGAGGCTGCGATAATTTCTGTACCTTCTGTGTCGTACCGTACACCCGCGGCCGTGAACGTAGCCGCGCGCCAGAAAACGTCTTAGCCGAAGTACGCTTGCTCGCTGCAGAAGGCTTCAAGCAGGTGACGTTCTTAGGACAGAATGTCAATTCCTACAAGTATGACGGCGCGGACTTCGCGGACTTACTGGACGCCGCGAGTCGAGTTGACGGCATTGAGCGCATCCGTTTTACTTCTCCTCACCCCAAAGATTTTCCTGATAAACTCTTAACGCTCATTGCTAACAACCCAAAGTTATGTAAACACATTCATCTGCCGCTGCAGGCCGGTAACTCGCGGATTTTAGATATGATGAACCGCACCTACACGCAGGAAGAATTTCTAGCCCTGGCCGATAAAATCAAAAAGCTCATTCCCGGCGCGGCCTTAACCACCGATGTCATCGTCGGTTTTCCTACCGAAACCGACGCGGAGTTTGAGGACACGATCAAAGTCATGGAACACGTTCGTTTTGATAACGCTTTTATCTTTAATTATTCTGAGCGACCCATGACCGCCGCAGCTAAGAAATTCCCGGACGATGTTAGCGACGCCAAAAAAAAAGAACGCATCACCCGACTGAATGCCGTCCAAAAACAAATTTCCTTAGAGCAGAACGAAGCCCAAGTGGGAAGCGTGCAAGCAATCCTCATCGAAGGGCCCGCCACCAAAATGCCCCAAACAGTATTGGGAAGAACCGACCGCAACATCTTGACCTACATCCCAGAAGGCCATTACGGAAAAAATGATCTGGTAAACGTCAAAATCACCAGCGCAGGGCCAACCGTGCTGCGCGGGGAAGCGTTAACTTAACCTGACGGCCAAACGACTTTACAAAATAATCTTTATGAAGAAACTATTAACCTGCGCAATATTCGGCTTACTCTTTTTCTTCTCGCCGGCGCTGGGACAGGCCAATGAAGACATCGACACCGAAGCCTTCGAATTTCCCCCCCGAATCACCCAGAAAGCCTATCACCAGAAAATGAACGCGGCGCTCGACCGCCTCATCAAACAATGGAGCCGGTTGCCAAAATCCAAAGTTCAATTTAGCGCCAACCTCTTTTTCGCGCATGGCGCCGCAGTCAAACACTTTACCCTGGATGATTTAAAAACTTATGCCAGCGCCCTCAAAGAGGCGGGGGTTAAGCGCATCGACATCAATATCGGTCTGGCCGCCTGGATTGAAGACGACCCCGAAATAAAAAATAAATACGCCGCCTTAATGGAACATATTAGAAATTTAAATTTAAAATTCGCTTTAAACCCGGAGTTTAGCGCCACGGAGTATACCCTTAAGGAAAATCAATCCCCAGAAAGTTTTTCGGCCTGGAGCCAAAAGGCCCTAAGCGCTTATACTCAGATTGCCGGCGACCTCAAACCTGACATTTTCGTCGTCATCCATGAACCGACCACCATGGCCAAACGGATGGGGCACTCGGTTTCTCCCCAAGAATGGAATGATTTTACTCGCCAAGCTATTGAAATCGTCCAAAAGGCTTCTCCCCAAACCGCGTGTGGGGCGGGATTTTTACCCCACGAAATGCCGTATTTTAAACTGATCGTCCAACAAAAAAAGTTGACCTATATTTCAATCGATATCTATGCCTTAAAAGGTCTGCGCACCTTTAATCAAATTGTTGTGATAGCCAAGAAAAATAGCAAACGGGTTTATATCGAAGAAACATGGCGCAATCCTTACTTTGTACCCGACCCCAAAAATCCCGCCACGTTGGAAAGCTATATCTCGACAGGCATTGGATTGGACGAGTTTCAAATCCTGGATCAGAAATGGTTACACGCGATTACGCTGTATGCCGGTGTCATGAAGCTTGAGACCATCACCCCTTTCTGGACACAAACATTTTTTAAATACGTAACGACGGATGGGGACGCACTCGATCCCAAATACAACCTGCGGGTACTCCAAGCGATCCGCGATGGGGAGAGGACTGAAACCTTTAAAGCTTTCAAAAAGCTCATTGAAACCTATGGAACCCATTAATTAAGTTTCGCTTAGCCACTGCCATCACCTCAATCCTATCTCCCGGGAAGAGGCATAGAAAGGAAAGAGATATGGGAGAATTTGAAAAAAGTCACCTAGTCACAAGTCACACGGCACCGGAAAAAGGTTACAAAAAATTAATTTTATGGCAAAAAGCTGATGAGCTGGCTTATCAAGTATATCTTGCGAGCAAATCATTCCCCCGTCATGAAATATTTGGAATAACCTCTCAACTTAGAAGATCCGCCTTATCCGTTCCAACAAATATTGCAGAAGGAACAGGTCGGCAAAACAAAAATGAAATCAAGCAATTCGCAAATATTGCCTTAGGTTCCTTAGCAGAAACCGAATATTTATTGGAATTCTGCTTTAGACTAAAGTATCTTGATACGCAAAGTTTTCAACAAATTGAAATGTTAAGAAAAGACGTTGGCAGATTATTATGGAAATTCTATTTAAGCTTTTCTTAATTCTTGGTGACAGGTGACGAGTGTCGGGTGACTTATGACTACTCCCATCAACTCCAAATCCCAACTCTACACCTTCGCCACGAAGCAGCTTGGCTTCGACGATTGCCGTTTCACGTCAGCAGCCGCGCATGAATCATTCAAAATCTATCAAGACTGGATCGAACAAGGTTTTCATGGGGACATGACATACTTGGAAAACCATTTGCCGATTAAGGCCACCCCAGAAAGTCTCCTTAAAGACGCCCGCAGTGCGATCGTCGTTATCAAAAATTACAAAAACACCTCGATCCGGCAACTATCGGGCCGCCACAAAATCGCTCGCTACGCAGTGGGTCGGGATTACCACCTGACCCTCATGGAAAAATTAGATCAACTTATCACCTTTACGAAAGAACTTCTGCCTGGCTGTAGCTGTTACGCTGGAGTTGATAGCCGACCGATCGCAGAGCGTAGTTACGCGCTTAAAAGCGGGGTGGGTTTCTTAGGCAAGAACACCATGGTTATTAAACCGGGTTTTGGGTCCTATTTCTTCATTGGTGTGGTATTTCTAAACCACCTTATAGAAGAAGATTCGCCTCTAAAATGGGATTGCGGTAACTGCCGTTTGTGCCTTGACGCGTGCCCCACGGGCGCACTTTTGGGAGACTTCACCATGGACGCGCGCCGGTGCATCAGCTACCAAACCATTGAACAAAAAACTCCTTTAACCACGACCGAAATCAAGCAAGCACAAGGGTGGCTATTTGGCTGTGATATCTGCCAAGAAGTTTGCCCCTATAACCACGATAATACTCCCTTAACCAATTGGATGGACTTTAAACCCGAAAGCGGCGTGGGGTTTGATTTCTTTGATAAAAACCCGCTTTTGAGTACCGATCGAATCCCTGAGCCGACCCCGCTTTTTCGGTCGCGCAAACGCATCATCGCCAATCTTCAATTATTAAATAATTCAAGCTCCAGCCAAGAAAACACCAAGATTTCAGAACAAAAATTTCTATAAACCAGTATGAATCGTGTTATACTTCGGTAGGAAATTGGGAGGAAAAAACCTATGATTAAAAATGCAAAGATTGCTATCAGCTTACCCAAAGAAAATCTCAAGCGTATTGAAAAAGTCCGCAAAGAACTGGGCCTACAAAGAAGCGCCATCATCGTCAAAGCTATCGACTATTGGCTGGATTCCACAGAAAAACAAAATCTAATCAAACAATATCAAGAGGGCTACTTAAAACATCCCGAATCATTAAATGAAATTGACACCTTGGGGCAATTGGCCGCAGACGCCTTTGGCGAGGAGGATTTAAAATGAGGAGAGGGGAAATTTGGTGGGCCGACCAACCCAAGCCTATTGGTCGACGTCCTGTGTTATTGCTGTCTCGAGATGAAGCCTATGCGGTAAGAAATGCCGTTACCGTTGCTCAAATTACAACCACGATTAGAAATATTCCCGTTGAAGTTATCTTAGAGAAAAAGGACGGCTTGCCACAGACATGCGTCATCAATCTGGACACCATAACGACTATGAAGAAATCTTTGCTAAGTGACCGGATTACTTCGCTTAAATCTGACAAAATTCATGCTGTCAATAAAGCTATAAAATTCTCCTTAGCTTTAGAATAATTTCGCCAATAATGTTTCCAATTCCTATAGTCTTATTGAACTCAACCTAATCCATGCATAATAAATCTGAATTCCTCAATGAACTTCTAAAGAAACGCATTCTCATCATCGACGGCGCGATGGGGACGATGGTCCAGCGTTATAAACTCACCGAAGCGGATTATCGTGGGGAGCAATTTGCCTCCTGGCCCAAAGACCTTAAAGGCCTTAACGACCTTTTAAATATCACCAAACCTTCAGTCATTGAAGAAATTCACGAGCAGTATTTGGCCGCCGGTGCAGACATCATTGAAACCAACACTTTTAACGCCCAATCGATCTCGCTTGAAGATTATGGCATGCAAGCCCAGGCCTACGCGATCGCGAAAGCCGGCGCCGACTGCGCCCGCCGCGCTGCGGACAAATTTCGCCAACAGCATCCCGAGCGCGTTTGCTTGGTCGCCGGCGCCATTGGTCCCACAACCAAAACCTCATCCATTTCCACTGATGTAAATAATCCAGGAGCGAGGGGCTGTACCTACGATGATTTAGTCATCGCTTATTGTGAACAAATCCGCGCGATGCTGGATGGGGGAGTTGACCTACTTTTAGTTGAAACTATTTTTGATACCCTCAACGCCAAAGCGGCGTTTTTTGCCATTCAAAAAATTTTTGATGAAGGCGCACGGTGTGTCCCGGTTATGGCATCGGTCACCTTCATTCAAGCGGGGAGCAACCGTGGCGTAACGGGGCAAACCGTTGAGGCTTTTTGGAATTCCATTTCGCATGTGCCGCTTTTAAGTGTTGGCATGAACTGTGCCTTAGGCCCGCGCGAAATGCGCCCTTTGATCGAAGAACTCTCTAATATAGCGCCTGTGTTTGTCAGCTGTTATCCCAACGCCGGATTACCCAACCCTTTATTACCGACGGGATTTCCGGAAACACCGCAAAGTTTGGCTCCCCAACTTCAAGAATGGGCCCAAAACGGATGGCTCAACATCGTCGGTGGCTGCTGCGGCACAACGCCGGATCACATTAAACTCATCGCCGAAGCCATTAAAGGGATTCCGCCTCGCGTGGTCCCGAATGTGAAACCTTTTCTTAGATTGAGCGGCCTGGAAGCGCTGACATTGACGCCAGAAACCAATTTTGTCAATGTCGGCGAGCGCACCAATGTCACGGGTTCACCCAAATTCGCCAAACTCATTTTGGAAAACAATTTTGAGGAAGCCTTAAGCGTCGCCCGTCAGCAAGTTGAAAACGGGGCCCAAATCATCGATGTCAATATGGATGAAGGGATGCTCGATGGCGTCAAAGCCATGACGCAATTCCTGAATCTTATTTCTTCGGAACCCGACATCGCGCGTGTGCCCGTCATGATCGATTCTTCAAAATGGACGGTATTGGAAGCCGGTTTAAAATGCTTACAAGGCAAAGGCATTGTCAATTCCATTTCCCTGAAAGAAGGAGAAGCTAAATTCATTGAACAGGCTAAGCTCGTCCGTCGTTACGGGGCAGCGGTCATCGTCATGGCGTTTGATGAAAAAGGGCAGGCGGATAATTTTGAGCGCCGCATTGAAATTTGCCGACGCACTTATGACCTCCTGACTACAAAAGTCGGCTTTCCTCCGCAAGACATCATTTTTGACCCCAACATCTTAACCGTCGCCACGGGACTGGAAGAACACAATAATTACGCGGTGGATTTCATCAAGGCGACCCGCTGGATCAAGCAGAATCTGCCGCACGCCAAAGTCAGCGGCGGCGTCAGTAATATTTCTTTTAGTTTCCGCGGTAACAACGCTGTGCGCGAGGCTATGCACGCGGCATTTCTGTATCACGCTATTCAAGCCGGCATGGACATGGGGATTGTTAACGCCGGTCAACTCGCAGTCTATGAAGAAATCCCTAAAGACTTATTGGTCTTAGTGGAAGACGTTTTATTAAACCGCCGAGCGGACGCGACCCAACGGCTGCTCGATTTTGCCGAAAGTGTCAAACAAAAAGGAAAAGAGACCACCACGGATTTAGTGTGGCGCAAAGAACCTGTTGAACAGCGCTTGGCCCATTCTCTAGTCAAAGGCATCACGGATTTTATTGATACTGACGTGGAAGAGGCCCGCCAGAAACTCGGCCGGCCCTTAAACGTGATTGAAGGGCCTTTAATGGACGGCATGAACGTCGTGGGGGATTTATTTGGCGCCGGCAAAATGTTTTTGCCGCAAGTCGTCAAAAGCGCCCGCGTCATGAAAAAAGCCGTCGCGTACCTTTTGCCTTTTATGGAAGCGGAAAAAAAATTAAGCGGCGAAAGCCGTGAAGCCGGCAAAATCTTGATGGCCACGGTTAAAGGGGACGTCCACGATATCGGGAAAAATATTGTCGGTGTCGTGCTCGCCTGCAACAATTACAAAATCATTGACCTAGGCGTCATGGTGCCGACGGAACGCATTTTGGAAGTCGCTAGACAAGAACAAGTCGACATGATCGGATTAAGCGGTTTAATCACGCCTTCCTTAGATGAGATGGTCCACGTAGCCAAAGAACTACAACGCAACGGTCTTAACGTGCCGCTTTTGATTGGTGGCGCGACCACCTCGGCCATGCACACGGCGGTTAAAATCGCGCCGCATTACAGCCATGGCGTGGTACACGTGTTAGACGCGTCCCGCAGTGTCGGTGTTGCCGGAAAGTTAGTTAACCCCGATACCCGGAGTCCGTACCTAAATAACGTGGAGAGCGAATATGACAAACTGCGCGCGGCGCACGCTAAACGCGATCAGGGAATACCGCTCATTTCTCTGGCCGACGCTCGCAAAAACAAAGCCCCGATGGACTGGTCACATTATGAACCTCCGGTGCCGAAATTTTTAGGCATTAAAGTTTTTCCGTCCTATGCGTTGGCTGACCTGGAAAGATGGATTGACTGGTCACCGTTTTTCCTGACCTGGGAATTGCGGGGTCAATATCCCGACATTTTTAAAGATCCGGTAGTTGGGGAAGAAGCCCAAAAATTATTTGCTGACGCTCAGCAATTACTAAAAACGATCATCGCGCAAAAATGGCTCACGGCCAACGCCGTGATCGGCTTTTACCCCGCTAACAGCGTGGGAGACGATATTGAAATTTACGCCGATGATTCCCGCGCCCAGGTGCTGGCCACGATACACACGCTCCGCCAGCAAAATCCCAAATCGTTAAACCAACCCAATCTGGCCTTAGCCGATTTCATCGCGCCGAAAGAATCGGGCCGCGCGGACTACCTGGGAGGATTTGCGGTCACCACCGGAATCGGCATTGATAAGCATGTTCAATCTTTCGAAAAAAAGCATGATGACTACAACGCCATTATGCTTAAGGCTTTAGCAGACCGTTTAGCAGAAGCTTTTGCCGAAAGAATGCATGCTTGGGCACGTCAAGAATTCTGGGGTTATGCGGCTGATGAGCAGTTAAACAAAACGGAAATCATCAAAGAGCAATACCGAGGTATCCGCCCGGCCCCCGGGTATCCGGCCTGCCCCGATCACACCGAAAAAAGAACACTGTTTAATTTACTCAACGCTCAGCAAGCGACGGGGATCCAGCTGACCGAATCTTTCGCCATGTATCCGGCGGCGGCTGTATCAGGATTCTATTTCGCGCACCCCTCGGCCAAGTACTTTGGCATCGGAAAAATCGCCAAAGACCAAATCGAAGATTACGCACGACGAAAAGGATGGACCGTATCCGAAACAGAAAAATGGCTAGCTCCAAATTTAGGCTACACCACTTAAAATGACACAAGAAAATATTCATTCAAGTATTGGACTGCCCGCAGCGTTAATCATCCTAGGTTCTATCACGCTTTTGGGTACCTTGAACGAATTAAAGCAGGAAATCTTTCGCTCCACCTGGCCTAAAACCGAAGGAATAGTTACTTCAACCGAAATTAACAAAGAACGCAAAACAGGAAGACACTCCAAAACCAGTATGTATTTCAAAGCGGATTATTATAAAAAAAACTATGATGATTACTATAATTTCGCATACTACAACTACTTTCCACAATTAACCTTCAAGTATTCAGTTCACAACGAATCTTTTATTGGAAAGACAGAAATTCTCACAGACCAATTGGGAAACGGGTACCTGAAAGAGAGTGAAAGCTTTGTAAAGAAATACGCACCGGGACAAAAGGTGACGGTCTACTACAATCCTGAGAATCCTCAAGAATCTACATTGATTAACGGCTTCTTTTTTTGTGAAATGGGAACGATGTACACTCGATGGATGATACTTATAGCAACAATCATCCTTTGGGGCAGCGGACTATTTTTATGGCTCAAAAACTTGGAATACTTTCAAAAACAAACCCCTTTAAAATCAAACCGTACTTCTCCGTAATTAGTTACCTAATTCAAAATCCATTAATAATCTAGGCGATCATCTCAATTATAAAGGAATTACCAAATCTGCCAAAATTGGTTATACTATCACCTCAATCAAAGCTAAAAAACGATGATTAAACCAAATCAACTAACAATAACTCCCCAGGAACTTTTTGACACTTTGCAAAACATCAAAGTGGGGGGAAGCGTTTGTCATTATTCTCAAAAAAAATGCGAGGAACTAACACCGCTGATTAATCGCATTCGGCAGCTTAAGAAAGAAAAAAACGCCGTGATCCTGGCCCATTCCTACGTTACTCCGGACATTGTGTATGGCGTGGCCGATTATGTCGGCGATTCCTACCAGCTAAGCAAGGACGCGACCCGCACTGAAGCCAAGATCATCGTCTTTGCGGCCGTTCGGTTCATGGGAGAAACCGCGCAGATTCTCAATCCGCACAAAAAAGTATTAATCCCCGCGACCAACGACGGTTGCACGCTGGCGGATTCTATTACCGCTGAGCAAGTCAGGACGCTGAGACAAAAATACATTAACTACGCTTTCGTCTGTTATATCAATACCACGGCGGAAGTGAAAGCCGAGTGTGATGTGTGCGTGACGAGCTCCAACGTTTACGACATCGTGCAACGTTTTCCTAACGATAAGATTTATTTCCTACCGGATAAACTTATGGGGATCAATCTCAAGAATGAAATGGCCCGTAGGGGGGTCAAAAAAGACATCCAATACTACGATGGGACTTGCTACGTTCATGAAGAATACCAGCCAGAGGAAATCAACCGTATCCGACTAGAATACCCTGACGTCAAAGTCGTCAGCCATCCCGAGTGCTCCGCGGATATCGTTAAGCACTCTGATTTTGTCGGTTCCACCAGCCAAATGTTGGAATATATGATCAAAAGTCAGGACCAAGAATTCTTGATGCTTACGGAATGCGGACTATCTTCCCGATTAGAAGTCGAAATGCCTAACAAAAAGCTGGTTGGCTCTTGCCGCCTATGCAAATACATGAAATCCAACACCCTCGAAGACATTCTGAGAGTCCTGACTAAGCCCACGCCCCAAGACCAAGTCAACATTTCGCCCGACATTTTGAGCAAAGCGCTAAAAACCGTCAAGGCGATGTTCCTCTACACGGAAAACAAAGCGCCGGCCTCACGCCCATAACCCCGTTACGTTAAAGTGGCGAAAGCTAGGGCGCAAATTGACTTCCCCCTAGGGCTATGCTAAGATTGCCCAATTATTTTTAGACACAATAATATGTCAACTCAGCCACCCATAGACCCACATAGCGTAGGCATTGTCGAGACCAAATTCCAAACCTTTTGCGAGCCACCACACGAACTGGTGCTCAAAAGTGGCTTAACATTAGGTCCTTTGACCATTGCTTACGAAACCTACGGGGAACTTAACGCAGACAAATCCAACGCGATCCTAATTTGCCACACGCTTACCAGCGACGCGCACGCCGCCGGATTTCACGCGGGCGACAAAAAGCCCGGGTGGTGGGATGGGATGATCGGTCCGGGGAAAGCATTCGACACCAACCATTTTTTTGTGATCTCTTCCAATGTAATTGGCAGCTGCAAAGGTAGCACCGGCCCGGCATCAACCGACCCAAAAACCGGAAAACCCTATGGGCTCAGCTTTCCGTTTGTGACCATTGAAGATATGTGCGCCGCGCAAAAGCATCTCTTAAATTTCCTAGGGATTAAGAAACTCTTTTGCGTGGCAGGAGGATCCATGGGAGGTTTGCAAGCGCTAATCTGGGCCACTCAATATCCGCAATTAGTTCACTCTGCGGTTTTAGTCGCCACCAACTATCGTCATACCGCGCAACAAATCGCGTTACACGAAGTTGGGCGACAGGCCATTATGTCCGACCCGGATTGGCTGGAAGGTGATTATTACGGCAAGACCATCCCCGCGCGAGGCCTGGCCCTAGCACGGATGATCGGTCACATTACCTATATGAGCGATAAATCTATGGACGAAAAGTTTGGCCGAAAATTAATTGGCAAAGAAAAACTCGGCTATGATTTCTCCCATGATTTTGAAGTTGAGAATTATCTAAAATATCGAGCGAGCAATTTTGTGCAGCGCTTTGACGCCAATTCCTACCTGTACATTTCTAAGGCGCTTGATTATTTCGATCTTTCAGAAGAAGGGAATCTCGCGGCCAAATTCAAGAATACCAAAGCTCATTTTCTGGTGATTTCCTTTACGTCCGACTGGTTGTATCCCTCTTACCAATCGAAGGGACTCGTGCGCGCGCTTAAAGCTTGCGACTTGGATGTCTCGGATTGCGAGATCAACTCGGATTACGGCCATGACGCGTTCCTGGTAGAGATAGAAAGTCAGTCCAAGCTCGTCAAACATTTCCTTGACCGGCTCCGCCGGGAGAAACCTCATGGACACCGCTAATCCTACTCCACGTTTCGACCACCAAATTATCGCTGATTTGATTACGGCCAATAGCCGCGTGCTGGATTTAGGCTGCGGGAGCGGAGACCTCTTAGCCCTATTGATTCAGAAAAAAGCCATCAAAGGAACGGGCATTGAAATCAATGAAAAAGCCATTTACCAGTGTATGGAAAAGGGGTTGACGATTTCGCATGTCAACATTGATACCGGCCTGGTCGATTATCCAGACAAAAAGTTTGATTATGTTATTTTGAATGAAAGTTTGCAGGAAGTGCTAAATCCTGAAAAAGTGATCATTGAAGCACTACGCGTCGGAAGGAAGGTTATTGTCGGCATCCCGAACTTTTGCCATATCAGCGCGCGGTTACAAATTTTCTTTGCCGGACGCGTGCCGGTCACCAAGAAACTACCTTACGAATGGTACAACACACCGAACCTACGGTTTTTAAGCTTGAAAGATTTTATTCGTTTCTGTTCCGCCCGCCAAATCAAAATCGAACGTCAAATCGCCCTCACGAATCATCAGAAAATTGTTAGGTTTCTTCCCAATGTATTTGCCCATACGGGCATCTATTTACTGAGCAACTAAGCTACCCCAAGCGGCTTACCCGCATAAATTTTCTAATTTAAAATCACGTATAATTTTGTTAAGCAAAGGATGTTTTCTTTTTCTTTGTCGGGTCAACAAATAAATGTTTTCAAAAACATTTAAAGTAGATTTTTGCCCCAACATCTGCAGGGGCTCTTTGGCAGGCGCCTGTTTAATAGTTATCCGATTTAAAGGTGCGATGCCAATGCCAGCCAAAACCAGCCGACGCACCAATTCCACATCCTGAATCTCGCCAATCACCATAGGTTTAATTTTGTTACTAATAAAATATTCTTGGATCTCCTGGTAAACCTGACTTTGAGAAGTTGGCATAATGAGCGGAGCATACGCTAAATCTCGTGGGATCTTCTTATATTTCTTTGCCAAGGAAGGGTTAGCGCAAAAAACGACCGGGATTTTAGCCAACAAACGATTCTCAATATCATCATGTCGATTCGACAAAATAGGGGTATCCGTTAACACCAAATCTAAAGCATGCTGCCGCAACCCTGTCACTAATGCGTCTAAATTATCTTCGATTACGGAAACATGGATCGCGGGCTCCTCCTTATAGAGAAATTCCAAGAAAATTTGCACGATGGCTTTAGGAATAAAACTCGAAACTCCTAGTTGAATTTTGATAAATCCTTTTACAGATCGATCATGGATGCTATCCATCATTTCCCGGCCAGTGTCAAAAATGTCCGTTGCGTACGAAAGCAAGGACCAGCCATCTTCCGTCAGAAGCAATTTCTTAGCTTCTCGATCAAAAAGCTTGAGCCCCAAATAGCTCTCAAATTGTTTTAATTGAGCACTAAGAGCCGGCTGGCCAACTCTCAGTTTTTCCGCAGCCCGAGATACAGAGCCTAGCTGGGCAATGGTGTAGAAATAATACAGGTGGTGATAATTAAAAGGGATCATCTATTGATTTAAGTGATATCTGCTATTCAAATTATGCATTTTACAATCAATCATGTCAATGGCATTATTGAAACAAAAAGGAGGGGGATATGTTAAACGCATTTAAGAATTATTTATCATTACTTGTTGTTGAAGGTGGGGACGCGTATTCAAAAAGAATAAAGAAAAGATTAGGCAAAAAATTCACCGATCTGCATTTAAGCAAATCGATCAATCTTATTCTCATTATGCCCCATCTCATCGCATTAAGCAGAGAGCTGTCCAACGCTGAGACAGTTTCACCATCACTAAAAAGACTCAACGGTTATTTACTGACTTATTTGTACCATCCCATTGATTTCATTGCAGAAGAAAACGTGGGTCTCTTAGGATACCTAGATGACGCTTATCTTGTTGGCTCTGTCGTTCAACGCTTAAAATCTCAAGCAGCGCTACGAACCGAAAATCTCGATTTAGTAAAAGATTTAGAGGACAGCTTGCAAAAAACCCGAGAGATAATTAAAAAAGAATCGCGTCGCATTGACCATCTCGTAGCAGAATTAGAAGATGGCAAGACAGACATCTTCGAAAAGATCATGAAACGAGAAGCTAAACAACCTAAAAAGTAACAGCGATTAGTAAAACGAAAAATTGGCCAACAACATAAGGAGATAAACGCATCATGGAACAAATTAATATGACCTGGTTTTGGATTGGCTTTAATCTTTTTGTTCTATTGATGCTTGCTTTAGACCTAGGCGTTTTTCACCGCAAAGCTCACGAAGTTAAATTCAAGGAAGCGCTGACCTGGACCGGTATCTGGGTCATTTTAGCCTTGTGCTTTAACGCTTTGATTCATTTCTGGTTCGGAAAACAAGCAGGATTGGAATTCCTAACCGGATACTTAATTGAGAAATCGCTGAGTGTTGATAATGTTTTTGTTTTCTTATTAATCTTCACTTATTTCAAAATTCCCGCTAAATATCAGCATGAAGTTCTTTTCTGGGGCATTCTCGGCGCGCTCATTATGCGCGTCGCTTTTATTTTTGCCGGTATCACCTTACTGAAGCAATTTCACTGGTTGATTTATATTTTTGGCGGATTTCTCATTTTTACTGGCATCAAATTAGCTTTTGAGAAAACAAAAGAAATCCATCCCGAGAATAACCCCATCATCAAACTCTTTAAACGCATTGTTCCAACAACCCACGAATTCCATGAAGGAAAATTCTTTATCAAGCAAGACGGCAAATTATGGGCAACACCTCTTTTTGTGGCCCTCTTGGTTGTTGAATTAACGGACGTAATCTTCGCGGTGGATTCGATTCCCGCGATTTTAGCCATCACCCAAGATCCGTTTATTGTTTACACTTCCAATGTTTTTGCCATTTTAGGACTAAGATCGCTGTACTTTGCCATTGCTGGGCTGATGTCAAAATTTCATCATCTACATTTTGGCTTGGCCGGAATACTGTGCTTCGTGGGGATCAAGATGCTTTTATCGGAAACCTTCAAAATCCCAACGTTCATTTCCTTGACGGTAATAGCCAGTTTTCTAATTCTTTCTATCGTGGCCTCCATAATCTGGCCGCAAAAAACTCCTGAGCAATCTAGACCGATCTAATCAAGGGGAGAAGCATGAAAGATTTTTGCCAAAAAATCACTAAATCGCATTTTTTTGAGCAAGTAATTCTCGGGGTGATTATCATCAACGCGCTGGTCATTGGCGTGGAGACTTCCCCAGATTTAGCCCATAAATTTGCTGCGTTTTTTAAACTGTTTCATCAAATTGTTCTACTCGTATTCATCCTTGAAGCGGCCATTAAGATTATCGCGGAATATCCTCGGGTCGATCGGTATTTTCGTAACCCCTGGAACATTTTTGACTTTACTATCTTAATTCTGTCTTTCTTACCTGCCAGCGGTAGCTTTGCCACAGCAGCTCGCTTAGCCAGAATACTCAGAGTTACGCGTTTAATTAGCGCCGTTCCTGAACTACGCATCATTATCTGCACGCTGTTAAAATCACTCCCCGGCATGATGCACATTATCCTACTTTTGGGCATCTTGTTTTACATCTACGGCATTTTGGGAATTTATTTATTTCGCGACTTAGATCCGGAACACTGGGGGAGCCTAGGGAAAGCGTTATTAACGCTATTTGGTATTGTGACGCTGGAAGGATGGGTGGATATTATGGAGAATTTACTTCCCTATTCTCCTCATAGTTGGCTGTTTTTTGTTAGCCTCATCATCTTGGGGACGTTCATGTTTATTAATTTGTTTGTCGCGGTTGTCATCAATAACCTACATGATACCCGGAAAGAAATTGACGGCGCAGACGGTTCTATCCAAGAAACTAAAGCCATCAGGGATGAAATTCAAAGAATTCACCAAACCCTAAAGAGCATTGAATTAAAAATCAACCAATCACCCAATAAGCCGACCTAAGGTTTAACCTTGGAATGCGTTCCATCACAAAAGGGAGGAGTTCCAGTGAGTTTGCAACCACACCAAGCGACTTTTTTCTTCTCTGTAATTTGTTCAATCTTCGGACGCATACCCACCGCACCGTGCGACCCATCGCAAAAAGGCTGTTTAGTGGAAAGGCCGCACGCGCACCAAGCGTAAGACCGAGGCTCGGCGTCCAGCACGTAAGGGGCGTATTGAATATTCTTGGAAGGTTTATTCATCATGTCTCCTTTAAGATGTTTGTGTTGAACGAACTTGGGCGTTTTGGGTGAAAGTCACCCAAAACGCCCCTATCATAATTTCATAATTCCTAACCGTCAACCATTCTAGTTCAATTCACAAAAACAAAAGTTGCAAATCCGGTTAGACTCCTTAAAATAAAGCGTCATGAACAATCACTATGATTTCATCATTATCGGAGGGGGGATTGTAGGGTTAAGTATTGCTCGTGCCCTCAAAATCCATCGACCAGAAAGCAGCATTCTTATCCTAGAAAAAGAAAAAGATGTCGCAGGCCATGCTTCCGGCCGCAACAGTGGCGTGCTGCACGCCGGCTTTTACTACACCGCCGACAGCCTCAAAGCTAAATTTACGGTTGCTGGAAACCGAGCCTTACGCGAATACTGCCAACAAAAGAATCTCCCCATTAACACTTGCGGCAAACTAGTCGTAGCCACGGACGCCCAAGAACTCAACAAACTTTACGAGCTGGAACGCCGCGGCAAAGCAAACGGCTCTAACGTTCGCCTTATTGATAGCCAAGAAGCCGAAGAACTAGAACCGAATGTCGTCACTTACCAGAAAGCACTTTATTCTCCGGACACGGCCAGCGTGGACCCAACCCAAGTGTGCCAAGCCATTAAAGAAGACTTACTTAATCTGGGCGTTACCTTTTTGTTTGCCGCTCGCTATCTTGGACGCAGAGGACAAAGTATTTCTACGACTCAGGGAACTCTAGAGGGAAAAAGAATTATCAATTGCGCAGGATTGTACGCGGATCAAGTGGCCAAAGACTTTGGTTTCGGAAAAGCCTACACCATGATCCCGTTTAAGGGACTTTACCTGAAATACACCAAAAACAAAACTGACGTCAAAATGCATATCTACCCGGTTCCCAATTTAAAGAATCCATTTCTCGGGGTTCACTTCACCAAGACGGTAACCGGAGACATAAAAATTGGCCCGACCGCTATTCCGGCTTTTTGGAGAGAAAACTATCAGGGATGGAATGATTTCAACTTAGGAGAAATGGCCAGTATCTTAAGTCAAGAAGCAAAATTGTTTTTAACAAATTCATTCGGATTTCGTGATTTAGCCTGGGAAGAAAGTAAGAAATATGGCAAAGCTTACTTTGTAGGACTTGCCCAGAAAATGGTAAAGCATATTGACCCGCAAGGCTTTACTGAATTCACGCGTCCAGGCATTCGGGCGCAACTGCTGGACATCAAAAAAGCCGCCCTGGTACAAGATTTCGTAATCGAGGGCGATCGCCAAAGCACGCACGTTTTAAACGCGGTCTCTCCGGCATTTACCTGTGCTTTTCCTTTTGCAGAATACGTACTCAAGAATCATATTTTAGCTTAAAATTCTTTTTGGCAACGCCCAAATTACGTTATTACCTGACGTAGTTAACCTTGACAAAAACCCGATTTAGCCTAAAATTGAAGCAAAATATAAGTTTATTTTCGACCTAATGTAGCTATCTACTCAACTCTTGTTAAATTGAAACATTGATTTAGTTAAGGAGACCGCCATGGAACCGCTTAAAGAATACAGAATCATGGTACAAAGCACCCCCAATCCTAACGCATTAAAATTTGTTCTTAACACCTTGGTCAAATCAGAAGGCAAGGTGATGTATAAATCAGCGGAAGAATGCCATACGAACCCCTTAGCTCGAGTCCTATTTAGCATTCCGAATGTGGTGGAAGTCTATTTCTTTGATAATTACATTACCGTGACCCAGGATGGCAATGGGGACTGGGACAAAATGGAAGAAGAAATCCGTCAAAAAATCACTGACAATATTAAGAACCACGATCCTAATTTCAAAATCGAAGAAGCAAAAAAGCCGGTCTCTATTCCGATGACCCCGGAGGTCGTAAAAATTGAGCAAATTTTGGATGATACCATCCGTCCCGCGCTGCAAATGGATGGAGGCGATATTCAAATCATCAATTTTGAGAACAACATCGTGTACGTGAACTATCAAGGGGCCTGTGGGTCCTGCCCAAGTTCAACAATGGGAACACTCAAAGCCATCGAGAATATTTTAAAAGATCAATTTAACCCTGAAGTAGAAGTCCAACTAGCGTATCCGTCATAAACATGCCTAGCGCTGACGACCTGATTCTCAAGCATTGTTTACCCTGCGAAGGTATCGGCAAAGTTCTGGAACCAATTCAGATATCCGAATACCTCAAGACAGTACCGCAGTGGAAATTATTGCCCAATGGCAAAGCGATTTATCGGGAATACCTAATGAAAAACTTCATGGCAGCGATCCGATTCATTAATGAAGTCGCCAAGCTTGCCGAAGAAGAAAACCATCATCCCGACATCCAGCTTACCGGCTATCGCAAGTTAAAAATTGAATTAAGCACCCATGCCCTGGGAGGGTTAACGGAAAACGATTTCATTGAAGCAGCAAAAATTGACCGAATTCCAGCGGAGATAAAAATTTAGTTTTAAATGTTACCCATGTTGCTAAAGTTCCTAAGGTTGCCCAGGTTAGTAGCTTTGGCAACTTTAATAACCTCCGCAACGTTAGAAACCTAATAATATGTTTAAGATTAACCGTAAAATTGAATACGCGCTCATTTCACTACGCCATATGTCCTGCAAGCAACAAGGGCAGCTGACGTCGGCTAAAGAAATATGCGACATTTATCATGCGCCTTTTGACCCCACGTCGCGCGTATTACAACTGATGGCGCAAGCCGGAATCATCAAAGCCGAGCACGGCATCTATGGTGGCTACATGGTGATCAAAGACTTAAACAAAGTCACCTTTAACGAATTAGTCAACATTGTTACCGGACCGATCCAGTTGGCTAATTGCTTTCACGGAAACTATTCCCATTGTGATATTACAGGGAGTTGCAACGTCATTTCGCCCATGCTCAATCTTAACGAACGCATGAGCACCCTGTTTCAAAATATTTCCATTGCCGATCTATTAGCGTCACGCCATACGGCGGAGAAAGGCATTAAACTGAAACCCATCGCCAAAGAAGCAGCGGCGGAGAGTTAGCTTGAACGAGGTTCCTATGGAAAACAAAACGACTCAACAAGATGAACTAACTAACCGAGAATACAAATACGGTTTTGTTACTGATATCGAAACAGAATCTTTTCCCAAAGGCTTAAGCGAGAAAGTTGTACGCATGCTTTCGGAAAAGAAAAATGAGCCCGGCTGGATGACGGACTGGCGATTAAAGGCCTATCGTCACTGGCAAACGATGAAAGAGCCTCAATGGCCCAATTTCAAATACGGCCCCATTGATTATCAGGACATCACCTATTACTCAGCACCAAAGAAAAAAGAAGGGCCCAAAAACCTGGAAGAAGTTGATCAGGAACTATTAGATACTTTTGATCGCCTGGGGATTCCTTTGACGGAACAGAAACGCCTGACCGGGGTGGCCGTCGATGCGGTGTTTGATAGCGTTTCGGTCGCCACGACTCACAAATCCGAGTTGGCCAAAGTAGGTGTCATCTTCTGCTCCATGTCGGAAGCGCTTCAAGAACATGGGGATCTAGTAAGAAAATATTTGGGATCCGTTGTCCCAACTGCGGATAATTATTTCGCGGCGCTTAATTCGGCGGTTTTTAGCGACGGCTCCTTTTGCTTTATACCTAAAGGCGTGCGCTGCCCATTGGAATTATCGACGTATTTTCGCATTAACGCGGCGGATTCGGGACAGTTTGAACGCACGTTGATTGTCGCGGAAGACGACAGTTATGTCAGCTATCTGGAAGGGTGCACCGCGCCTTCGCGAGATCGCAATCAGTTACACGCGGCGGTGGTAGAGCTCATCGCGCTTAATAATGCCGAGATTAAATATTCTACGGTGCAAAATTGGTATTCGGGAGATAAATCCGGCAAGGGTGGGATTTACAACTTTGTCACTAAACGCGGCAAATGTGCGGGAATCAACTCTAAAATCTCCTGGACACAAGTGGAAGCCGGATCCGCCATTACCTGGAAATACCCGAGCGTCATCCTACAGGGAGACAATTCGGTGGGCAAATTTTATTCAGTAGCCTTGACCAACAATCATATGCAGGCCGACACCGGAACCAAAATGATCCATATCGGTAAGAATACGAAAAGCACGATTGTTTCCAAAGGCATCTCTACAGACTATTCCAACAATAATTATCGTGGACTGGTTAAAATTTTGCCCTCGGCCGATGGAGCCCGTAATTTTTCTCAATGCGATTCGATGCTGGTGGGTGATAAATGCGCTGCCAACACGTTTCCCTATATTGAAGTCAAAAACTCTACCGCCGTTCTAGAGCATGAAGCTTCCACCTCCAAAATCAGCGCTGACCAGGTTTTTTATTTAAAATCCCGGGGCATGGACATGGAAGAAGCTATTTCCCTGATCATTAATGGCTTTTGCAAAGAAGTTTTCAAAGAACTTCCTTTGGAATTTTCCGTAGAGGCCGTCAAGCTCTTAGAAATGAAATTGGAAGGCAGTGTCGGATAAAATCAGGATAACGAGGGGCGCCCTCGTTACTGGCCTTTTCCCTTCCAATGGCTGTAAGGAAGCCAGTATTAGCCCTTTCTTCTCTTCGAGAAAAGGCGGTACCTGCCTCGCCGGCAGGCGGATTGACTTCCACCTTGTTTTAGTAGAGAAAAGGTCAATAAAACGTAGGCGCCCGTATTCAATAAGAAAAAAGGACCCAACCATGATTACCATTAAAAATTTACATGCCGAAATCAACGGCACACCCATTTTAAAAGGCATTAATTTAACTATTAATCCTGGCGAGGTGCACGCCATCATGGGACCCAATGGATCCGGCAAAAGCACATTATCCAAAGTTATCGCCGGACATCCGGATTACAAAGTCACCGAAGGGACCATTGAATACGAAGTTAACTTCAAGAAAATCAATTTACTTGAACTTGACCCGGAAGTCCGCGCGCGGGAAGGGATCTTCCTGGCATTTCAATACCCGGTAGAAGTCCCGGGAGTGGGCACCTCCATGTTTCTGAGGGCGGCCTTTAACGCTGTCTGCCGACATCAAGGGGCCGAAGAAATGGATCCTTTAGATTTCGATAATTATCTGCACACTAAGATGAAAATGCTCGACATGGACGATAAATTCATTACTCGCGCGGTCAACGTGGACTTTTCGGGTGGCGAAAAAAAGCGAAATGAAATTCTACAAATGGCGATTCTTAACCCACGATTTTCTGTGCTTGATGAAACAGATTCAGGCCTCGACATTGATTCCATGAAAATCGTCGCGGACGGGGTTAACAAACTAAAACGCAAAGACAACGCGTTTCTACTGATCACCCATTATCAAAGATTATTAAATTATATTGTTCCGGATTTTGTGCATGTTTTGGTCAACGGTAAAATCGTTCGCACGGAGGGCAAGGAATTAGCCTTACGGGTTGAAGAAAAAGGGTATGACTGGTTAACGGACTAAAAAGCTATGGTACCTCAAACTGAAAAACTGAATAAACTGATCCACAATTATCCGGAATTTTATTCGCAACAGACACCCCAGTTGCCGATCTGGCTGAAAGAATTGCGCACTTTGGGTAGCGCGCGCTTTGAACAGCTGGGGGTTCCGACCCTTAAAGATGAAGAGTGGAAATACACGGATCTCTCGGGGTTAAGCAACCGTGCTTTTTATCTACCTGAACGCATTAAATTTGAAGAAATTTGTGAGTTCAAATCGTTATTAAATCCCCAAGACTTTAATATTGTTTTTATTAACGGCCTTTGGGCGCCGGAATTCTGCAACATTCAGAATTTGCCCGCGGGCCTGAACATCACTAAATTCAATTCGGCGACATTACAGTCCTTGCCGGAAACAAAAATCTTATTAGAACAGTATTCCACGAACTTAGCGGACGCCTTTATCGCGCTGAATGATTCACTGGCACACGATGGCGTTTGTATTCAATTTGCACCTAAAACCATTTGCACTAAATTAATTCACATCATTCACGTCAACTGTTTTGACAAGAAAGACGCTGCTTTAGCACAACGTAGTTTCATTTCCCTAGGCCAAGCCGCGCAGGCCGAAGTTTTGGAAACTCATCTATCGTGCACCCCTATTAGCTATTTAGCCAACGCGTTAACTGATATTTTTCTAGCACCTGCCGCCAATTTACGTTATTGCAAAGCTCAAAATGAGGGACCGGAGGCCTTTCACATAGGCACCACTCGAGCGTGGCTCAAAAAAGACAGTCATTTAGATTCGTGCGCGATAACCTTAGGCAGTAAAATGACCCGCAACAACATCAACATTCGCTTAGAAGAGACGGGTGCCAGCGCGATCCTCAATGGTTTATATACGATCCGTGGCGATCAACACGTGGACAATCACACCTGCGTTGACCATCGAGCTCCCAACTGCACAAGTAACCAACTTTATAAAGGCATCCTCAATGAGCGCAGCCGCGGCGTTTTTAACGGTAAGATTTTCGTCCAGCAAATCGCCCAACAAACCAACTCTTACCAGCTTAATAAAACGCTGCTACTGGGTAAAGAGGCCCGTATCGATACTAAACCGCAATTAGAAATTTTTGCTGATGACGTCAAATGTACTCATGGCGCCACGATTGGACAACTTAATGAAGACGAACTTTTTTATTTAGAGACTAGAGGAATTGCTCGCAAAGACGCGACCAAAATGCTTTGTAAAGGATTTGCCTATGATGTCATTGACCGCATCCAAAGTCCGGCTATTACCAAGAAATTAGATTATTTGTTGCAACCGACGTTCGCAATCCTTACTTAAGAAAAAAACGAGGGGCGGCCCCTCGTTGAAACGCAGGCCGCCCTCAGTACTACACCCATTGCTCCATGAAAACTACCCAAAAACCTTTTAACGTAGAAAAAATCCGCCAAGATTTTTCGATTCTTAAAGAAAAAGTGCGAGGCAAACCTTTGGTGTACTTGGATAACGCCGCAACCACCTTAAAACCCAAAAGTGTCGTGGACGCGGTCCGACGTTATTACGATAAAGAATGCGCCAACATTCATCGGGGCGTCCACTATTTAAGTGAACTCGCCACTGAACATTTTGAGGCAACAAGAGAGAAAATCCGCGCCTTCATCAACGCTGAAAAGAGTCACCAAATCATCTTTACCCGAGGAACCACGGAATCAATCAATATCGTGGCCCAATCTTTCGGGCGTAAATTTCTTAAAACCGGTGATGAGATTCTCATCACTTATATGGAACATCATTCCAACATCGTACCCTGGCAAATGCTTTGCGAAGAAAAAGGGTGTGTCCTGAAAGTGGCACCGATTAATGACGCGGGCGAACTCATTTGGGAAGAATTTGAAAAGTTACTTTCTGCCAAAACCAAATTGGTCTCTGTCGTTTACATTTCCAATTCGTTAGGAACCATTAATCCAATCAAAAAGATAATTGCCGCCGCACACGCAAAAAGAATTCCGGTTTTGGTCGATGGCGCACAAGCAATCAACCACCGCAAAATCGATGTTCAAGAATTAGACTGTGATTTTTTTGTGTTCTCGGGGCATAAACTGTTTGGACCAACGGGAACCGGAGTTCTTTATGGAAAATCCGATCTCTTAGAATCGCTGCCGCCGGTGCAAGGAGGCGGGGACATGATCGCGTCAGTATCTTTTGAAAAAACGACTTATAACGTTTTGCCTCATCGATTTGAAGCCGGAACCCCGCACATTGACGGCATAATCGGATTAGGAGCGGCGATTGACTACTTAAATTCAATTGGTATGGATGTCATTCAATCTTACGAATCAGAATTGCTCACCTACGGGACCAAGTGTCTAACAAGCATCCCTAAATTAAGGTTAATCGGTACGGCTAAACAGAAAGCCGCGATCCTGGCTTTTGTTTTGCCCAACATCCATCCCCACGACATGGGCACCCTCGTGGATCGCGAGGGTGTAGCCATCCGCACCGGACACCATTGCACCATGCCGCTGATGAAACGCTTTAACGTACCCGCCACGTCAAGAGCTTCGTTGTCTTTTTACAACACTAAGAAAGATTTAGATACGTTAACATCGGCGATAAATAAGGCCATGGAGGTGTTCTCATGAGTGCTGACATGCGTGCTGATTTATATCAGGAAGTCATTTTGGAGCACAACAAGCGACCCAAAAATTTCAAAAAATTAGATAACGCTACTCACGTTGCCGAAGGCTACAACCCGCTTTGCGGAGACCATTTGCACGTTTACCTAAAAGTATCTCCCCAGCAAATCATTGAAGAAGTCACTTTTCAAGGTTCAGGCTGTGCGATCTCTCAAGCGTCGGCGTCTCTGATGACCGTAACCTTAAAAGGTAAATCTTTGTCGGAAGCGGAAACGCTATTCAATGAGTTTCATCAATTGATCAAAGGGGAACTAGATCCTGACAAAAAACCGCATCATTTAGACAAGCTGACCATTTTTAAACAAATTTGGCATTACCCTTCTAGGGTCAAATGCGCTGGCCTTTCCTGGCACGCCGCCCACGGAGCGCTTCAACAACAAAAGTCCGTTTCTACCGAATAACCGAAAACCCTTCTCACTTACGAGGTGAGAAGGGTTGATACTATGAAACTACCAGCTAAGCCCTTACGCGATAAATTCCAACGACCGTTACATGATTTACGCATTTCTGTCATCGACCGCTGCAACTTTCGTTGTACCTACTGCATGCCTCACGAAGAATTCAAGGACTATAAATTCCTTGACCCTAAGCATTGGCTAAACTTTAGCGAAATCAAAAGACTTGCCGGAATTTTTGTCCACTGTGGCGTAACCAAAATCCGTCTAACCGGAGGAGAACCGTTGATTCGCCCAGACCTTCCGGAATTGGTCAAAGAACTGGCGACTATTCCCGGCATTGAGGACTTGGCCCTTACGACCAATGGAGCTTTGCTGTCACGCTACGCCGCCGATTTAAAAAAGGCAGGACTCAAACGCCTGACCGTGAGCCTGGATACGCTAGACCCAGTTATCTTCAGAGAATTAGGCGGTAAAAAAGCAGATTTGGCGGAAGTTTTGGAAGGCATTGAGGCCGCAGAAAAGGCCGGCTTTAAAAAGATTAAACTAAATTGTGTCGTTAAAAAAGGGAGCAATGACCACACCATTATGGCCTTAGTCCGTAAATATAAGGGGACTGGTCACATCTTACGCTTCATTGAATTCATGGACGTAGGCAACTGTAATCACTGGTCCACGGAATTTGTCTTACCGTCCGCGCAAATCATCAAAATGATCAGTGAATATTACCCCTTGGAACCTATCGAACCTAATTACCTAGGGGAGGTCTCAAGTCGTTACCGATTCGTTGATGGGAGTGGTGAAATCGGTTTTATTTCATCGGTAACACAGCCTTTTTGCGGTAACTGTTCACGCCTGCGTTTATCAACTGATGGAAAAATTTATACGTGTTTGTTCGCGACCGACGGGGTAGATCTTGTTACACCCTTAAGGGCCGGAGCCGATGATGCCACGCTTTTAAATATTATCGAAAAAACCTGGCAGCAAAAAGAGGACCGTTACTCGGAGAACCGTATCCTCATCAAAAGCCACCCGGAAACAGAACGTAAAAAGATCGAGATGTTTCAGATCGGCGGATAAAACCTAGAAAAAGCCCGCCATGATAGCCTCGATCTATGGTATATTTTTGTCATGAAATCACCACTGGCACTAAAAAGTCAGCAAAGCTTGATCGACCTTAGCCGATCGCTTACTCCCCAAGAACGGTTAGATGCTTTTTATCATCATTCTCAACTCGTTATCCAATTGTCTTTAGCCGGAAAGAAAAAACGACTTAACCTTTCTAAATCTTCTGCAAATAAACGATGAGAGCCAAAACTCACGGACAATCGATACTGTTACTTCTGGACGTCATTGATTGCCTCAATCAACACCGCATCCCTTACGCCATTATTGGGGCCTTGGCCGCATCTTTTTATGGAATAGTACGGGCAAGTATAGACGCTGATGCCATCGTCTCCATCATGACCACTCAGGATGCTTCTCATCTATGTCGATCTTTAAAAGCAGCCGGACTGATGGTTGAGCAACGAAAAGGAGACGAAGAAGATCCTGTCAAAGGAATCATTTCGATCATCGATCAGTTTCAGAACAAGGTTGATCTTTTGTTAGGAATTCAAGGAATGTCCTCAGACACTTTCCAACGCATTCAAAAAACCGATTTTCAAGGAGCATCCATCAATATGGTCGGCGTAGAAGATTTTATCGCCATGAAGATTTTTGCTGGCAGCCCCAAGGACATCCAGGACGTCATCGGCGTCTTGAACGTTTCGGCTAAAACAATAAACCTCACCTTGCTGCGGAAATTGACCCGGCATTACGGTCAAGACTGCTTACTCAAATTGCAGAAACTTTTAAAAGAACACTCACTCAAATAACAAAACAGATCGAGATGTTTCAGATTGGGGGATAAGAAGTTCTACTTTAATTTCTTTAATAACCACTCTTTCGCAATCTCATCAAAACCCTCAATACCTGCATGGGTAGCCGTAAAGTCCTGAATCAATCTTTTCTCACCGTTTAACGCGTTATAAACACTCATCACCGAACTGGCCGGGCACACGGTGTCATTCCAGGCCATGCCCACCAGGGCTGACCCCTTAACCAACGGCGCAAAATTAACCGTATCATAGTAAGCGCTAAAATCTAAACAAGCTTGCTTCTCTAACTCCGAAAATTCATTCCACTTTTTATGGCAGACCCCGGGCCAACCAGGTTGCCTCCCCATGGCGATACCCGCATGATCGCCAAATGCGGGGACATGTGCCACAATCGTTTTTACGTCCGCATTTAGTCCGGCTAACATCAACGCCAATCCTGCGCCTTGAGAAGCGGCGGTTAATCCTAAGCGCTTAAGATCAACCGATTCATGATGTCGTAAAAAATCCAGTGCGCGGTCCAAGCCCAACAAAACATTGTAATAATAAAACTGCCGTCGGTCCGGGACACCGCGGATTTCATAATCATCAAATCGTTCCGGTGAAGCAACCGGTTCTCCGGGCCTTAAGCCATGGATGTCCAAATAAAGACTGACAAATCCTCGCCGTCCCCATTCAATGACCCAATCGGCATTCTTAGGTCGGCCAACCCCCCAAGAAGGGATCCGCATTAAAGCCGGGTGCCGGCCAGCCGACTTGGGAACACTTAAGTAACCAAAATAACGTTGCGAATTTAATCCTAAAAAACTTAGCATGAACGTGGATTGATTTTTATCGGAGAATTGAGGAAGTTCTTCCAACTGATAATCTGGGGGGACGTGGGCCAATTGCTGACGAGCGTCCTGCCAGAAATCCCGAAAATCTTCGGGTGTTTTGGTAGCGCTAAAAATGTTTTGTGGCGTGTAACCAACAGTCGATACGGCCAACCGCTCAGGATTCTCAGCTAACGAAAAAATTTCTGCTCTTAAGAAACCCGGTTCAGATAATTTGGCGCCCAACGTCAGCAAAGGAGATTCCGCAACTCGCCATTCACGTTCTAACAAAAGTTCACCTCCATCACGCGAGAGAACGATCTTGACCGCTGAATTTACATTTTGATTGCTCTCATTGGCTTTTATGGAAAAATCGAAACCGGCCGGGTCATCTAATCGGTAGAAATAACGCTGACCGTGAGGTTGGACACTAAAGGTCGGGCGAGGGGTGCTTTCATCTTGAGCGAGACTAATGCTTAGTCCCAAAAAATAAATACAAACAATAAGGAGTAGTAATCGTACAACCGGAAGTGTTTTACCAAATAATCGCTGGCGGTGGAACATTTTTCCCCTTAAATTCGCCCACAAATCTCACTTCCCGCACCAAATCCAGATTGAATTTTTCTTTGACGATGCGTTTCATCTCAAGATGCAAATCATGAACGTTTTGTGCGGTACAATTTTCGCCTTTAATAATGATGTTAGCGTGCTTGGGATAAATCATCGCTCCACCGACGCGTAAATTCTTGCCACCGGCTTCTTCCAGAAACCATCCAGCAGCCTGACGTTTTTGGGCCGAGGAGGTAGGTTCTATATTCCGAAAGAAAGAACCGGCACATGGTTCAGCACGCAAATAGTCAGGATGTTTTTCATGACGAATCGCGAGTAATTCAGCGCGTTCTTGAGCCAGCACGGCCCGATCTCCAATTTTTAATTCAAAACGTGCTTCCAAAACGATATCCCCAGAAGCTTTAAGTCCCGAATGACGATAGGAAAATTGGCAATACTCGCGATCCACCACTTTTTCTTCACCTTGCGCAGTCAAAATAGTCATGGACTTTAGGATATCGCCCACTTGTTTCCCAAAAGCGCCCGCATTGCCCACAATGGCGCCACCCACTGTCCCAGGGATTCCCGAACAAAAATTGATACCTTCCAAACCTTCATCTATCGCGTACACCACCAGGTCATCCAAAGCCGTGGAAGCGCTGACGACGACATCGTGAGCTTCGGTCTTGATTAATGGCGTGGAACTCACATAGCGAACCACGTGGCAGGGGACCCCCTCATCCGCAACAACCAAATTAGATCCACCACCTATTAAGATAAAAGGGGCGTTATCGCGAATTAATTTTGTCACAACCGCTTTAAGTTGCTCTGGATTCTCGCAGTTAATTAAACTTACGCACGAGCCTCCTAATTTAAACGTGGTGTAATCGCTTAATCGCGCCCGTGGGATGATCTCAATGTTAAGCTGGTTATAACACGAAAGATTCATGGGATATCCATGACGTAAAGGGGTGTGCCTTCTTCAAAGCGGGCCAGCAAAAAAAGATAATCCGAAAGTCGATTCAGCCATACCAAAAGCACGTCGTTACTTAATTCACCCGATTGGCTTAACCCCACAACCTTACGTTCTACCCGACGGGACACCGCGCGGGCCAAATCAATGTAAGCCGCAGGAAGGGAATTCGCGGGCACAATAAAACCTTTTAAAGGAGAAATTCTTTTCTCCAAAGACTCTCTACGCTTTTCTAACTCGGCTAAAAAAGCCGAATCCACGCGCTGTTTAAGGTTCTTAACACCGACCGAAGAAGTGGCTAATTCCGCGCACACGGTCCATAGGGCCTTTTGTACAAAAAGTAATTCTTTTTCAACATCGGTTTTGACACCGTGCTGACGGGCGACACCGAGCAGAGAGGTGAGTTCATCGACGTCGCCATAAGCATCAAGCCGAGCAGAATTCTTGGGTACGCGTTCTCCGGAAAACAAACTCGACTGCCCCTGGTCACCCGTTTTTGTCGTGATACTTTTTTTATTCATTTTTTACATTGTCCTGGCTTTGCCCACACTGGCCCGCCAAATTTATCAACCATAAGGACTGCTTCCAGCGTCGAGAATCGGCAGAAGCGTTAGTATGTTCTACCAATATTTTGTCTCCTGATGGGTTCCAGGCAACCGCCCCTGCGATGTTCCGGCCAGGATAATATTCAGAAAAACCGGGAACATTAAAATGCGTCAGCCGAACTTTACGGCCGCCATCAGCATCCATTAAATACACTTCGGTCATCAATGATTTTAAATAATGTTTAGGGCTATCAGGATTAAAAGTTGGGCAACAGAGCGAAGACATATAAACGATCTTTTTACCATCCGGCGAAAATCGGGCAAATTCTTCCCAAGCATTGTCCGTGTCCGTCAAATTAAAGGATTTTTGGGCAACTAGGTCACGCATCCAGATATCAATCTTATAAGGAGTGTCACGCCCCGTATCCGCAGTATATAAAAGCTTGCTCCCATCCGGGGACCAACCTTGCGTTTCATAGAAATCATGATCGGATGTTTTAGATGACACAATTCGTTCTAACTTAAATCCCGTTGTGTCTTTAATTAAATCGGCGACATTAAGCTGCCAACGACCATAAATGGGCCCTTTATTACTTTTTTCTTGTCTCCATAATTTTGATAGGTTGCCGGGAGGGCCGTCATATAGCTGAGCCCAAGCCAAACGTTTTCCATCTGGTGAAATTTGCGGCAACAAAACACCATGAGGTGGTTGATGCGGATAATCGGTCAAAGGCCACCATCGATCAAAATTAAGGTTGGTCATCCAGACATTAAAAAACCACCCGGCCCCGGGATTGCCCATCACTTTTTTCAAAGGGTAGTCCGCCATCTCAACCATCATCACCAAGTGTTGCCCGTCAGGATGGAAGGACACCGCGCCTTTATTCTGCGAAGCTAAGGGACCGCCCGCAATATCTTTACAGGTAAGACATTCTTCTTGCTGTGATTTAAGATTAGCCCGATAAACCTGGACCACGCCCTTATCATCCTTATGAGTAAAAAAGACGATGTTATCATCCGTAGGAGACCAAGCAAAACCGCCGCCATGCAAATTCAATTTATCAAGATTTTTCACCCGACAGGCTTCCGATTGGGACCAAGCAGGGTCTTCCGGCGGCGGCATTTTTTTGCGCTTTCGCTCTTCGGCCTTTTCACGCAACTTACGGGCGATAGGGCCTTCCGCAAATCCCGGAGTTATCGTTGCCGAATAAATAATTACCGTCAATGCTGCCAACCAAAATAACTTGACCATAAGAACGCTACTTTCTTTCTTTTAAATATTTTCTGACTTCTGGGGCTCCCCCGATAATGGACAGAACATCTTTAAAACCCTGTTGCCGCAGCGTTTCCGCCATACGATGAGAACGAAAACCTTTGCCGCAATATAATAAATATTTGCCTGTGGGAGGAAACTGCTTCATCTTTTGTTTGAGTTGACTAGTGGGCCAATATTTCAATTTCGGATAAGAAACGGGGTTATTTTTAGTTTCCGTAACTTCACGCACATCCACCAGTTGATACTGATTGAATTCATCCCATGGTAAAATTTTTAACTCAATGTCCACGGAAGTGACGGGCGCCGGAACCTCCACATAATGTTCAGCAGAAATTTTCTTGATCCTAGGTTTAGTCGCGCATAACGGACAAGCCGGATCTTTAGGAATCGTTAACGCACGGTTGGTTTGCTGAAGAAAATCATAAATAATCATGGATTGCGAACTGATGGTTGGCAATCCCAAGAAAAATTTAATAGCTTCCAAAGCCTGGGACGTTCCCACGACCCCAGGGACAACACCAATAATGCCATTTTCAACACAGCTACCCACACAGGACTGAGAGGGGATGTCGGGCCACAAACAACGCAGACAGGAGAATTTTTCGGCTGGCTTTAAGAAACGCAACTGACCCTCCAGGTGAAAAACACTGCCGATGATCAAAGGGACTTTAGCCAACACACACGCGTCATTCAGTAAATACTTCGCCAGAAAATTGTCGCTACCATCCAGGACTAAGTCATATTCGGAAATCATTTTTTGCACGTTAGTTACTGTCAGCTGATAAGGATGCTGTCGAATAGTGATAAAAGGATTTAACGCACGCAGTCGATCTTCGGCTAATTGGATCTTCGGCTGGCCAACTTGGTCATGACGATAAAGAATTTGGCGATGCAGGTTAGTGACATCCAATTGATCAAATTCACAAATACCGATCGTGCCGATACCGGCGGCTGCCAAATATTGCAAAGCGGGGGTGCCTAACCCCCCGGCACCGACGACCAACACCTTAGCCTTTTTTAATTTTTTCTGGCCGGCGACGCCGACCATGGGAAGGATTTGTTGACGCGCATAAAAATCCTCTTCGCGTAATTGTTTTTGTGGTGAAGAGATGGGCGCGGCTGAAGTGGGGACGCTGGCCGCGCCCTTTTGACCTTCGCCACTTGCACACGACAAACAGGACTCACCACAATTCACCCACTCAGTTTCCCCATGCGTATAGAATTCTTTCTTCCAGATCGGCAAACGATGTTTAATTTCATCAATAATATAGCGACAAGCCCCAAAAGCCTCCGCGCGATGAGCGGCCGTGACCCCAACCCACACCGCCAAATCGCCAACATTCAAACGACCAACACGATGAACACACTTTGCTTCCAAAATAGAAAATTTGGATTTGGCTTCCGCAAAAATATTTTGGGCTTCTGTGGTACAAAGCCCGGGAAAAGCTTCGTATTCTAGGCCGACAACAGTTTTTCCGCTATTGTGGTTGCGAACCCAACCTTCAAAAATGCTTAAAGCGCCGGCTTGAGCAGACGCTAAACTTCTTTTAAGTTCAACGGTATTTAGTGGAGAAGAGGAGAGAGAAAACATAATTAGAGTTAAGTGTCAAGTGTCAAGAATCAAGTCAAG
>CAYXGG010000007.1:0-70154 GCA_964464475.1 uncultured Planctomycetales bacterium | reverse complement strand
GTCAAGAATCAAGTCAAGCCCAAGCCTTAACTCTTGACTCTTTACTCTTAACACTTTCTACATCGTTGCCTTAACCACACCCATCGCAATAATGCACTGACATCCCAAGCGATGATTGCGGTCCATCCCTAAATCATTTTCTTCTTGGTTAAGCGGGGCCAAATTGTCCTGTCCTTCTACAATATTAATTTGACAGGTCCCACAAACACCCGAGTTACAAGAAAAAGGAACACCTGCCTTTTCACATGTCGCCGCTAAGCACGTGTTATCCGGAACGTCGTATTCAATGTTATCTAGAATTAATTTAGCCATAAAATTAGTGTTAAGCGAAAAGTGTCAAGTGTTAAGAATGAATATACATAACTTTTCTAAACATAAAAATCATCTTACAAATTTCAATACAAAAACTTCAGTATAATCATAAAATTTTTTGCGACCCTAAGTGCCAAGTTATTGCAAATCCAGACTCTGCACTTCAAAATTGATCATCCGAATTAGGAATCGCAGCCTTTTACTTAACACCTAACACTTGACATTTAGCACTAAATAGTCGGCAGCGGAAACACAATATTCTTCTCCGGATCCTCATACTCATGTAAAACAGCCTGAGGGTACTTAGATTTAATGCGATTCACCAACTGATCCACAATCACCCGTGGTACCGAGGCGCCCGAACTAATCCCCACCCGATGTTTTCCCTCTAAAAGATTCAAGTCCAAGTCTTCGGCGTAATCAATGATAACACTGGGAACACCTTCTTGTTCACCGGTTTCCCGTAATCTATTACTATTCGAAGAATTAGGCGAGCCGCAAATGATGATGATATCTGACGTACGCGCCAGCTCCTTAACCGCGTCTTGTCGATTCTGAGTCGCGTAACAAATATCCTCGCGCGGGGGGGCTACTAACTTAGGAAATCGTTGTTTTAATTTTTCAATTAACCCCTTGGTCTCCGTAACCGACAATGTCGTTTGCGTCAAATACCCCACTGTATTGGAGGGATCAATCTTTAACTCCTCAATATCTTTTTCATTCTCAACAATATGCAAAAGGTGGGGAGACACATGCCCCGCCGTCCCAATCAACTCCTGATGGCCTTTATGACCGATCAAAACGATTTCATAACCTCGTTCAGAAAAGAGGATGGCTTCCCGATGCACTTTATTAACCAGCGGACACGTCGCGTCGATGTATTTAAGCTGCTTACGCTTGGCGGTTTCAATGACTTCGGGAGCCACGCCATGAGCACTAAAGATGACCCGTTTACCCTGGGGGACCTCGTTGACATCATCTACAAAAACAACACCACGCGCGCGAAAATCTTTGACCACATAAGTATTATGCACAATTTCATGAAACACATATAAGGGAGCACCATACTTCACCAAGGCCGCTTCCACAATTTCCACGGCGCTGGCCACTCCGGCGCAAAAACCTTGTGTTTTAGCTAAGTAGATATCCATAACAAACTCCAAACAGGGGGGAGAAATGCTTTGAACTCCCGAGGTTATTTATTTATAATGGGGCAAATTATAACATTGTGATTTAAATAAAAAAATACATTTATTTGAAAGGATTCACGAGTCACCAGACACAAGTCACAAAATGAGAACGGCTTATTAAATCAATTACAAAATTTATTTCAAAAGTTTTAGAATTTAAAAACTTTCTGATAAATTAAATCACTTGTGTCGTGTGACGTGTGTCTTGTGACCTAGTCATCCCATGGAACTCATTCCCAGACGAAAAGTAACCACCGTCACCATCGGTTCTGTCAAATTAGGCAGTGATTTTCCGGTCGTCATCCAATCGATGACCGATACGCCCACCGCCGATATCGAAAAAACCTACCGGCAAACGGTGGAGCTCATCGAAGCGGGATCAGAACTTGTCCGCTGGACGGTCAATGACGATGACGCGGCGCTGGCGGTACCGGCCATCATCAAACGCCTCCGGCAAAATGGCTATCAAACCCCGATTGTTGGCGACTTTCACTTTAATGGGCATACCCTGTTAACCAAACATCCCGAAACCGCCCAAGCTTTAGATAAGTATCGCATTAATCCCGGTAACGTGGGTAAAGGCGAACGCCATGATGAAAACTTTAGCGCGATTGTTAATATCGCGGTTAAATATAAAAAAGCCATCCGCATCGGCGTTAACTGGGGATCGCTGGATCAAGAACTATTAACTTCCCTAATGGACAAAAACGCGAAACTAAAAAAACCGCGAGATTTTAAAGAAGTGACTTATGAAGCCATGCTCACCAGCGCCTTGGCCAGCGCCAAACTGGCCGAAAAACTCGGTTGCCCTAAAAATAAAATTATCTTAAGCTGCAAAATGTCCATCCTGCAAGACATGGTTACCGTTTACAGCCGTTTGGCTAAAAAGTGCGACTACGCGCTGCACCTTGGCTTAACGGAAGCCGGGGGAGACATACAAGGCATCGCGTCCAGTTCGGCTGCCTTAGCGATTTTGCTTCAGCAGGGCATTGGGGACACCATCCGGGTTTCGTTGACACCCCAACCTAATGTGCCCCGCTCACGCGAAGTTGACGTCTGCAAAAACATTCTTCAGGCCATGGGACTGCGCTACTTTAAACCGAGTGTCACCAGCTGCCCAGGCTGCGGACGGACGAGCTCCAACTATTTTCAAATCCTCGCCCAAGACATCAACGATCACATCGTTCGCAAAATGCCCCTATGGAAAAAGCAATTCCCGGGCGTTGAAAAGATGAAAATCGCTGTCATGGGTTGTGTTGTCAATGGACCCGGCGAGTCCCGCCACGCGGACATCGGTATCAGCCTTCCCGGGGCATCGGAAAAACCCGTGGCCCCTGTTTATGTGGATGGAAAAGAATTCAAAGTCCTTCGGGGAGAAAAAATCAAGGAAGAATTCACTCAAATATTAGAAAATTACATACAAAAAAAATTTACCACTAACTCTCAGAAAGAGGATCTTAAATGAAAATCATCAAATTTCTCGCATTAATTCTTTTGACAACCCAACCCGTCTACGCCCAAACGCTGGAATTAGACACCGAAAAAGTCACGGTGGCTAACCAACAAATACAAAAATACCAATGCAAACAAGCAAAGCTCATCCGGCGTGAAGCCGCCAAAATAAAAAAAGAGTCGGACGCGTTGGTGGCCCGGGCTGAATTTATCGCCATGGCGCAGCCTTTATATACGTATGACTTACAAAACCTTCAGTCTATCCAGACCAACTACAGCAATCAAATCTCCCGGGATGAGGATGAGAACAACCGCCCCGATCAGGGAACTTTACGCAACGCCCTGACAATTCTGGAGGCCAGTATTCAACCTTTCGAAAACCTTTCCGCTTCAGGAGGAGGGGGATTTGTGGACGACCCCGATTCGGTGGATGAATTCGCCCAGCGGATGGTCGACGCCTGGAGAAATTTACAGCCGATCATTGATCAAATCATCCCGATTAACAATCAACTCATTAACTTTGAACTTGACCAACGGTACTTCAGACCCCATGCGGCACGTAATCCCGCTGAATACAATACCCGCTTAGGCAACGGGGCCCAAGCACTGTTTCAAATGAGAGACTATCACCGACGAATGTTTAATCTCCTTAATGCCATCAAAACCTCATTAACTAACGTCATTCCCAGCGAATCTTTGCACCGCAACACTTACAACACTTGGCAAGCCACCAAACATTTCAAACTGCAAGTTGAATTATTACTTGGCCGCGCGGAGGATGCCATGGCGACCGGAGAATTCTTTCGCCATTGGTTGGATGAACACAACGACCATTTAAACGGAGAGCAGCAAGATATTCCTGAAACAGCAGCCAACCTTGTGCCCCAAATAGAACAACTCTTACCCATGGCCCAGCGGGCCTGTTTTTTAAAACCCGCGGCCAGGAACTGCTCGGGAGAGGAGTGTTCCCTTAACCCTAAAGACAACATTCGTGACTTGGAAGAACGAATTTATATAAAATAAAAAACTATAAAAATCGCCATGAAAAAATCGATGACTAAAATCTTTATCCTCGCTACAATGCTGACACTGGCTTCCGGGTTCCAGGCCACATTCGCCCAAATCGGCGAAGTAAAAGAAAGGGTCGAGGCATTACGAACCACCGCCGAACAGCATCGTTGCACGGAAGGTTACGATCAATACGTGCGTTTTCGATTAATCTTGCGCCATTTGGAACGCTCCTTTGATCGCAACCAAGTTCTTTTTGAAACATTCCCCGTGGTTCAACAAAACCGTGGATTACTTAATGATTTTCTTCGACAATACGACACGCACATAACCGAATTAAGAACGATCATGGATGATTTAACCACGCAAATCGCAAGTTTTAATGAATTATTCAACGACCCTGCGGTGGAAGGCATTGCCTCACCGGTTAATGAAACACCTTCGGATGAGGCCCGACGGCTATTATCAACACTGGGAGGCCTAGTAAATGCCCTTACAAATTTAAAAACAGATTGCCTTAATTTTGCTAACTATCAAGTGGACCCTTTAACCACCAACTACAACCGTGACATTTATGACTATGCCACGGCGATGAGCCTATCGTTGGGAATTGTGGCAAACTGGACGGATCTAATTAAGAATGAAACGCAAGCGATTATCAACAACACGGCGATCCACAATCATGATTTACTGTTAGTATTTGATGTCCGCAGAGTTTGGATACTGGCCAACCAATACTTGACTGATTCGACGAATCAACGTTCGGCCATTAGGGAAGTAAGCGACCGACTTAATGACGCATTTCGAAATATCCCGTCAGAGCAATCAGACCTTGAAGAAGAGGCGATTAATCTAGAAATTGAAGCTCAAATGCTCATTGCCACCATGAGGCAAGTATGTCAAATAAGTTTCCATATTTACTATCCGGGACTGCCGAATAACGGATCTAATCGCATTTCACCGGAAATGCTAAGAAGAATTCGGGAGTGGAGGACAGGGACATCCTCCAACCTTATTCTCCTTAACCGAAGTGGGTCAAGTTCAGGGAATAATGGTGATTAATTCCTTCATTTAATCTAAACATTACTAGGAGACAAACCATGAAGTATTCATCAACAACAGCTGTCATGTTTGGCACCTTGTTAACATTTTTACTTTGCGTACAGACTACCCACGCTGGCATGTGGGACAATTTAAGGTCCGCGGCTCAAAAAGTGCAACAGACCACAAATGATGTCCAAAACATCAAAAATACGGGGACCCAAATCAAAAACACCTTGCCCAAAACGCAAGACAAAAATACTACCCCCGAATCTGAAGAGCCCGCCGCGGTCCCAGAACATAACCAGGAACAAACCCTCGCGACAGATGACAAACCTGACTGCCTCAGTTCCATTAAAGCTTACCGTTGGAAACTGATGGGAGACACGCTCCAGAAAAAACTCTTTCAAGAACAAAACCTTGATGACGTTACCCGCCAAGAGTGGGAGGAAGACATTTTTTCACTTAAAGAAGCTTATATGAAAAAATTAACTATGATCAACCAACCCGACCCGGCGAACCCAGACCGATATTTACCGAAACTTTCGTCTGAAGAATTAAAAGAGATTAACCTCCAGTTCGGAAAACACTACAATCAAGAAAAAGAAAAGTGTGGGATTAAATAACGATTTCTGTGATATTTTACTGGCGGTTAAATTAAAGGAGAATTCCTATGACTATCGACATTGGCATTAACAGCCAACACCGGCAAGCGGTAGCGGCCATTCTGCAAAAAACCTTGAGCGACACCTTCACCCTTTACGTCAAGACCCTCAATTTTCATTGGAACGTGGAGGGGAAAGACTTTGTGGAATTTCACGAATTTTTTGGGACCCAATACACCCAACTGGCGGCGGCCATCGATGAAATCGCCGAACGCATACGCGCGCTGGACCTTCCGTCTGCCGGATCAATGAAAGAATTCTTAGCGAACACCCATCTCAAAGAAGCTCCGGGAAAAACATTGAGCGCCGATTCCATGTTAAAAATTCTTCTCACGGACCATGAGACCGTGATCCGGAACTTGCGTGAATCGGCCGATTTATGCGCTGAGAAATATAAAGACTCCGGCAACAATGATTTTCTGATTGGATTAATGCAAGCTCACGAAAAAACCGCGTGGATGATCCGGTCCTATTTAAAATAATTATTGCTCTGATTTATGGACATCGTGATTATTCACCAAAAGATAACGCTCACTCAGGCCCGAGAGTTGGCCCTCAATAATTATGGAGAGATGGTCAAAGGTGTCGTTGACCTACAACGCAGCATCATTGCCTTCGGAGGAGATTTACATGCGGACGCTGAAGCAATTCTATTAAAAAATGGTTCTTTACAAACCGATCTCTGGGGCTTTAATCTTTACCCAGATCGGCCTCGGGAACAACGTATAGTTTTTGGGTCCCTGATAAATATTCGCCCCAAACAAGGAAACCGCTCCATTGAAATTCAAGACCCAACATTAAAAGAAAAAATCAGAACCATCGTAGATTCTCTGGTGGAATAAATGATTACATTAGCTCGTTGGCAACAATTAACCTTACCTCAACAACTCGGACATGTGGCAAGCGAAGTGTCACGCGCTCGCCATTGGGAAGAAGCCAACGATAAACCGAACCGGAACTCGGCTTTGGAACGAGCCCTAGAACTTTTAGACTTATCAATCGCTGATCCGCGTTTTCGTAACCGACTCAAAGAAATCTTGCGGTTACGAGAAATTCTAGGTGATTGGTATGCTGATGCTCTGATTTACGGAATCTCGCCACGAGAACTAGAAAACTATTGCCAAATTTACCCCTTATATAGCGGTCATTAATTGGATGGAAGAAAACCCTAAACCATTTTGGTCAACATTACCAGGTATCCTTACCGGCATAGCCAGCGTCATTACGGCACTGGTAAGTTTAATTGCGGCGTTAAATAACCTTAAACCTGCGGTTCCTAAAGCAGCTATCGCTCAAACTGCTCCGGCAGCTCCCCCCGGAGCCGGCGTACAGAACACCCCAGTCATCATGGTGACGAATACCCCTTCCGCACCAGGAAAAACAACTGGTTGCGAAAAAGCTTTGGGTAATTGGGATTGGTTTATCGGAGGGGTCGTCACCTTTGAAAAAGACGGACATTTAGCCTGGCGCAAAAATGCGACGGATCTGATCCCCACGGCTACGGGAAGTTGGAATTGCGTTAATTTAAAAAATCAAGAGATGACCCTTTACTGGAACCCCACGGGGATGGTAGACACGGTTTCACTCTCAGCAGACGGAAAATCGATTGAGGGCACCAATTATACCGGGATTAAAATAACCGGAACCAAACGATTACGATAAGGAGACCCTATGAAAGTGACGCTGTTGATCCCGACCCTCAATGAAATCGTAGGAATGAAAGCCATCATGCCTAAAATCAAAAAAGAATGGTATGACCAACTTTTATTTGTTGACGGTCAATCGACTGACGGAACCTTGGAGTACATTAAACAACAAGGCTATCAATATGTGGTCCAAAAACAAAAAGGCATGCGGCACGCCTATATGGAGGCCCTTCCGCACATCACGGGAGATGTGATTCTGACTTTTAGCCCAGATGGCAACTCGGTTCCGGAACTCATTCCAGAATGCATCAATAAAATGAAAGAAGGCTATGACATGGTCATTGTGTCACGCTATGCGCCGGGTGCAAAAAGTGAGGATGATGATGTGATCACGGGCTTTGGGAATTTTATGTTTACCAAAGTCCTTATAAATTTTCTTCATTCAGCGCGATACACGGATGCTATGGTTATTTACCGCGCTTACAAAAAAAGTTTAATCTTTGATTTAGGCTTGGATAAGGATTCGGCTTACGAGAAAGAAGAAAAACTATTCAATACTAAAGTCAGCTGGGAACCGCTTTTATCTATTCGTGCGGCACGACGAAAACTAAAGATCACCGAAATCCCCGGAGATGAACCCGCGCGTATCGGAGGAGAAAGAAAGCTACAAGTGTGGCGCTGGGGAGCCGTGTTCCTCTATCAAACCATCCGTGAAATATTTGTCAGCAAATATTGACCTGAATGAATTTCCTCGTTTTCTTTCTTTTCGGTCTTTACGCTTTTTCAACCTTGATCGCGGGAATCCGTATTTATTCTTGGGCAAACCCCAAAGACCAATCTCCCATCAATCGCGCCACTCTCATCGGAGAATATTTCTTATTAGGAAGCATCCTTATCGTGGGTCAAATGCTGACCTTAGCGCTTTTGGGACTCTATCGTGGTCCTTGGCTTTGGGCAATTGTTGTCAGCAATATTGGGTTCTTATTTTCGACCAGCGTTCGTTCTAAATTAAGTTTGGCTTTTGAACGCCCCAGAAGCTTAGACTTTCCCACCCTGGTTTTTGGGACGCTCTTAATTATTTTTATCTTTCGTAACCTTTTCTTTCTGGTTGATGTTGATTCCCATTCCAGTTATCTTTTTGCACAAAAGCTTTGGTTGGAACAGGGAACTTTTCTGGTAGGCAATGCCGCAACCGACATACGCATCTTCGCGCCGATGTTTAACGCCGTTCCCTACGCATTAGGTCTATCGATCTTCCCCCAAGAAACGCTATTTCCTCAATTGGTGGTAGCCGGCTGGACAGTTGTCGCAGCCTTGCTCCTTTATGGATACACGTCATTTCAATTAAACACCTGGTATGGGTTGGCCGCCGTCATGTTCATGCTTTTTGACGGGCATATTTTTTTCTCTGGTGCCAATGCGTGTTGTATCATCAACAGCGCCCTGATAGCTTTAATCTTTGCGGCAGCGTTTAATTTCTGGGAAGCAAGAAAGACGGGAGAGAACGCACGATTACTCCTTGCATTGATTTACCTTTCTCAATTCTTAGCCAATAAATATCAAACGCTCTATGTCTTGGTGGGCATGGGCCTTTTAGGAATCATGATCCAACCTAAACCCCTGTTGACTTTACGCCGGATCCTTTCAAATCCTAAAAGCATCCTCATGCTATGCGCTTCGACCATGATCTTAAGCTTCTGGTTTCTACGCAGTTGGCTCGTGACTGGATGCCCGACATTTCCTATTTTTGCCGCTGAATTTAATGCCCTTAACTGGACCCAAGAAATGCAAAATGTTTTTATGGTTATATTTGGCAAACTATCCTTTGGCGAGCTCATAAAATACGCCAGTTACTTTTTTATCTGGCCTGGCGTGGCGGCGGCCAAATACATTTTTTTAAGTTTACTTATCCTTCCTGCGGTAATCCTCTGGTCCGCAAGCCATTCTAAATCAACAGCCGAGGAGATGAGTCATCTAGGTTATTGGCTAATTCTTTCACTATTAGTTGTTTTGGGCATCGCGTTTGCACAATTTATTGATCCACGGGTTTATCGCTATGGTATTGCCGTGTTAGCTTTTGCCTTTATCATCGTTGTTGATTTTATCTTTACCCGCGCTTTTACTCTCAACAATAAAACTATTCCCATTCTCTTTCTGATCGTGCTCGCTTTACCAGCGGGGAGAATTATTCTAGCGGATGGGGGAAGCAGCAAATGGCCTACCGTAGCGGATAATCTTGCCGTACTGACAAATCGACTACATTTTACCCAGGTCCGAGACCGCTATTTCCCGGATAATCGGATCGCTGAAGCTAGTCTATTAATAGAGCCAAAGAAATTTAACCAAGTAGCCTACGATACCGGCGTTGCGGGTGTGAATAAACTATCAGCGTTTCTTCTTCCCACCATGCCCCAGATTGGACTATGGCATACTACGGTAGTCCGCTGGGAATCGTATAAAGATGAAGCTTTAATCGTTGATGACTTAAAACAGGCAGGTATTCACTCTATCCTGAGGGTACAGAATGAAAAGCTAACTTTCTTATCCCCAGAAGATTATGCGAGGGAGGCTATTAACTACCAGCGGCGGCCTGAAAAAATATTTTATAATTACGGCTTTCCTGAAGAACTATCCCGAGTAAAATATTGAGCATGGTTAAAATCATCTTACTTCTTATCATTATTCTATTTCAAGCAAACAAATCTTGGGCGGAAACTTATGTACTTAAAACCGGCAAAGTTGTGACCGGTGAACTCATCGAAGAGACCGATAAGTTGCTGAAAGTTCGCGAGAAGGGCAAAGACATCATCTTCAAAAAAAGTTTGCTGTCTCCGGACCCAGAAGCAACGCTTAAAAAGAAACAGCAGGTTAGCCAACGCAAAAAAATAGAAATTTACCGCCATTATTTACCTCCTGACAGCACTTCTCCTAATACCAAGGAAACTGCGTTTAGAGAAGAGCCGATCGATTCGCGCCAAGTTGCGAAATCAGTCGATATTTATGTTACCTCCTGGTGCCCTTATTGTCAGAAACTGGAAAGCTGGCTCAACAGCCAAGGGATTCCCTACAGCCGACATGATATCGAAGCCGACCCCCAGGCACGTTCAACCTACGACCAGATGGGCGGGGAAGGGATTCCGATCACCAGGGTGGGAGCCAAAATTATCCGTGGATTGAATACCAGCGCCATTCAAGCAGAATTAAATCAATAATCAGCTTTCCTGAGTTCACATATTTCCTAGCTGCACGGTAGACACGCATCCGCTTTGTGTTAAAATAACGCTCGTTAAATAACTCATCAAAATTCATGTCCAAATTAATTAATATTTCTTTAATCCTATCCGTTGGGCTCCTGTCCGGGTGCCTAGCCAACCAAAATCCTTTGCCAACGACCGAGAACAATTACGAACAATCTGTGCTTAACGGCATCTGGATAGAGAAAGCCGCAGTCAACCCAGATTCCCGCAAATCAATAACCATTTTTCCTGATCCGGTGCACCCCCAATTCATTATTCTTGAAGGAACTGGAAAAATCTTTCAGCCCGAGCAACTAGAAGAAGCGAAGGCCGAGAATATCACGGCCGGCGCTTACGGCGCGACCATACACCGCCATCACCAGGATTATTTTGCCAGTCTAAAAACCTTACGAGGCGAAGAAAATTCACCCGGATATTTTGTCATTAAATTTAAAGTTAATAGGGATGACCTTTGGGTGTGGTTTATGCCACAAAAAAACGCTGATCGCCTAGTCAGAAATTCTGGACAGCGAACCTTGGTGATTGATGAAGAGGAAACGGGTATCCTAAAAATGACCTCTAAACAATTTGCGCGCTTCGTACACGCGATTCCAGCGGAAGAATTTGGCCAACCAACGATCTACGAGCGGTATCCACCTGGGCGACCAACCGCAGCCACCAGCCAGGACGCCCCACATGAATAAATTAAGCGGGATACTCCTCGTTCTGCTTTTAGGGAGCCTTGCGCCTGCTCATGCAGATAACTATCCCGCCCCCAAACGCAGCACGCTTAAAGTTTTTGATAGCGCCCAAAATAATCCTGATTTTTATCAATCTTCATCCATTCCTGAAATGTCCATCAACAAAAACTTGCAAATGCAAAAATCGGCCGTGTTAGCTAACCGAAAAAATAAGAAATCCGCGTCTAATAAGAATAATACTAATACGACTCCCTTAGAGACACCGGCCTCTAGCAATATCTCGACGTCAACGACCGCGACTCCCGACATAGCCAAAAAATGGACCAAAAGAAAATCCCGATAAAAAATTCCAAAAGAATTTTCTTAATTAACATCATCGGATGTTATTTCATCGGTCATTTCTTATACGTATTGACGCGCCTGGCCACACAGGGATTCACCTCGATCGTCGCGCTCCTAAACCCCAAGTTTTACCCACTTAACCTACATCTGGGCATGGGATTCTTACTAGAAATAATTAGTTTTTTGGCCGGTATCTACTTATTACAAAAACGCTCTCTAGGGCGCTGGCTGGCGATTATAGTTTCATTTTTGGGACCTCTCAACGACCTATTAGCGTTACCACATCTACAACGCATGCAAGCTCAGGTGCCGATATCGATGGTCAGTTTATATGCTGCTTTTTCTGTGCTCATCATAGTGCTTTTCTTGCTTAAGCCATTTGGCCAATGCTTTTTACCCGGACAACGCCATTTCCCACTCTTTTTATTTTGGTTTTTCGTGCTGATCGGCCCCATCTGGATTTGGGGCATGAAATTAATGACTGGCTTCATTTTCTTCCGAGGTCAAGCGTCGGTTTTCTCCAAAGAATTTCTTGATTTTAATATTGCGCCTAATATCCTGCACACTCTGACTAATGCCTTTCCCGCCTGGCTCATCGCATTAGGAGGATCGTTGCTTCTAAATTCTCCGGCAACCGCCAATAAAAAAATCTATCTTCCAAGACTGGCGGGGATACGCGTATCATTCATGTTATTTCTTCTTACGACATTCCTTTATATTCCTCTATGGCATGCTAATTTAAATGGTCAATACCTACATTTGGAGACACTCCTTATTTTTCCGGCTGGCATATGTGGACTTATGTTTTTTGGCTACGCATGGGGATGGGCGAGCATTCGATTCTCAACGGGATTACCCGTTACTTTCAGAATCGAAGATAATTTAATCGTTAATAAACCCAATCTTTAGAATCTATGCGCGCAAAATTGTTATGGTTCGTTATTCTACTTCTCACCGGAATAGGAGGGGGGTACTATCAAATTCTTCACCATAAGAATGCCGCACTGCCTAGCTGGAACAATGTTCAATCGTCTTCTTCAGGATTTTCGGCGACGTTTCCCAAATCACCCAAAACAATCTATTACAGAACCGAAACTCTCGCAGGAACTACTGAATTTGAAGTCCTCACCAGCTCTTTTCAAGGCAGCACCTTCTTTATCGGTTCCACCCAACTCCCTGAGGAAAAATTACAATCGATGGATATGAATGATATCCTGGCTATTCCCTGGTTTCAGCTCGCAGAGTCCGGTTACAGCTTGGACAAAAACCATTTATTTCTAATGAATGAAACAAAACTTTGTGTAAGTAGCGAATGGCTTGATCCATTTCAAAATCACAGACTCATCAACCGCAACGTTCTAAACGGCAACCGACTCATTATTGTTGGCGTTGAATTTCCCAAATGGGATGAGCAAAAAATACGACCTTTTGCTGAGAGATTCATCAATTCTTTCTCCATAAAATCAGGAAGAGATGATGGATAAGCTATTACTGGTCATGGGGGGTGGGGCACTTGGCAGCGCTTGTCGCTATCTGGTTGGATTAGCGCTACAGCCAGCGCAACCAGATACTTTCCCTTGGGCGACATTAACGGTGAATTTACTAGGTTCAATGCTGATCGGGGGACTAGCCGGTATTTTTGAAAACTTATCAGTTACTTATGAGCTCAAATTATTACTGGTCACTGGAATTCTAGGAGGATTTACTACTTTTTCAGCGTTTACCTTGGAAAACCTTAACCTTATCAAGTCCGGACACATCAAAACCGCGATTATTTACGTGCTTTTCAGCGTAGGCGGCGGATTAACGCTAGCTTTCTTAAGCTTTTGGCTTACTTCCAGAATGACTTTCTTGCAAAAAATTTCCGTCTAACGCTAATTTCCCCACAAACGCTATGCTAACAGGTTTTACGCCTTGTTGGCGACATCGCGGTCGCCTTAAATATCCTCAGAAATTTTGCTTTGCCTCAAGAGCTACGTGCATCATCGGCCCAAATGGCTCAGGCAAGAGTACTTTGCTTCGGGCCATCCATGAATGTAACGATTGCCAAAAGATTGAAGACCAGCCAACTCGCTATCATTTTTATGATGGCGAACGAATGAATCCACATCTATTTGGTAAAACGGTTAAGGGACTTAAGGGGAATGCGGTAGCTATCCGAGCCCGATATTCGTCTCATGGAGAAACACTCAGAGATGTCTTGGGGCTATTAAACTTTACACCCGGAGATTGTTTGCTCCTTGATGAACCTGAGACCGGGCAAGATTTGAATTGGATACTGAGGATTCGGAAGGGGTTAATCCAAGCCGCGCGTGCTGGCTGCCAAATCATTTGCGCCAGCCACCATCCCGCCTTCGCGCAAAAATTCGCTCGCCTAGAGTTGAAAAGAAACTATTGGGAAAGCCTACGGCACAGCTATTCAACTCTTTTTCACTAAACTTCCCACATCACTCCATAAGCCTATTGGCTTTTCTACTACTCATTCTGGATTTACGGTAGTCAACCCGCCTGCCCGTCGCGCCGAGGGCGAGCCGTGGCGGACCGCGGACGGGCAAGCTGGCTTCCTTACCATTCTTGGAAGAGAAAAGGCCAGTAAAATCTTTGGCAAAATCATTGCGGGCACATTATACTTGGGCTCTATGCGACAACTTTGTATACTCTCAATATTCTTAAGTATAAATTGCTTACTTTTACCCACCAGCATGGCGTTGACTGAAGAAGATAAACGCTCACTCATCAACAACTATCTATCCGCGTTGGTTCAAACGGACGAAGCAATACTCAAAAATTCATGGGAACAACTCAATCAAAATCCGGAAGCACTTTTCTTCATGGAACAATACTATCCCAATCAATTTGCTTCCTTTAAAATGCAAGGGCTAGCTTTTCAATTAAGAGCAATGCTCAATGATCAGCGATTGGACAACGAAAAGAGGGAGGAAGAAGTACGAAAACTACGCGAAGCCATTGCCCGCGAAGCGCTCAAGATTCGTCGTCGGAAACCGACGCCCAACGATATCACGGTCCTTAAATTTCCTAATATTGTTACCACCGCCAGCGCCAATAACGCGACGCTTAACCCTAATATCGTAGAAATCGATAATGGATTACGCGCATTAGCGTTCCCTAATCAAGATCGGATTCCTAACCAAGATATTATCCGCAATCGAGTCGACACGTTACTTGGTCCACGCTCTAAAGAATACGGCATTAATCCTGTTTTTGAAAGCGGACCTAACGCAGAGATCATCATCCAGCCTTAGCTCGCGGCCAGCAATAAGCTTAGCGACTCCAAAACTTCTTCATGATGACTTTTGGGTTGGACTTTCTTAAAAACTTTACTGACTTTGCCATCTTTATTAATGATAAACGTAGTTCGTTCCACTCCCATGTATTTACGTCCATACATGGATTTCTCTACCCAAACACCGTAGTCGGTCAGCATTCTCTTCTCCGGATCACTCAACAGCAAAAAAGGAAGGTTGAATTTTTCAATAAACTTCTGATGGCTGCTAACACTGTCTGGACTGACACCTAAAACGACTGTGTCTTTATCTTCAATATGCTGGATAGCGTCTCGAAAATTACAAGCTTCCACCGTACAACCCGGAGTATCGTCTTTAGGATAAAAATACAGAACGACGTTCTTTTTACCCCGATAATTTTTGAGTGAAATGTTCTTACCCGTGCTGGCAGCTAATGTAAAATCTGGAGCTAAATCACCTTCTTTGATCTGAGCCATCATATCCTCCTTGATGATATCTGCGTTCGGGACAAGTACCCCCACCTAACTGAAGCGGGGGAGACTCAGTCCTACTACGATTATCAAATTAATAGGATTGCCAACTTTTCTTTTTAGGATCATAAATCGCTTTAACTAATTCTTGCTCGGTCAAACCGTCTTCCCGAGGCCAAGCCGTGACTTCCAGTTTATTATTGTCTAAATCATAAAAATATAACGACCAACTTTTTTCGCGTTTTTTGGCAAACTCAATGCGCACGTGATGCCGCTCGAGTTGGGCAATCATGGGGTCAAAATCACTAGCGTGAACACGAAAAGAAAAATGATTGGCCCCCAGACCTTCATTTTCAAAAGGATGATTATTGCTCAAATCCTTCGCCTGAATAATTCCGAGGAGAGAGGGCCCACAATCCAAGAAGTACTCAATGCCCGGTTTGGATGGCTCGCGCTGCGTTACTCGCAGACCAATAACTTCCGTATAAAACTTCACCGCTTGATCCAAATCCCGCACATTAAACGCAACGTGATCAATGCCTTGAATTTTTATCATTTCCTTATCCTCATATTTGGTTCCAATTGAGCGCAAGACTCAATTTCTTCAAAATTTCAAACTAAATCAAGTTGGACAACGCGCTCAATCTTTCTTTGCGTAAAAATACAATGTTCTCTGTAGCCTGCCGCCCTGGCTAAGGCTAACGCCTGATCAAAATCCTTACCCACATCCTGCGGGGTATGCGCATCCGAACCAAAGGTCAGCGGGACACCAGCTTCACGATATATTTTTAGCATCCCGGGGGCAGGATACATCTCCCTAACGGGTTTCCTTAATCCTGAGGTGTTAATCTCAACAGCGACACCGCATTGTTTAAAGACCTTTGCTGTTTCTTTCACTTCACCGGTCATGTCTTCAGTAGGGCGATGACCAAATTTTTTAACTAAATCCACGTGCCCCATAATATCAAATAACTTAGACCGGGCACTTTGCCGTAATAGGTCAAAATAGGTTCGATACACTTTATTAATATCTTCTTGATTCCAACGATCTCGTTCGGCCGGATCATCAAAAGCCCAGCGACGAATAAAGTGCACGGATCCGATGATGTAGTCATAATCAAAGGTTGCCAGCAATTCCTTCGTTTGCTCTTCATAACCAGGCAGAAAATCCGCTTCCAAAGCAATTTTGATCCGAATTTGCTTGGCATACCGAGCTTGCACATCTTGAATCATACGCAAATAGCCCGGCAATTGTTCTCGACCCATGGTAATCGTAGGATCTCGGTGAGAAAGCAAGGGAGCGTGATCTGAAAAACCCATTTCAGCAAGACCAACCTTAAGGCCTTGTTCAACATATTCCCAGGGCTCTCCGGTCGCGTGACCGCAGAGGGGAGTATGCAGGTGATAATCAACGGTTGGGGATCGCATTTATATTATTTCCTATTTTTTAAGAAAGTCAGTATAGCATAGACCCAAAATTCTCGAGGAGTATTTTTTGACACTCCCACCGCACTATGCTAAGATTCGCCATACTCATATAAGGCAAACAAGGACCCTCACATGACTAATATCGCAGAACAATACAAAAAAATCTTAATTGCTCTTGGGGAAAATCCCAAGAGAGAAGGCCTGGCTAAAACACCCGAGCGTGCGGCCCAAGCTCTAAAATTTATTACTGGAGGCTACCAAAAAGACATCAAACAAGTCATTAACAACGCCATTTTCTCCTCTGATGATGACGAAATGGTGGTAGTTAAGGACATCGAACTGTATTCTCTGTGCGAACATCACCTGCTGCCTTTCTTTGGCAAATGCCACGTAGGCTATATTCCAAATGGAAAAATCATCGGCCTCTCCAAAGTCGCCCGCATCGTAGACGTCTTCGCTCGGCGACTGCAAGTTCAAGAAAATTTAACTAAAGAAATTGCCGTCACTTTGATGAACGCCTTGGATGCGAAAGGTGTTGGGGTCGTCATTGAAGCCAAACATTTATGCATGATGATGCGGGGTGTTGAAAAACAAAACTCCATGATGAAAACGTCCTATATGCTGGGATCGTTTAGAAAAGAAATTTCAACGCGGGCAGAATTTCTCAGTCTGATCAAACCATGACCTCCTTAAAAACTAAAAAAAAGACGCAAGGAACAGCGCTGGTCACGGGAGGCGCCAAACGCATCGGACAAGCCATCGCGTTATGCCTGGCTGAACTGAACTTCAATATAGCGCTGCACTATAACCATTCGCTAACGGAAGCAGAAGCAACCGCCGAAAGCATCATCCAAAGAGGAGTCCGCTGCGAACTATTTCCTGCCGATTTAGAGAAAGAAGATGATGTTCTGACCTTAGTAAAAGAAAGCCATCAACGGTTTCCAGATCTGAATCTCTTAGTGAACAGCGCCTCAATTTTCGAACCGTCCGGCCTTTCCAGCGATGCACTTAAATCATTTCACCGACACTTTAGCATCAATCTGAACGCTCCTTACATGCTCACGTGCGAATTTGCTAAGATTTGCCAGCAGGGACAGATTATTAATTTGCTAGATACCGATATCACTAAAAATAAAACGTCCCATTTTCCCTATTTGCTTAGCAAAAAAGCCTTAGCCGAGTTTACCAAAATGGCTGCGGTAGCGTTAGGTCCGGCAATCCGAGTTAATGGCGTCTGCCCAGGGCTCATTTTACCGCCAGTCGGCAAAAACGTAGGAGAAGCGTATCTCCATCGCCAGGCCAAAAATATTCCTTTAAAAAAGAAAGGCCACGTGGATCACATTACCCGTTCGGTTCAATTCTTAATCGAAAACGACTTTCTGACGGGTCAGTTCCTATTTAACGATGGCGGAGAACAACTGGTTTAACCAATCATGGACAGAATCATCATTAATCAGCTAAAAGCCAGCGCCATCATCGGCATTACCAAGAAAGAGCGCACCTATCATCAAGATATCCTGATCACAGCAACCATTAAGCTGTGCACCACCAAGGCCCAAGCGTCTGACAAAATCATTGATACACTGGATTATTGGCGCTTATCTCAAAAACTCGTGGCGGCCTCAGAAAAAAGCCGGTTTCAGCTACTGGAAAAGCTCATTGCTCACTTGCTTGACATAATTTTTCAAGATATACGTGTTCAAGAAGCCACCATCAGGATAGACAAACCACAAGCCCTGAAAAAAGCCACATCGGCAGCCGTTGAAATCTCCAGGACTCGTGATTTTTATTCTGCTCAGTTAGACAGCAACAGAGTGTCCAACGCTCACTCACGCAAAAAAGCTAGGTTTAAGCTTACTGCTGACAATTTTACCAACACAAAGGCCTGATCATGAATTCCGTTATTGTAGGACTCGGCTCAAATGTCAATCCCCAAACCCATATCGCGGTCGCTCGAGAGCAATTAAAAAGATACTTTCAAGTACTTAAAGAGAGTAGCTTTAAAATGACTCCAGCGGTTGGGTCCCCGAAGCAAGCGGATTACCTTAATGGGGCCGTATTACTAAAGACCAAGCTGGACCGCAAGAACTTTCTAGCCAAGCTCAAAGCCTTAGAAAAGGATTTAGGCGAATTTCCCGGTGACCCCGATCGACCTCGAGTCATTGATCTGGATATTTTGGTCTGGAACGGGAAAGTAATTCATCCCGATGTCGAAAACAGAGCATTTTTGCGAGATTTTCTAAAAGAATTAAAGTAACTCACTATTAATATCATCTTTGGGCTTGAAATAATAAAGAAGACTGCTAACATAACCCGAGTTTTGCACAAATTTCTAACCCAAAAGCATGTGTTGTCTTTATGTCCGACTTCTCTTTTAAAAACCAAGTCGTTTTAATCACCGGTGGTACCCGCGGCATCGGAAAAGAAGTGGCCCGTGCGTTCGCTCAAGCAGGCGCTCAGGTCATTTTAACCGGGCGTAATCCTGACCAGGCACAACAAGCCGCGGCCGACATCCGTTCGCAGGGCTTATTGGCCGAAGGAATGGCCTGCGACGTGACAAATCAACAAAATGTAGAAGAAATCATCAATAAAATTCTTGACAAACATAAGGCCCTCGATATATTAGTTAACAACGCAGGCGTCACCAAAGATAATTTACTCTTAAGAATGAGTGAAGCGGATTGGGACGCGGTCATTGATACCAATTTAAAAGGTATTTTTATCTGTACCAAAATTGTAGCTAAAGTCATGTTGAAAGCCCGAAAGGGCAGAATTATCAGCATTGCTTCGATCATTGGAATCACTGGTAACGCAGGACAGGCCAATTATGCCGCTAGTAAAGCCGGCATTATCGGATTCACCAAATCCGTGGCCAAAGAGTTAGCCTCGAGGGGTATCACCGCGAATGCCGTGGCGCCGGGTTATATTCAAACCGACATGACCTCGCAACTCAAAGAGCAAGTCCAAGCAGAAATTTTAAAATCCATCCCCTTAGGAAGGTTTGGATCTCCCCAAGATGTCGCTGGAGCGTGCTTGTTTCTGGCATCGGAGAGCGCCAGTTACATCACGGGGCAAACGCTAGTCGTCGACGGGGGAATGGCGATCTAAATTCACAATCAGGTCAATAAACAGGAGGAACGTTCATGGCAGTCGAAGAAAAAATCAAATCAATCATCGCAGAGCAACTCGGGGTAAAAGCCGAAGAAGTCACCCCGCAAGCGTCGTTTATCGATGATTTAGGCGCTGATTCCTTAGATACCGTTGAATTAATCATGGCTTTAGAAGAAGAATTCAATGTGGAAATTCCGGATGAAGATGCCGAAAAGATGACTACTGTAGGCGATGCCATCAAATATATCGAATCCAAGAGCGCCAACAAATAATTACGTTCCTCTTGAATCCAACAACACTAACTTGCCTCGACCCAAAGTCGAGGCAAATTGGTTATTAGAGCTCATATGCAAAAACGTCGTGTAGTCATCACAGGAATGGGGGTCGTGTCACCCGTAGGTACCGGGGTCACCAAATTTTGGGACGCCTTGATTCATGGCAAAAGCGGGATTCGGCCGATTACCCATTTTGACGCCAGCAAATTTGATTGCCGCATCAATGGCGACGTCATTGATTATAACGAACTGGATCATTTCTCTACCAAAGAAGCCCGTCACCTTTCCCGATTCATTCAATTTGGGATGGTTGCCGCCAAGGAAGCCATCGCCCAAGCTAAACTGGATTTCAATGCTTTAGATTTAGACCGTATTGGCGTGATTGTTGGTTCCGGGATCGGCAGTATGCGCACCATGGAAGAGGAATACGACAAACTGATCACGAAAGGACCCAGCCGCATTTCTCCATTTTTCATTCCACGCATTATTATTAATGAAGCCTCTGGGCACATCTCTATCATGACAGGGGCACGCGGACCAGCCACCTGTGTTGTGACCGCCTGCGCAACCGCCAATAATTCCATTGGGGATGCCATGCGTTTCATTCAATATGGCGATGCCGATGTGATGATTGCGGGGGGGACAGAAAGCGCCACGACGTTATTGGGCGTAGGCGGATTTTGCGCGCTTAAAGCATTATCCGAACGAAATGACGCGCCCGAAAAAGCGAGCCGGCCGTTTGAATTAAATCGTGACGGTTTTGTCATGGCCGAAGGGGCCGGTGTGGTGATCCTAGAATCCTTAGACCACGCCCAAAAACGCGGCGCTCCCATCTTGGCGGAGCTTGCCGGCTATGGGCGAACTTCTGACGCCTACCATATTACCGCCCCCCATGAAGAGGGACTCGGCGCAAGGCGTGCCATGGAGCTGGCCATTAAAGATGCCCAACTCACGCCGGGAGATATTTCTTACATTAACGCTCACGGAACTTCCACCAAACTTAACGACAAAATTGAAACCTTGGCCATTAAAAAAGTGTTCGGCGAACAAGCCTATAAAATCCCGGTTAGTTCAACTAAATCCATGACCGGCCATTTACTAGGCGCCGCGGGAGGCGTCGAATTAGTCGCCTGCGTGATGGCGATTCAACAGGACTTAATTCCTCCAACCATCAATTACGAAACGCCGGATCCTGACTGCGACCTCGATTATGTGCCCAACACTTCGCGCAAAGTTACCGTGAATGCCGCCCTGTCTAATTCTTTAGGCTTTGGCGGGCACAACGCCACCTTGATCGCCAAAAAATTTCGCGAATAGCAAATCCGGTTTCCTTTCGCTTCAGAAAATTTGAAAAGAATTTTTTAATTTTATGATATACTGGCCCTTCTTTGAGAGGGTTAGCATTCTTTAACTAACAAGGGGACTTATGAAATCTTACAAAATTGCGGTGATCCCGGGAGACGGGACAGGGCCGGAAGTCATCCGGGAAGGACTAAAAGTTTTGCAAGCCGTTGCCAGCAAAAGCGGCTTTAAATACCAAACACACTCTTTTGACTTTGGTGGAGAACGCTACTTGCGTACTAAAGAGGTACTCCCCAAAACAGCGGTTAAAGAGCTTAAAAAATTTGACGCCATTTACCTTGGCGCCATCGGGCATCCGGACGTTAAACCCGGCATTTTAGAAAAAGGCATTTTACTTAAATTGCGATTTGATCTTGATCAATATATCAACTTGCGTCCGGTCAAACTCTATGACGAACGCTACTGCCCGATAAAAAACAAAAAACCAGAAGATATTGATTTTGTCGTCGTACGTGAAAATTCAGAAGGACTCTACAAAGGATTAGGCGAATTTAAAAACAAAGGGACTAAACGCGAAGTCGCGCTGCAAGTATCACACAACACTCGAAAAGGAATCGAGCGTTGCCTACGTTATGCCTTCGAATTAGCCCAAAAACGGCCCAGAAAAAAACTGACCCTTTGCGGCAAGACCAACGTCCTGACGTTCGCGTTTGATCTCTGGGAAAGAACTTTTCATGAAGTCGCCAAGGACTATCCGGACGTTAAGACTGATTACGCGCATGTGGATGCCACCACCATGTGGTTTGTCAAAAACCCCGAATGGTTTGATGTCATTGTGACGGACAACATGTTTGGCGACATTATCACGGATCTGGGCGCCATGATTCAAGGAGGGATGGGTATCGCGGCCGGAGGGAATATCAATCCGCAAGGCGTATCCATGTTTGAACCCATCGGAGGCTCGGCCCCCAAATATACGGGACGCAACATCATCAACCCCTTAGCAGCGATTTGCGCAATGGGCATGATGCTCGACCAATTAGGACAACCCAAAGCGGCCCACCTGGTGGAGCAATCGGTCATCACCATTGTTCGGCATAAACTAAAAGACTTAGCGGCTGGCCACATGGGATACTCTACCTCAGAAGTCGGAGACTTAGTCGTTAAGCATTTATAATTCACTGTTAAATTTCCTAACGAATACACGAGGGAACTGGGCTATGAAAAAAGTTAATGTCGCGGTGGTGGGGGTAGGCGCGGTTGGCGAAGAAATGCTACGAGTTTTAAAGCAACGTAATTTTCCGGTCAACCAACTTAAAGTTTTTGCGCGAAGTGCCCGCCAAATTCAAGTAGATGGTAATTTCTACGATGTTGAAGAACTCTCTGCAGATTCTTTTAAGAATATCGACATCGCCTTATTTGCCGGAACCGAAGGTGAAAAAGGAGCGGCCGTTACGTACGCTCCGGTCGCGATCAAAGCCGGGGCCGTTGTTATTGATAACGGGGCGGACTTTAGAATGGATAAAAACGTTCCGCTGGTCGTTCCCGAAGCTAATCCTGGCGATGCCAAAAAACATAAAGGTATCATTGCCAATCCTAACTGTTCAACGATCCAATTGATTGTCGCTTTAGCGCCCATCAAAAAGAGGGCTGGATTAAAACGCGTCATTGTTTCCACGTATCAGGCGGTCTCAGGGAGCGGACGCGGTGGCATGGTTCAGACTGAGAAAGAATATAAGGCCTGGGCCACCAACTCAGACGAAAAGATCGCCTTACACATGGATCAAAGAATCGCCTTCAATATTTTTCCGCACATTGGCGGATTTGCCGAAGATGATTACACCTCGGAGGAATGGAAGATTGTTAAAGAAACTCATAAAATCCTTCATGACCCCAAAATTAAAGTAACGGCCACGACCGTACGGGTTCCGGTTCTCACGGGCCATTCCGAAGCTGTCTATATTGAAACAGCCCAACCGATTTCTCCAGAAGCCGTTCGCAAATTATTGGCGAAATCTCCCGGCATTACGGTCATGGATGATCCGAAAACTAAACTTTATCCCATGCCCAAAGACTGCGCCGGCAAAGATGATGTCTTTGTCGGACGCATTCGCCGAGATCCTGCCGTTAAAAACGGTCTCTGGTTGTGGGTCGTAGCCGATAACTTAAGAAAAGGCGCCGCCACTAACGCCGTCCAAATCGCAGAACTTCTCGTTTAGCCAATTTTGTCCCCCTGACCCGTTCGGAGTGAGGGGGACTTTTAATCCCATCCCATGCGAAATATTAAACTAACCATTGAATATGATGGCAGCCAGTTTAATGGTTGGCAAATCCAAGAATCTTCGCAGCGGACTGTTCAAGGCGAAGTAGAAAAGATATTACAACGCATCTTCAAAACGAAAATTCACCTGCATGGATCTGGGCGGACGGATAGTGGTGTCCACGCGCTCGGTCAAGTCGCTCATTTCAAAGTAGATACGGCCAAAACGGTCTCTGAAATCCAGTCCGCAATTAATGCCAACTTACCTCGCGATATCGCCATCATTGACGCTCAAGAAATGAATGAGGATTTCCATGCTCAGTTTTCGGCACAAGAAAAAACCTATCGTTACACCATCCTCAACCGCGCCATTCGCAGTCCTCAATACCGCAATTCAACGTTTTATGTTCCCTATAGCCTCAATTTGGCTCAAATGCGGAAAGCCGCCAAAATACTCATCGGCAAAAAGGACTTCCAAATCTTTACTAGCCTTGAATCAGCCCGTATTCGTTCCGGTAAATCCCGCGGTACCATTCGTACAATCAAAAAATTAAAAATTACTAAACGCGGCGAATTAATTTTTCTAGATATCACGGCTGACGGATTCCTCTACCGCATGGTACGCAATATTACAGGCGCGCTACTAGAGGTGGGGCAGGGCAGACTTCCTTTAACCGATCTTAAGCGCGCACTAACCCATACCATAAAATTGAACGCGTTCAAAGCGGCCCCAGCTTGGGGACTCACCCTTTGGGAAGTCAAATATCCCCCAAAATACTCAAAGAAAAAAAGATTGACAAGAAAAAGATAGATGCTATATTTTTCAAATCAATTTGAAAGCTTTGAAAGGAATTTTAATGAACAAGACGTATAATGCCAAAAAAGATGAAGTCACGCGCCATTGTTATTTACTCGACGCTAACGATAAAATTCTAGGTCGGGTTGCTACCAAAGCCGCAGCGCTTCTTCGTGGTAAACATAAAGCCCATTTTACGCCCCATGTGGATACCGGAGATACCGTCATCATTATCAACGCGAGCAAAGTCCGCGTAACCGGAAAGAAAATGGTTCAGAAAGAATATCAGCGTTATACCGGGTATCCGGGTGGACACCGCGTGACTAGTTTAGAGGTCATGCTAGCCAAACGTCCCACTGAAGTGTTAATTTTGGCCGTCAATCGCATGCTACCCCGAGGGGCCTTAGGTTCCAGAATTCGTAGAAAATTAAAAGTTTACGCTGGGGATCAACATCCTCACCAGGCTCAAAAACCTGTAGTTTTAGCAGTTTAAAAGATTTTTAAGGAGGCTTATTCGTCATGGTTGAAGTCGTCAAATACGCAGCTATCGGTCGTCGAAAAAGTTCTATCGCTCGGGTCACCATTATGCCCGGCGATGGGAAAGTTTCCGTTAACAAACGAGCCTTTGATGAATACTTCAAACGGGAAACGGACCGAATCAGCATCCTAGAGCCTTTACGAATGACGAACACGCTTAATAAATTAGATGTCATTGCCTCTATTGATGGCGGTGGCTCGACCGGTCAAGCTGGCGCCATGCGCTTAGGCTTAGCCCGATCTTTGGCCCATATGGATGAAGCGAATCGCTCCGTACTCAAAAAAGCTGAATTCTTAAGCCGCGATCCCAGAATGAAGGAAAGAAAAAAGCCGGGACAGAAGGGGGCACGTAAGAAATTCCAGTGGGTTAAGCGTTAAGACTTTCAAATTCATCAATTAGATTCAATCAGTTTCCAACAGGAAATTTCAAACCTATCTCCCTCGAAAAACGAGTTGACGAGATAGGTTTTTTCTTTTACGATACACTTTATTCTTTCAAAGGAGTTATCGACGATGATTCGAGTGGGTATTGTGGGTGCCAGCGGATATTCTGGCGCCTTGGCTCTTGAAATTCTGCTTAATCACCCTCATGTGAGGGTGACCTATGTCGGTGCCCAAAATTCTACCGGGCCGGTAGATGAAATCTGTCCCCGACTGAATAAAAAAACAAATTTGATTTGTGAAGTTTATGATGTCAACAAGGCCGTGGCGAAAGCAGACATTTTTCTGCTTGCCGTTCCCCATACCAGCGCGATGGGCATCGTTCCGGGACTTCTCAAATTCAAGAAAAAGGTGATTGATCTAAGCGCCGACTATCGCTTAAATGACGCCAAATTCTACCAAGCCTGGTACCAACATGAACATACGGATCCTAAAAATATCAAACATGCAGTTTATGGATTACCCGAACTGTATCGGGCAGACATCAAAAAATCCCATTTGGTCGCCAACCCCGGATGCTATCCGACGGCGGCAATTCTTGGATTGGCGCCGCTGATGACCGCGTATGGCACCGCGGTCGAATCCATTATCATTGATGCCAAATCCGGCGTATCCGGGGCGGGGAAGAAACTCTTAGGCAACCTCATGTTTTGCGAAGTCAACGAAAACTTTAAGGCTTATAAAGTTTTGTCACATCAACACACCCCAGAAATCAATTTGTATCTATCGGCCTTAGGAAATCGTAAAATCAAGGTCGCTTTTGTTCCGCATCTATTGCCCATTAATCAAGGAATTCTGGAAACGATTTATGTTCGGATGAAAACAAAAGTTACCAAAGATAACATTGAGAGCCTCTACAAGAAGTTTTATAAAACCGAACCCTTTGTGCGCCTTATGAAATCGGGGATTCAACCTGAAGTCAAAAATGTTTCCGGAACCAACTACTGCGATATAGGAATTGAATATGATGCCGCTCAACAATTATGTGTGGTGACAAGCGTCATTGATAATCTCATGAAAGGTGCAGCTAGCCAGGCTATTCAGAATATGAACATTATGTGCGGTTTTAGCGAAGATGAGGGATTATGATTAAAACAATCAAAGGAGGCGTCACCAACGCCTTAGGCTTCAAAGCTCATGGTCTTTGGGCCGGCATCAAACGTTCGGGTAAGCCTGATTTGGCCCTCATCGCCTGCGATACTCCGGCGGCCTGCGCTAGTGTTTTTACTCTAAACTCCATTAAGGCGGCACCCATTATCGTTTCTCAAAAGAAAATGAAAGGCGGTCGTATCCAGGCCATCGTGATTAATAGCGGAAACGCGAATTGTTTTACCGGTAATTTTGGGTTGCTTTACGCTGAAAAGACGACGGAACTTATTGCCCAGCATCTCAACATTAACCCCAACCACGTACTAGTTGCGTCAACCGGTATCATTGGTCGCCCTTTACCTTTTAATAAAATTGAGAAATCTGCTGAAAAATTGGTCAAGGGACTCAGCCGGCATGGTGGACATTTGGCCGCCCAGGCTATTTTGACCACTGATAAATGGTCAAAAGAATGCGCGGTCCAAACCACTATCGGCGGCAAGAAGGTAACCATCGGTGGGTGCGCCAAGGGTTCAGGCATGATCCAACCCAATATGGCTACCATGCTCGCCTACATCACCACGGATGCCGCTATCACCCCCAAATTCCTTAAATTGGCCCTAACCAAAGCTACCGACAAATCATTTAATTGCATCACGGTTGATGGCTGCATGAGCACCAATGACATGGTCAGCGTGCTGGCCAGTGGCCATGCGGGAAACAATCTTATCGCATCAGATGGTAAAGATTTTCAAAATTTCTACGCCGCTCTAGAATTGGTTTGTTTAAGTCTGGCCAAGAATATCGTTCTCGATGCGGAAGGTGGGACCAAATTTATTGAAGTCATGGTGCGCGGGTGTAAGAATTACGCCCAGGCCAAAGCCGCCGCCATGGCGGTTGCCAATTCCAATTTAGTTAAATGCGCTGCCTTTGGCAGCGATCCCAACTGGGGTCGGGTTGCAGCCGCCATCGGATCCTTGGGATTAAATGTCACGGAGAAAAATCTTAAAATTAATTTTAGTTCGTTTAAAAAGAAAAACATCACGATCTGGGTTGACTTAAACTTAGGCAACGCGCAGGCCTCGGTTTTCACCTCAGACCTGTCATTTGAATATGTAAAAATCAATGGACGATATAATTAAAAAAGCCAGCATTCTGGTTGAAGCCATTCCTTACATCCATGCTTTTCGACGTAAGGTCTTTGTTATTAAATACGGCGGCAGCATCCTGGACAACGTTCAAATCCGGAAAAATGTTCTGGAAGACATAGTCTTTTTAAGTTACGTGGGCATCCGCACGATTTTGGTGCATGGCGGAGGACCCCAAATCAGTTCGCGCCTTAAAGACGCGGGACTAAAATCCGAATTTCATGACGGTATTCGCGTCACGGACAAACCGACCCTCAACATCGTTGCGGAAGAACTAGAAAAATTGAACCAGCAAATTGTCGCTGAAATTAAGGCCCTCAAAGGGGATGTAACGGGTATGAAAGGTCAAGAGAACCTGGTGTACGTTGAGAAAAAAAAGGCCGCCAAAGACTTGGGCTATGTCGGTACGATTACCGACGTCAACCGGGAAGCCATAGAGCAACACTTAAAAAAGGGGAACATCACGGTCATTTCTCCCATGGGGGTAAGCAAAACCAAGCAGCCCCACAATGTCAACGCTGATGAAGTAGCAAGTGCCATTGCAGGATCGCTTGAAGCTGAAAAATTTGTTTTACTCACTAACGTCATGGGTGTTCTTAGTAACCCCGAAGACCCGCAATCGCTTATTTCGAGTCTTACCATGAATGAAGTCCATAATCTCATCAAGAAAAACGTCATTTCGGGGGGAATGATTCCCAAAGTTAACTCCTGCATTGAAGCACTCAATGGTGGAGTTAAGAAAACCCACATTGTCGATGCGCGATTGCATCACGCGTTGCTCCTTGAGATCTTCACGGACCAAGGGGTCGGAACCCAAATCGTCCAAGCATGAAAAAACCAGAAATACTAAAAGCGTACGACGATTTCATCCTTTCGACGTACACGCGAATGCCGGGCATTTTTGTTAAAGGCAAAGGCATGACCTTAACCGATATTGATGGAAAAAAATTCTTGGATTTTTTTCCCGGCTGGGGCGTGAATAACGTGGGGCATTGTCACCCTAAAGTCATGGGGGCCGTGCGGGATCAGCTAGGAAAATTAATCTTTGTCCCCAACAATTTGCGCCACCCATTTCAAGCCAAGTTAGCCAAAGAAATCATCCATTGGTCGTTTCCCGGTAAAGTATTTTTTTGCAATAGCGGCGCAGAAGCTTGTGAAGCAGCAATCAAATTTTCTCGGGCCTATGGCCAAGGTGCCCGGCATGAAATCATCACCATGACCAACTCTTTCCATGGTCGGACAATGGGAGCGATTTCCGCCACCGGACAAAAGAAATATCAAGAAGGGTTCGCGCCCTTGGTGCCGGGTTTTAAAACAATTCCTTTTAATGACCTGACAGCTCTAAAGAATGCGATTACCGATAAAACCATCGCTATTCTTCTAGAACCCATTCAAGGAGAGGGCGGCATCAACGTCGCGGACACCGATTATCTTAAATCCATACGGAACATCTGCGATCAGCAAAAAATTCTCCTCATTTTTGACGAGGTTCAAACCGGGATGGGACGCACAGGAGAGATGTTCGCCTGCCACTATTACGGTATTACTCCGGATTTAATGATCCTAGCCAAATCGCTGGGAGGCGGATTTCCTATAGGTTGCCTTGTAGTTAAAAAAGAATTAGCGTCCATTTTCAAGCCCGGGATGCACGCTTCTACATTCGGCGGCAGTCCGGTCATTTGTCAGGCGAGCTTAGGAGCTTTTCGGGCAATCATTAAAGATAAGATGCTTGCCAATGTCAAAAAGATGGGACCGTATTTATTGCAACAATGTACCGCGCTAAAAACGAAATTCTCTTGTATCAATGACGTCCGGGGAGTAGGACTCATGCTCGGCGTTCAACTTTCCATCGAGGGCAAACCCATCGTTGATGAATGTTACGCCCGCGGGTTAATCATCAACTGCACCCAAGGAAACATCTTGCGTTTGATGCCGGCTTTGAACGTCACCAAAAAACAAATCGACAAGGCCATTTATATATTAGAACAATCACTACGGAAAGTTATGGATACCCCAAAATGAAAAATGATTTAATTCACATTGAAGACTTGTCCATCAAAGAGTTGGAAGATGTCTTGGCGAGTGCTAAAGCACTCAAAAAGAACAAGGGGATCCAGCGCCAAGAATTAAAAGGCAAAACCATCGCTCTTTTGTTTACCAAGCCATCGAACCGAACCCGAGTTTCGTTTGAAGTCGGAATTAACCAGCTCGGAGGCAATTGCGTTTATTTAAGCCCTCAAGAAATCCAATTGGGGGCACGTGAATCCGTCGCGGATGTGGCCCGGACCCTGTCACGATACGTGGATGGCATTGTAGCACGCACTCATTTTCATCAAGACGTTATTGATCTCGCTCGCTTTGCGGAGGTTCCGGTTATTAACGGTCTATCCGATTTACAGCATCCTTGCCAAGCGCTGGCTGATTTGTTAACGATCCACGAGCATTTAGGAAAACTCAAAGGCGTCACGGTCACTTACGTTGGCGATGGAAACAACAACGTCTGTCATTCGTTAATGTTGGGGTGCGCCTTAAGTGGCGCCCACATTCGAGTTGCCTGTCCGGATGAATATCAACCGCAAAGTGATATCATACGCCATACCCAGATCATCGCCAAGAAAACCGGATCAAAACTGGTGCTCACCCGCAATCCTAAAGACGCCGTCAAAGAAGCCCAGGTTGTTTACGCGGACACGTTTGTCAGCATGGGGCAGGAGGCGGAAGCCAAGCAACGCCTTAAAGATTTTGCCGGTTACCAAATCAACAAAGATTTAATGAAGTCCGCTGCCAAAAATCATATTTTTCTTCACTGTTTGCCTGCGCATCGCGGGCAGGAAGTGACCGAAGAGGTTATTGACGGTCCGAACTCAGTTATTTTTGACCAGGCGGAGAATCGTTTGCACTCACAAAAAGCTGTTTTGTTAAAACTTCTGAAATAACGGATAGGAGTTTATGAAATGAAAAAAGTTGTGTTGGCTTATTCAGGTGGACTAGACACTTCCTGCGCGATTCCGTGGCTTAAAGACCGCGGCTATGACGTCATTGCCGTTGTGGGCGACGTGGGGCAAGAAGAAAATTTTGCCGCGATCAAAGCCCGTGCCCTCAAAACCGGTGCCAGCAAAGTTTATGTCATGGATCTTAAGAAAGAATTTGTGAATGATTATGTATTCCCGGCGCTGAAAGCGGGGGCTGTCTACGAACACAAATATTTCATGGCTACGTCTCTATCACGACCGATCATCGCCAAGCACCAGGTCGCCATCGCGCATAAAGAGAAAGCGGACGCCATCGCTCATGGCTGTACGGGAAAAGGCAACGACCAAGTCCGGTTTGAAGTCACCGCCAAAATTCTAGACCCTAAACTTGAAAATATCGCGCCTGTACGCGTCTGGGAGTTTAAAACCCGCGAAGAAGAAATTGATTATCTCGCGTCACATGGCATCACCATGGAAGTCACGAAGAAAAAACCCTATTCCATCGACAAGAATGTTTTTGGCATGAGTATTGAAGCGGGCATCCTAGAAGACCCGTGGGTCGAACCACCGGAAGACGTGTATCAAATGACGGTAAGTCCCGAAAAGGCTCCAAGTAAACCCACTTACGTTGATATCACTTTTGACAAAGGGGTTCCTAGAAAAATCAATGGCAAAGCTTATGATGGCCTGGCGCTTTTAAAATACCTCAATGAGCTAGGGGGCAAAAACGGTGTGGGTCGTGTGGACATGGTCGAAAACCGTTTAGTAGGAATAAAATCCCGAGAGATTTACGAGTGCCCCTCCGGCACCATCTTATTTACCGCGCATCAAGAACTAGAAGCGCTAGTTTTAGATCGCGAAACCATGCACTACAAACAAGGAATCTCTTTAAAATATGCGGATCTGATTTATTTTGGCCTTTGGGAAACACCTCTCAAAAAACAACTAGACGCCTATATTGAAACAACCCAACAGCGTGTCACCGGGACCATTCGGTTAAAATTGTATAAAGGCAACTGTACCGTTGCCGGACGAAAATCTCCTTTTTCGCTCTATAAAGAAGAGCTCGCCACTTACGGCAAAGGGGATAAGTTTGACCAAAAATTGGCGGAAGGTTTTATTAAAATTTGGGGCATGCCGTATTAAGGACACCCGTCACAAGACACAGGTCACAAATTGTGTCTTTGTGACTGGTGGCTTGTGACCTTACTTCAGGAGAAAATGATGAACAAACTCTGGGGTGGACGCTTCACCAAAAAAACAAATCCTTTGGTGGAAAAATTCACCAAATCCATTCACTTTGATTACAAACTGGCGGAATATGACTGCATTGGGTCGCTCACGCACATTGATATTCTAAAAAAAGCCAATCTGCTCAGACCGTCCGAGCACAAAATACTACAAAAGGGATTAGAAAACATCCTGCAATCCGTGCGTGATGGCACGTTCAAAGTTGACCCTGCCTGTGAAGACATTCACACCCAAATCCAACAAATGCTCGACAAATCGGTCGGGAAGGTGGCCTCAAAATTGCATACGTGCCGTTCTCGTAACGATCAGGTCGTCTTTGACATGAAGCTTTTTTGCCTGGAGGAACTGACCAAAACTCAGCAGCTAATTGAGATGACTCGTAAAAATCTCTTTTCCTTGGCCTTAAAGAATTCTCGCATCTACATTCCCGGCTACACGCACTTGCAACACGCGATACCGGTAAGTCTATTGGATTATCTGATGGCCTACGAACACATGCTGGCAGTCGATCAGCAGCGCTTAGAACATGTTTATAAAACCATTCATTTGAACATGGGATCGGGAGCTCTGGCGGGAACGTTCATTGATGCTCAAAAATATAACAATGCCGTTCAATCTATTCTCTCTGATGAATTACGCGTCACATCAACTACCAATTCGCTATACACGGTCAGCGATCGTGATTTTATTTTAGATTTCTTGAGCGCCTTAAGCTTAATTGGACTTCATTTGTCTCGTTTCGCAGAAGATTTTATTCTCTGGAGCAGCAAAGAATTTGATTTTATTGATATCGACGATTCCTTCTGCACGGGGAGTTCACTCATGCCGCAAAAAAAGAATCCGGACGTACTTGAGTTGATCCGAGGGTATTCGGGTCGTCTCTACGGCAACCTCATCAATGTTTTGGTGATGATGAAAGGCCTACCGCTAACGTATAACCGCGACATGCAGCATGACAAGGAACCATTATTTGACTCCATCACCATCGTTCAAAACGAATTGTCTGTGTTAGCCGCCTTATTAGAAAACGTTGCTTTCAAGGAAGACAATATTAACAAGCAACTGGATGATGAGTGCCTTTACGCGACGGACCTTTCTGATTTTCTTGTCAAAAATGGCGTTGCGTTTAAAGACGCTCACACGATCATTGGGCAGCTGATCACATGCAAGCTAACCCAACACAAAAATATTTTGGCGATGCAACCGGAAGAATTAAAAAGATTTCATCCTTTATTGACACCGGCGGTGGTTAAAACTATCATCAACCCTCAGCATTCGGTCAATTCCAAAAAATCAGTTCGTAAAATAAGGAAGAAAATCTGAGCCATGCATGATTTTATTTTTAAGAATGACGAACTTTACTGCGAAGATACCAAAGTAAGCGCTATTGCGCACAAAGTCGGTACACCGTTTTATCTTTACAGCCACCACACCCTGGTCGATCACTTCCTTAAGATCAAGAAAGCGTTCGCGCCGGTGAATCCGCTTATTTGCTTCGCGATGAAAGCCAACGGAAACCTGGCCGTCCTCAAAACCTTATTAAACGAAGGAGCCGGCGTTGACATTGTCTCGCAGGGTGAATTAAAAAAAGCCTTACATTTAAAAGCTAATCCCAAAAAAATCGTCTTTGCTTCCGTGGGCAAGACCGAAGAAGAAATCGCGTTCGCGATCAATAAAGGGATCCAGTTTTTCAACGTCGAATCCGTTCCCGAACTTGAAGAAATCAACCGTGTCGCGAAGAACCTACGCAAAAAAACACAAGTAGCGCTGCGCATCAACCCGGATGTTGAAGCGGCCACCCATGCCTTCATCACTACCGGAACTCTCAAAAAGAAATTCGGGATTGATCTTAAATCGACGCATGACATCTTAAAAAATCAAAAGAAGTACCCTTACTGCAAGATTAACGGTCTACATATTCACATCGGCTCACAGCTGACCGAGCGGGACCCGTTCGTCAAAGCCATTCAAAAAGTCGTCGAGTTTATTCAAGATTTGAAAAAAGATGGAATTCATATAGAATATCTCGACATTGGCGGTGGGATGGGTATCATTTACAAAGATGAAAAACCGCAAACAGCGCAGGAATACGCCAGCGCAGTTTTACCCATTCTGCAGGGCACGGGTTTGAAAATCATCATGGAGCCGGGACGTTTTATCGTAGGCAACGCTGGTATTTTTGTTACCAAAGTTCTTTACATTAAAGACAACGGCTACAAAAAATTTATTATCGTGGATGGCGCCATGAATGATTTAATTCGTCCTTCGTTATACGACGCTTACCATGAGATTGTTCCGATTCACAAAAAGGTAAGCGGGCAGGACAAATTTGATGTTGTTGGGCCGGTTTGTGAAAGTGGGGACTTCTTTGCCCATGACCGGGAGTTACCGATTCCACATAAAGGAGATTTACTGGCCGTCATGAGCGCGGGTGCCTATGGCTATGTCATGTCCAGCAACTATAACGCCCGACCTCGCGTGTCGGAAGTGATGGTCCGTGGCAGCAAATATTTTGTTGTCAAAGAACGTGAAACGTATCAAGACTTAATGCGCGGAGAGAAAATCCCGCTATTCTTACAATGAAAAACTTAACGTTTACCAAAATGGTGGGAGCTGGCAACGATTTTATCGTTGTTGAAGACCTGCACAAACTTGATCCCAAAAAACTCGCGCTTAAAATGTGCGACCGAACCGATGGGATCGGCGCAGATGGCTTGCTCATTTTGGGCAAATCTCCCAAAGCCGATTACCGCATGCGCATTATCAACTCAGACGGGTCAGAAGCGGAAATGTGCGGTAACGGCGCGCGCTGCCTGGCCGTTTACATCGCCAAAGAAAAAAAGCCTGGTAAAAAAACTTTTAGCTTAGACACGCTCGCGGGAATTGTCTTAGGGGAAGCCAAAAACGAAATAGCCACCGTGCGCCTCAGCGACCCTAAAGGTTACGAGCCAAACATCTCAATCTTAGTTCATGATCAAAAACTTGACGTGAGCTACATTGACACGGGTGTACCGCACACGATTGTTTTTGTCGATGAACTGGAAAAGATTGACGTTGAAACCATCGGCCGCACGATTCGTTTTCATGAACGTTTCGCGCCGCGAGGAACAAACGTCAATTTTGTAGAGCAAATTAACAACAATCTCGTTGCGGTTCGGACCTATGAGCGCGGCGTTGAAGATGAAACTAAAGCCTGTGGCACGGGAAGTGTAGCAGCAGGGATTGTCGGTTTCTTAAAAGCCAACCCCGGCGTTCAGACCATCAAAAAAGCCAAAATGAATGTACGTACCAAAAGCGGTGAAGTTCTGGAAGTTTCTTTTCAACTCCTGGAAGGTCGCATCATGAATGTCTGGCTAAAGGGAAGTGGTAAATTTATCGCACGTGGGGAATACATCGCCAAATAATCTTATGCTGAGGAGGACTGCATGTTCAAAGGCTCGATCGTAGCCATCGCCACACCGTTCAAAGATGGCAGAGTAGACGAAAAAACGCTCAAAAATCTCGTGGAATTTCAAATTAAAAGCGGGACGAGTGGGATTGTCCCTTGCGGGACGACCGGCGAATCACCAACGCTTTCCACAGCAGAACATGAACGCGTGATCGAGCTATGCATTAAATATGCCAACAAAAGAGTCCCCATCATCGCGGGAACTGGCTCCAATTCAACCGAAGAAGCCATTTCCTTGACCAAACACGCGGCGGACGCCGGTGCGGATGGAGCCCTCATTGTTTCTCCTTACTATAATAAACCGACCCAGAAAGGCCTCTACGCTCATTTTAAGGCTATCGCGGACAGCGTATCGATTCCAATTATCCTTTACAACATTGCAGGCCGGACCGGTATTAACATTGAACCAGCTACGATGGCCAAACTGGCCCACGATTGCAAAAATATTGTGGGAGTTAAAGAGGCTTCTGGTTCATTAGAACAAATGGCCATGGTCAAATTGCTTTGCCCCAAAAATTTCGCGCTCCTTTCCGGAGATGACGCGTTAACCTTACCCTTGCTAGCCATTGGGGGGGTGGGGATTATTTCGGTCGTTGCCAACATCATCCCTAAAGACGTTGCCGAATTAGTCAAAGCCTGGGAAAAAGGAGATATTGAAAAAACTCAAAAGTTGCATTACCAAATATTACCCTTGGTGAAAGCCATGTTTATAGAAACCAATCCCATTCCAGTCAAAACAGCCTTAGGATTAATGGGCTTATGCGAAGGGACCTTGCGGCTGCCACTTTGTGAAATGGCGGACGATAATTTAACCAAACTGAAAAAAGCACTCAAGGATTACGGTTTATTGAAAGGAAAAGGATGATCAAACTTGCCATCAGCGGAGCCCGCGGAAGAATGGGCCAACGCATTTCCCATCTAGCCTCCATCGACAAACAATTCAAAATTGTCACCTTGCTTGAACACGATAGCCATCCCGAAGTCGGACAGCAATTTCTCGGCGTCAGAACGTCGGCTGACAGCAGCGAGCTTAAAAAAGCGCAGGTGCTGATTGAGTTCACCTCTCCCGAAGCGACCATAGAACATTTGAAAGCCTGCCAGAAATTCGGAGTAGGAATGATCATCGGGACGACCGGACTTACAACCGCGCAAGTCCTACAAATCAAATCAGCCGCTAAGAAAATTCCTATTGTCTTTTCGTCTAACATGTCCGTTGGAGTCAATTTGGTCTTCGGTTTAATCAGAGAAGCAGCCCGTAAAACTGCCGGTCAATACTCTATTCGGATCGTCGAAGCCCATCATATTCACAAAAAAGACGCGCCATCGGGTACGGCCAAAACCATGGCAGAAATTGCGGAAGCAGCTTCACGCCAGAAAGTCAAAGACATTCAGTCGATTCGTGAAGGGGAAATAGTCGGAGATCACGATGTCATTTTTGAAAGCGCGGTGGACACGTTCACCATCCGTCACCACGCCAAAACCCGAGATATTTTTGCCGCGGGATCACTGGTTGCCGCCAAATTTCTGGCCAAAAAATCCAAAGGTCTTTTTAATATGGAAGAAGTATTAGCCGGTAAGAAATAAGAAAGGACGCAAGGATGTCTCTGGAGATTGAATTTTCTGATCGATTAAAACAACTCCCCCCGTATCTATTTGTTGAAATCGATAAAGCCAAACGCGCGGCACGCGCCGCCGGAAGGGACATTATTGATTTAGGTATCGGCGATCCGGATACCGGAACGCCACAACCCATCATTGATGCGCTCAAGAATGCCGCGCAAGACCCCAAAAATCATCATTATGCGCTGGATGCCGGCATGGCCGAACTTCGCCAGGCGATCGCAGAGTGGAGCCAACAACGCTTTCATATCACTCTCGATCCAGCGACTGAGATCTATCCGACTATTGGGTCGAAAGAAGGCTTGTCCCATTTACCGCTGGGACTCATTAACCCCAAAGAAAAAGTACTGGTTCCTGACCCATGTTATCCGGGCTATTTAGGAGCCGTTATTTTTGCGGGAGGTAAACTGGTTAGAATCGCTCTGAAAGAAAAGAATGGATTTCTCCCGGACCTGGCTAAAGTCAAAGAAGCCAAAGACATCAAAATGATGTATTTTAATCATCCCAATAATCCCACCGCGGCCGTAGCTCCGCGAGAATACCTCAAAGAGCTAGTCGCCATCTGCAAAGAAAAAAGTATTATTCTCGTTTCAGATTTAGCCTATTCGGAAATGTATTTTGATAACGAAAAACCCGCTAGTTTGCTCGAATTTGAAGGGGCCAAAGAAGTCGTCATTGAATATCATTCCTTTTCTAAAACCTTTTCTATGACCGGCTGGCGAATCGCCTGGGCGTGTGGCAACCCCAAACTCATCGCGGCCTTAGCTAAAGTCAAATCCAACGTCGACTCCGGTATCTTCCAAGCTATCCAAGTCGCCGGTATCGCGGCTCTCAAAATGGACCCCAAAATCTGCGACCATTTGCGCGCCATGTACCAAGAAAGACGCGATTATTTAATTAATGGCCTGCGCAGTGTTGGCTGGAAAGTCCCGCCGCCTAAAGCAACCTTTTACGTCTGGGCCAAAATCCCACGAAAGTTCCCGGATTCCATGACTTGCTCTAAGGTGTTATTAGAAGAAGCCAACATTGTCGCCACTCCAGGTATTGGTTTCGGAGAGCACGGAGAGGGCTATATCCGGATGACCATCACGACCACCAAAGAACGCATTAATGAAGCGGTCGAAAGGCTGAGAAAGGTTCTCTAATTTGGCGGTAGTTTATCTGGGATTAGGTTCCAACGTCGGGAACCGAGGTGAATACCTGCACCGAGCGACAGAAAAACTTCGTCAAGCAGGAATGGTTATTCTTAAAACATCGTCTGTGATCGAGACCCATCCGGTCGGCGGGCCACCGCAAGGTGATTTTCTTAATTGCGTGATTCAAGTGGAAACAGACCTCTCGCCCCGCGAGTTATTATCCGCGACAAGCACCATCGAGCAAGACTTAGGACGCATCCGCACCATCCCCAACGGGCCACGGACGATTGATATCGATATCCTTTTGTATGACCACCAGACCATTCAAGAACCAAATTTAATTATTCCTCATCCTCGAATGCATGACCGTGAGTTCGTGATGAATCCGCTAAGAGAGATCGCGCCTAAGCGGGCCGCGCAAATCAAGCAATGAAGATTTTTCGCTCACTCAAACCTTTACAACAAGCTCTACGACAGATTCGTCGGGAGAAAACGAGTATAGGCTTTGTGCCTACCATGGGTTATTTGCATGCCGGGCACGCGGCCTTACTGCACAAAGCTCGACGACAAAACTCCGTTGTAGTCCTAAGTATCTTTGTAAACCCCCACCAATTTGGCCCCAGCGAGGATTTTAGTCGCTACCCCCGCGACTTCAAAAAAGATGAAAAATTGGCAAAAAAAGAAAATGTTGATATAATCTTTTATCCGTCGGAAAAAATAATGTACCCGACGGAAATATTAACCAGCGTTGCCGTTAGCCGATTAAGCCAAACATTATGCGGCGCTTTTCGGCCAGGACATTTCACTGGAGTCGCTACTGTTGTTGCGAAACTCCTCAATATCGTCCAACCAGACGTAATGTATCTGGGACAAAAAGACGCACAGCAGGTGGCGGTACTTAAAAAAATGGTATTGGATTTAAATTTTCCTACGCACATTTCAGTTCTCCCCACCATTCGTGAAAAAGATGGGTTAGCCCTAAGCTCTCGCAATAGCTATTTAACTCTTCAAGAACGACAGCTAGCTCCGATGATTTACCAAGCCTTAAAATCGGCCAAAGCTTTAATCGACAAAGGGGAACGCAACACGCAAAAAATTAACCAGTTTATTCGTCAGACGATCACGCAAGCATTTCCCGCAAAATTCGATTATGTTGAGTGTGTTGACGCTCAACAGTTGCAACCCTTATCTCAGCTGCGAGGTCAAATTCTGATCGCCGTAGCCCTGTGGCTAGGAAAAACCCGCCTTATTGATAACGTGAAGGTTACGGTTCGTTCATGAAGAGTTCAATAAAAACCAAAATTGGAATTATAGGCTGTGGGGCCATCGGGTCACGGATTGCCAAAACAATCCAGAAAGAATTCAATGACGCGGCCGTAGTCTCGGGCTTGTACGATATTGACGATGATAAATCATTAGGGCTCGCCAAAATCTTGGGCGGCCCACAACTTTATAAAAATTCGCTCAAAGAGATCATAAAGTCATCAGATTTTCTCGTGGAATGTGTGGCTTCACGTCAAACTCGAGACATCATCCGTGAAGTCTTAACCCACAAGCGAAGTATCTTAGTGATGAGCGTAGGGCAACTGTTGAACGCCCCCGATCTTTTTAAATTGGCTGACAAAAATAAATGTCATCTGTTGATTCCTTCTGGGGCCTTAGCCGGCTTAGACGCCATCAAGGCCGCCAGCCTCGTTAATATTAAAAAAATTACTCTAACCTCCCGGAAACCTCCTTTAGGTTTTGCCGATAGTCCTTACATCGCTCACAAAGGCATTGATCTAAAAAAGATCACCAAAGAAACAGTCCTTTACGACGGTAAGGTCGCGGAAGCGGTGGATTATTTCCCTAAGAACATCAACGTCGCTGCCTCGCTGGCGCTGGCCGCCAATGCCCAACATAAAATGCGGATCCGCATCATCGCTTCGCCCGCGTCTAAAACCAATTCACACGAAGTAGAGGTCGTGGGCGATTTTGGCCGAATTGTGACCCTGACGGATAACGTCGTCTGCCCGGATAATCCTAAAACCAGCTACTTGGCAGTCTTATCGGCAATCCAAACGCTTAAACAGCATCTTAAAGGAGTCAAAATAGGAACATAAAACAGTAGCAACCGGGAGGGAGGTGAACGAACATGGCACAAAAAGTCGCAAAAGTCGGAGTCAAAAAGGAAAAAGGTTACCTGTATTTCGTTGATAAACAGGGTGACGTTTCCTGCGCCAAGATGTCGCGTGGTGGCAAAAAAGGGGGAGCCCCTAAGAAAGTTGCCAAAGCCGGCGTCAAGAAGCAGGCGGGTTACCTGTATTTCATCGATAAGCAGGGAGATATCTCCTGCGCGAAAATGGTCCGCGGTGGCAAAAAGAAGAAAGCGGCCAAACGCAAGTAACCAGTTGTTAACTTTGTTGGGCGTCCCGACGGTTTCGCTAAACGTCTATGGATCGATAGTTAAACCGTCGGAACGCCCTTCAAAAAATCTCTCCGCGCCACCATTTCATCTATTTACAAATTCCCAACAAATTCCTTAAAAATCACCATGAATCAACAAGCTATCGTCATTCGCGGCGCCAAAGAACATAATTTAAAAAATATTAGCCTGAATCTGCCTCGCAATCAGTTTATCGTGATCACCGGACTGAGCGGTTCAGGAAAATCCTCGCTGGCCTTTGACACCATTTACGCAGAGGGACAACGCAGATACGTTGAAAGTCTATCGGCCTACGCGCGTCAATTTCTCGACCAAATGCAAAAGCCCAATGTCGAATACATTGAAGGGCTATCTCCCACTATTTCTATCGAACAAAAAACCACCAGCCGTAATCCGCGGTCAACCGTTGCCACTCAGACGGAAATCTACGATTATCTACGTTTACTCTTTGCCCGCGTGGGAACGCCCACGTGTTATAACTGCGGCAAGAAAATCGAACGCCAAACCGCTCCGGAAATCGTGGGACAAATCCTTAAATTGCCCGCCGGAACCAACATCAATATTTTGGCGCCATTAGTACGCGGGCGTAAAGGTGAATACCGCCAAATCCCCCAGCAAGTAACCAAAGCCGGCTTTGCTCGCATCCGGGTTGACGGTAAAATTCAAGAAGTTTCCCAGGAGCTAAAATTAGATAAATTCAAAATTCATAACATTGAAGTGGTCGTTGACCGTCTGAGCGTCAAACCAGAAATCAAAAAACGTTTGACTGATTCCATAGAAACCGCGCTCCAAACGGGTCAAGGCATTGTACTCATCGACTTCAATGGTCAACAACCGGATCAGCTTTACAGTGAAAAATACGCCTGTGTTGACTGCGGCATCAGTCTGCAGGAAATTGAACCCCGCGTTTTTTCTTTTAATTCACCCTATGGCGCCTGCCCAGCTTGCAACGGACTAGGAACCAAAATGGAAATTGATCCAGAACTGATCGTGCCCGATCCGGATAAATCCTGGATTCTGGCCATCGTCCCGTGGACACACGGACGACGCAGCTTCATGTTTTATTACAAGGCCGTTTTGCGCGAAATCGCCCGAAAATATAATATCGACCAAGAAATTCCTTACGCTCAATTAAACAAAAAACTCAAGCACCTCATTTTGCATGGTTCCAACGACGTCATTTGGGGACGAACGTTTGAGGGAGTCTTGGGTTATTTAGAAAGACTTTTTAAAGAAACCGACAACGAATGGCTTAAAGACGAACTGACTCAATATATGTCTGTTTTGCCCTGCCCAGACTGCCAAGGACTTCGACTCAAGAAAGAATCACTGGCCATTAAAGTGGCGGATCGCAGCATCGCGGAATTAACGGCTTTTTCTATTAAGGAAGCCAAAAATTTCTTTCTTAAACTGCCGCTTACTAAAGATCAACAAACCATCAGTGAACAAATTTTAAAAGAGATCAACCGCCGCCTCAATTTTTGTGTGGATGTAGGGTTGGAATATTTAACCCTGGATCGTAAAAGCGCCACACTCTCGGGGGGAGAAGCGGAACGCATTCGACTGGCGACCCAGGTTGGGTCAGGTCTGGTTGGCGTTATCTATGTTTTGGATGAACCCAGCATTGGTCTCCATCAACGAGACAATGAACGCTTACTAAACACCCTGCATTCACTGCGTAATTTAGGCAATACGCTGGTGGTGGTCGAACATGACGAAGCCACCATCCGAGCGGCGGATTATGTCGTGGATTTAGGGCCCGGGGCCGGAGAATATGGCGGAGAAATTATTTACGCCGGAGATGTCCCGGGATTACTCAAGTGCCAACCGTCTTTAACGGGACAATATTTGCGCGGCGAGCTGCTGATTCCCAAACCGCCCAAGCGACGCCCCATCAAAAATGGACCTTCTCTAAAAATAACCGGCGCCCAGGAACATAATTTAAAAAATATCGATGTTGAGCTTCCTCTGGGGACGTTTATTGCGGTGACTGGAGTTTCCGGTTCAGGAAAATCAACCCTCATCGAAGATATTCTCTATAAATCCCTCGCCCAAAAAATTTATCAATCCAAAGAGCGCCCCGGTCAACACAAGAAAATCACTGGCATAGAACATCTAGATAAAGTTATCGTCGTGGACCAATCTCCGATTGGACGCACCCCGCGATCCAATCCTGCCACCTATACTGGATTATTCAGCCCCATTCGGGATCTCTTTAGTCAAGCACCCGAGTCCCGGATGCGCGGCTTTAAACCAGGACGGTTCAGTTTTAACGTCAAAGGGGGACGCTGCGAAGCCTGCGAAGGGGACGGCATCAAAAAAATCGAGATGCATTTCTTACCGGATGTTTATGTCGAATGCGAGATCTGCCATGGCAAACGCTTTAATGACCAAACCCTAGAAATACGTTTTAAGGACAAAAACATTGCCGAAATCTTGAATTCGTCCGTGGCCGAAGCACTGCACATTTTCGAAAACATTCCCAGAGTCAGAAATGTGTTGCAAACCCTCCAGGACGTGGGGCTCAGCTATATTCGTTTAGGACAACCGGCTACGACCCTTTCCGGTGGAGAGGCCCAACGCGTCAAGCTGGCTAGCGAATTATGCAAAACGTCCACCGGCCGAACCCTTTATATTCTGGATGAGCCGACCACGGGACTGCACTTTGCTGACGTTGCCAAACTGCTGAGTGTCTTGCAAAGACTGGTAGATAAAGGCAATACGGTCCTAGTTATCGAACACAATCTGGATGTCATCAAAACCGCCGATTACATCATTGACTTGGGGCCGGAGGGAGGAGACAAGGGCGGGGAGGTAATTTTCCAGGGGAGCCCGGAAGAATTAATCAAAAATAAACAGTCCCATACAGCCGCGTACCTAAAAGATTTCCTGCGAGCTTAATGGCCCTCAAGACTATTTACTCCAACAAAAAATTTCCTCTGGCATCAATCTCAAGAATTCACGCTAAAAAAATTTACTGAGATTGATTAGAAAAAGATATTGTCTTGTCACCCAAATTTAAGGATAATGTTGCCCATGTGTTTTTCAACTCGCGCCATCTGTTTGACCATAGTTTTACTCTGCGGGATATTTTTGTCTTCACCTATTTGGGGCCAAGAAACTGCGACCTCTTCATCCAGCGAAGAAGAAAAAGAACTGTTCATTATCGCTCAGAGAGCTTTTGACGACGGGTTTTATGATGTCGCCTTACGCTATATTGAACAGTTTCAAGAAAAATTCCCTCAATCCCAGAAACGCGTACCCGTTAAGCTACTGCTGGGCCAATGTTATTTCTTTAAAAACCAGTACCTTAAAGCCTTTGAAATTTTCCAGACCGTCCAAAACGAATCCGAATTCCAAGACGCGATTCAATTCTGGCTGGGAGAGACCTACTTAAAAGGTTCCGACTATGCACAAGCTGAAAAGAAATACAATCAGGTCTTAAGCGTCTATCCAAATTCTCCTTACGTTCCGCAAGCTCATTATTCGCTTGGATGGACTTATTTTGAACAAAAAAAATTCGACCTCGCTCGGGAACAATTTGTGTTGCTAACCAAACAATTCCCCCTGCATCAGCTAGCCGAAGACGCATTTTTCAAAACAGGCGAGTCTGAATATAATCATCGCGCGTTCCCTGCGTCGATCAAAACTTTTGGCGAGTTCGTTGCCAAATACCCGCAATCCAACCGGCATGACCAAGCCTATTTTTATATCGCCGAATCTAACTACTACCAGGACAAATACGCTGAAGCGATCAAATATTACTTAAAAGCAGCGGAGATTTCTTCGGATGCGAAACTAGTCGTGATGGCCAAAGTAAGCACCGGATGGAGTCATCTTAAGCTCAAAGAGTTTGAGCCAGCTAAAAAAGTATTTGCCGAGGCCCTCGAGATGGCCGACAACAAAAACATCCTCGCTGATGATATCCTCTTGGGACAGGGAAGTTTGTTCTCTGAATTAGGAGAACACCAGCAGGCCTTTACAGCCTACGATAAACTGATTAATAATTTCGCGCAGAGTCCGCGATTAGCCGAAGCTTTCCTGGGTAAAGCCAATAGCCAATACGCACTCAAAGATTACCCCGGTGCCATCACCACCTATCAAGATTTTCTCACGCGCTTTGGCAATCAGAAGGACCTCGTTGACTTAACAGAAAAAGCCTACTTTGGGATCGGTTGGACGTATTTAAAAAAAGGAGAAATTGATTCCGCCATCAACAATTTTCAATCTGTTGTTGAAAAAACTTCTAACAAAACGGTTAAACTAAGCGCTTTAACCCAAATCGGGGACGCTTATCAGGATGCCGGCAAACTGGATGACGCGCTCAACACCTACGATAAAATACTCAAAAACTTCCCCGATAGCCTTTACTCTGATTACATCCAATATCGTCAGGGCATTACACTCTTAAAACTTAACCGCCTGGATGCCGCGGCCATTTCGCTGCAAAGTCTGGAAACCAATTTTCCCAAAAGCAAGTACCTCATTGACAGCCAATATTACCTGGCCGTCGTCAATTTTAAGAAAAATGATTGGGGAAGGGCCAAAGAACTGATTTCCGAATTTCTTAAGGCAGCTCCCGAGAACTCTGATTTTCGCCCGGAAGCACAATATATTTTGGCGTTGACTCAGTTCAATACGGATGATTTTGTGGGAGCCCAAAAAACTTTCGAGAAAATTATTAATCTTTATTCCGACCAAGACAGCCTTCTTCATCAAGCGGAACTAGGCATAGCCAAGTCTCTTCATAAACAGGGCCAGCTCAAAGAAGCTCTCGAGAAATTCCGAATCATTGCGTTTAAATACACCAAAACCGAAACTGCTTTTCAAGCGCTCAGCTGGTTGGGTGACTATGCTTTAGAAAATTCCGAGTTTCCCCAAGCAGTCGAAGAATACCGTAAAATCGTCAGTCAATTTCCTAATCACGCGCAAATTCCTTTTATTCACTATAAAATAGGACAGGGCCTGCAAGCTCAGGGAATTCTTGATCAAGCGTTAAATGAATACAAGCTGATTGATGATCCCCGAGACAAAGAACTTTATGCCAAAGCCAAACTAGCTATTGCTGAAATTTTTTCTCGAGAACTAGATTCTGCGACAGCGATTCAAACCTACGAAAGCATCGCAGCCAATTCTCCGGAAATGCAACGGGACGCTTATTTAAAAATTGCCCAGGCTTATCTTAAGAATCAGGAATATGAACCGGCCTTAAACGCCCTCCAGAAATCATTACAAGCGCCGCAAGGGCTTTCGGAATTAAATAACGCCGAACTTCAATTCTACTACGCGGACGCGCATGAGCAGGCCAACAAAATTAAAGAGGCCGTTGAGCAATACTTGCGCATTCCTTATCTTTACCCACGAGAAGCGGACTGGAGTATTAAAGCCTACTTACGCATTGCCAAATTATTTGAGGACCAGGAAGACTGGGAAAACGCCAAAACGACTTACCAAAAAATCATTACGTTCGGTCAGGACGAAAGCAAATACGCCCAGGAACGCATTGAGACAATCAAGGCAAACGGTCACTAAGCCTTTTTTTCCAAAGGAGACACAGCATGATGAACAGTACTTGGGGAATGAGCGGATGGGACTTATTAACGTCGGGAGGCCCCATCATGGTTCCCATCTTGCTGTGTTCACTCATAGCGACAGCCATCGTGATTGAAAAAATATGGTATCTCGCTTCGATTTCAACACATATTCCTAATTTCAGAAAAGAACTGTTCGAATTATTGCGTAATAATAAAATTAAAGAAGCCATTACGCTCTGCGACCAGAACCATTCGCCCATCTCAAAAATACTTCAAGCAGGCATATTAAAATCTGGCATTTCCAATGACGCCATCAAAGAAGCGATGGAAAATATAAGCCTGCAAGAAATCCCAAAATTGGAGGCGAGGCTAGGCTTGTTGGCGTCGCTAGCTCACGTGGCGCCGCTGTTGGGTTTATTGGGTACTGTCATAGGTCTCATGAACGCTTTCCACGCACTGCAGGTTAAGGCGGCAACGCTAACGCCCACAACTACCGGAGATTTGGCTGGAGGCATCTGGCAAGCCCTAATCACAACCGTCGCCGGATTGACCGTCGCGATCCCGGCTTACTTGGCCATGAATTATTGTGTTGGACAAGTTCACCGAGTGATTTTAGAAATGGAACGGGGAGCCGGTGAATTACTTCAATTTTTTTCCCAACTCAACGCAACGGATGCAGCCCACAAACTTAAAAACGGAGAAGAAGCGGTTGAAATTTAAACGAAATCTGCAACAGCAGTTCGGACTTGGCCCCCTAGTCATAACTCCGCTTATCGATGTTGTTCTTCTACTCCTATTTTATTTTATGCTGACAACACCTTTTGCGGTTCAAGCGGGAATGAATGTTCAACTACCCCGCACGGTCACTAGTGATATTCTCCGTGATGAAAATCAAATCATTACGATCTCTAGCGAAAATGTGCTGTACTTCAATAACCGCGTAGTAACGATTCAAGAACTTAAACAACAATTAACCGAAAACAACGCGTCCCGCCGCCCGCTACTTATCAAATCTGACCGTCGAGCTTCGGTGGGCAGGGTCGTGGAAATCTGGAATTTGTGTCGTGAATTAGGCATCGAACGCATCAACATTGCCACCAATCAAATTAACTGATTCTTTGTCTCTGTCATTTTCAAAATTTTTTATGGGGGCCCTGCTGGTGTCCTTAATGGGACACTTAGTTTTGACTTATTTTGTTACTTTTGTCTTTCCCAACAAGCCGGATCCCCAGATGCCTCAATTATTATTTATGGGAGCCTTTCTGTCTCCTGAAGATGTTTCTGCTAGTAAAGTTTTTACCCAAAAAGCAGGGATAGAGTCCTCAACAGAACAGTTATTTCTGCCAACCCAGCTGGGAAAAACAAACACTCCGGATCCCCTGACAAAGCCTGGGTACACGGCGCCTTCAGCAAAGAAGGCGCTCAAGAATCTATTTCCTGAAGAGAACTTACATCAACCTGATCCTGCACATCCCATCCTCAAAGATCTAGAAAATCCTCCCGCGTATCTACCTTTGCGCGGGCCGGGGACTTCCCAATGATCACGCTAGATTTTAGCCTGGCATTAAGTGTTTATTTTTTTTCCATCTTGCTACTTGTGAGTGCAGGGGGAGTGTTTTATAATTTAACCAGGAAAGAAGAAAACACCAAGCTGAGCACGATTGTTGAAATTTGCCCTTACTGTACCTTTATTTTCTTAAATTACCGAAAAACAGAAATAAGCATTTGTCCCCGCTGCAAAAGTTATGTTAATCTCAAAGAGGATATTAGGGCGACAAAAAGCAAAAATACCCATGAATAAACTTCTTAAGAATAAAAACGGTGTCATTCTGGTCACGATTCTCATGTTTACCAGCGTCATGATGATTTTGGTCATGGGTATTGTGTCCACCAACGTCAGCGAAGTCACTCTAGGACAACGTCAAATTGACCGCATTAAATACGAACAGCTACTCCTAGCCGCCAGCCTCAACCACGCTGATGACGTGTATCGCGGGCTTAACCCAACATCAATTATTCTTTATCTGCCTTTAGACGGCAAAAATTATAACGTCAGTACAGTCAAAGCCGGAACGCTTATTACGGCGTCATCAGGCACGTTTTAATCTAACCTAGCACCCCAATCTTCTCCTCCTCAAAAAACCGCTTTTGTTTATTGTTTTCGAACCATAAATCGGTATATTAGTAGACAAATGTCAAAGAAATTAGGAGCGTTTTTCTCCAATTCCGAATTTTACCTGACCGAGGTCGAAAACCAAAGCCTGAAAAGCCTCTTTTCGATTACACATAATCTATTTGCCAAAACAGACAGTCCTTCGGACAAAGAGGTTCCCGAAGACATCAAGTTTGTCGGGAATGTTCAGAAATCACTACGCGAACAAAAAGTTACCACCACCGATGTTGTCTTGGCTTTATCTTCGCACGATGTCATCTTTCGTTCCTTTATCATCCCCTGGGTGAGCGCCAATGAAGTAAAAAATATCGTTGAGTTTGAAGTCCGAAAATACATTCCCTTCAAGCTAGATGAAATCGCCTACACTTACTTTTCATCAATTTTTAATGAGAAAGCCATCCGTAAAATCCGTATTTATTTTGTAGCTATCCGTCATGACCTACTCGACAAATATTGTGGGTTATTGGAGCAGTCCGGGCTCAAAGTCAGCAGCATTGAACCCGCCTCATTAAGTCTTTTACGTTGTTTGCTTATTAAAACCAAATCTCTACAGGATCAGAAGCTCGCGTTAATCGAAATACTCCCTGGCGAAGGGAAAATATTGATTATTGACCAGGGCATTCCACAATTCATCCGAGATTTTACTTTTACGACTAATCCCGCCGCGATAAGAACAGCGGGGGATGAAGCTGAACTCATCAACGCCCGTATCTTTAATGAGGTTCGCATCTCGCTGGATTATTTTTCCCGTCAATTTACTCAAGAAAAAATTAACCACTTAATTATCATCGCGCAAAACCCCTCCCCAGAGCTTACGAAAAGCCTGCAAGATGATTTGGGGATACCCACTCAGGCCTTTGACCACAAAGAATTACTTAACATTGCCGAGGCCCAGTCTATTCATTACTTAAATTCATTCGGCGCTTGTTTAAAAGATAGTATTGCTTTACCCATTAAATTTGACCTAGCCCAAGGCCCCACAAAACCCCAAAAAACCGAATTTAAACTTAAGTTGAGCAAAGAGGACATTATCGGACTCGCTCAGGTTTTAGGTATTTGTGCCGCGATCGTGGGGCTGACGATTGGCGGAACTAAATTTTTGGGGTTGGATTCTCAAAAAAAACTCACCGAATTATCCGCCAAGCAAGGCCTATTTAAAGACCTTGACAGCAAAAAGATTGAAGAAAAAATCAGCGCCATTGAAAAAACAACTCTGGAGTATCGAAGCGTTAATACTGAAAGTCATCTCGCTTACTTTTTGGCAAAAATCCCCAAGATGCTTCCCAAAGGAGTATGGATCAAGGACCTACAAATCTCTCTGCGCGATTTACCACAATCTGCTATCAATGAACAGAAAGGACTGCCTTCAACTCCTGAAGATAAGGATATCCTGGTTCCTAGGATCTTTATTGAAATGAACGGATTGGCTTATAACGAAATACTTAATCAGCAAATAAAAATCGTCAATTCTTTCATCACCAACTTACGCAACGACCCGGATTTCGCAGAGAATTTCAACAAAATCTCTTTAAAATCAGCAACCAGTGTCACGATAAAAGACAAATCCATTACCGCCTTTTCAATAACTTGTGAATAAATGAACATCAACGACTTAAATAAAATAGACATTAAAGACATTAATCTGGAGAAAATCCAGAATACCATCCTGCAAAATCCGCTGAACGCGATTAAAGGCCTGATGATCTTGCTGGCGTTGTTTGCTAGTTTTAAAATTTTAAACGGAAAAATGACTGAAAACAGCCAAAATAATACCAAAATTCTTGAACTTGAAAAAAAGCTTAAAGTTATCGCGTCTCATGACGCTAAACAAAAAGAACAAAAAGAATTTATTGCCAACCTGAAATCTGGAATGGAGACAGAGCCGCTCATTGATTTTTTGAGCGATCTAGCTACCGAAACCGAGGTCAAAATCCTCAATTTCTCTCCAGCCGACAAAATCAATAAACCTCATTTTTCAAAAATCAATCTTAAATTAAGTTTTACCGGAACATCCTATCCGCAAATATTACGTTTTATTAATAAGATTGAACAAGCTCCAGAAAATTTGTTAGTCAAATTCTGGCGGGCTACCATGGATACCCCACCTGATCCAGCTCCGGGAGAAAAGATACCCGAAAGCATCATCAGCGGACAATTAGAAGTGGAAACCATTAATTTTAAAAAAATCCCATGAAGAAACTCAACAGAATCCTAGTCCTGGTTATGTTACTTGGTGCTTTGGGAAAATTGAACGCGACTCATGGGGCTGAAGAGATATTAACCGCGGCTCAAGACAAGACTCTGGCTAAATACTCTCTAACCGATACCGATTTAGATAAACTAGAAAATCCTTTTTCTGAACGGTTGCCTCCTAAACCATTACCACCACCCAAGCTGGATCCCGCCACGAATACCAACGGCCAAACTAAATTACCGACTTTGCCACCGAAAGATCAAGCGCCCGCCACCCCTAAAGAAAAAATTAAGAACATTAAACTACCCAATTTCTCTATCAATGGTATTGTATGGAATAGTGACCAACCCCAAGCCATCGTCAACAACCAAGTGGTTTCCGTAGGACAAAAAATCAGCGAAGCTACGATCACGAACATTACGGAGAAGGGGGTCGAAGTACTGTTCGAGGGAAGAAAATTTCGAATTCTGTACAATAAATAACCTGAGGACTTTATGCGCAAAAAACTCATATTTCTTTTCGGAATCATCTCTGTCTTGGCTATCGGCTTTGAGTCCGAAAAAATTACCCCACTAGCATCCGCGCAGGAAAGTAGTTTCCTTTATCCAGAGTATTCAAAAAAGATTTCCATGGATTTTAAAGACGCCCTGTTAACTGACGTCCTAAAAATTCTCTCTCAACAATCCGACCTTAACTTTATCGCCTCACAAGAAATTGGCACCAAAAAAGTCAATCTGTTCCTCAACAAAGTTCCCGTTTTGGAAGCCTTGGAAAGAATTTTGTCAGCCAATGACCTGACCTATGAAATTGAACCGGGAAGTGGTATTTACATCATCAAACCGTCCAACCAACCTAAGCGAACAACCATTACCCGCGTCTATCGTTTAAAGCACGCTTCGGTGAGCACGTCCAAAATCAATAATACGATTGATATCACCACAGGTTCTTCATCAGCCGGGAGTTCTGCCGCCTCGGCAACAAATCCTGGCGGGCTTTTGGGCGCTGTCAAAAGTGTCCTTACCAGCAGCGGAACCCTAGTGGAAGATCCGCGCACGAATAGTTTTATTATTTCTGATGTACCAGGACAATTTCCTCTTATCGAGCAAACCTTGGCCAGATTAGATGTACCCATCCCGCAGATTTTGATCGAAGTTGAAATGCTGGATGTAGCCAAAAATACGGCCGACAAACTTGGCGTCAAATTTGGAGAAACCCCATTGACGTTCAAAGGGGGTGAACGTGATACCGTCTATCCTTGGAACCAAAGAAAATTGTTGGATAAAGGATATGCTTTTGAAGAAGCTGAGTATCGAGTCGGCACCATTAGTGCTTCAGGTTTAACGATGGCTTTACAATTTTTGAGAACTAACTCCGATACAAAAAATCTGGCTCGTCCTCGAATTCTCACCCTCAATAATCAAACCGCCCAAATTCAAATTAAGACCGATGAAGCCATTGGCGTTAAGCAAGAAACCCAAAGCCAGGACACGGGGGGCACCACGACCGTGGAAGCGGAACGTGTTGAAACGGGTGTTTTCTTAGTAGTCACGCCCCAGGCCAACCTGACGACCGGAGAGATTACTATGGCCATTGCGCCTAAAGTCATTCAGGCGCGATTGGGAGGCACGTTTCGCGGTGAGACATTTCGGGATCCCGAAGAGCGCGGCACGCAATCCATCCTTAAAATCAATGACGGCGAAACGATCATTATCGGAGGACTGCTGCGAACAGACAAAAGCAAGACCGTCACCAAGGTTCCTTTTCTAGGAGATATTCCGGTGCTAGGGCGTTCCTTTCGACATGATGATGAATCTGAGGTAGAACGCGAATTAATTATTTTTATCACACCACACATTCTTGCAGAAAATACACCAACGAGCCCTAAACCAAAACAAATTTCCACGACCCCCATCATCCGAGAACAGGATATTCCCGCAAATAAAAAACAAGAGATTGATAACGCTTTGACGCAAGCAGAAACTGTAAAATAGCTTATGGCGCACCTAAAATTAGGCGAAATACTTTTACAACAAGGGTTACTCACCGAAGAGCAACTCAAACAAGCCATTGCGAACCAAAAACAAACCCGCGGGCGCATCGGGGAAATATTGGTCAAAATGGGCGTGGTCACGGAAGAGGACATTATCGTCGCCTTGGCGACGCAACTATTATTACCTTATTCTTCAAAAAAGAATGATTTATTAAAGCCCCAGGCAAACCAAGGATTAGACAAAATTATTCCCAAAGATTTTGCCGAAAAGAATAACGTCCTGCCGCTTTCTATCAGCAATAACTTTCTGACGATTGCCGTCAACGACCCTTTGGATTTGATGTTGATTGATAACGTCAAGCGTATTGCCAAATGTGAAGTCAATATCGTGCTGGCCACCAAAAATGATCTCACGAGATCCTTACAAGAATTTTACGGCATCGTCAAAGCCAGTGGCAGCGCGATGCTAGGAGAGGTCGTTCAGAACACTTATACTTCGGACAGTTCCACCGCCAGCATTATCGCGGAAGGGGAAACCACCTCGACCGAAGCGCAACTCAGTTTAGACAAGCTCATTGCCAAAGCTGAAGAAGCGCCCGTTATTAAACTCGTAGATCTTATCATTCGCCAAGCCATTGATGAACGGGCGAGTGATATTCATATTGAACCGTACAAAGACCGCATTCGTTTACGTTATCGTATAGACGGTTCCCTTTATGAAATTCCGCCACCGGCCAAACACTTACATTTACCTATAGTCTCCAGAATTAAAATTCTTTCCAAATTGGATATCGCGGAAAAACGCTTACCGCAGGATGGGGCCATCGCCGCTAAACTAGAGAACCGTACCGTAGACTTGCGTGTTTCAACCGTTCCAACGGTCTGGGGCGAAAAAGTCGTTATGAGAATTTTGGATAAGGACGCGGTTCCATTAGAATTAAGTCGCCTTGGTTTTGACAACAAGCAACTTGAGCATTTACGAAAAGCGTTAAAGCTTCCTTATGGGTTGTTTTTTGTCACAGGGCCAACCGGAAGCGGAAAATCAACCACGTTGTATTCATCCTTAAACGAAACCATTGATCCGCGTAAAAATATTATGACGGTCGAAGATCCGGTGGAATTTAAAATCGAAGGGATCAATCAAGTCGGAGTCAAAGCGGACATCGGATTAACTTTCGCGACGGCGTTACGTGCTTTCCTACGCCAAGATCCGGACGTTATCATGGTCGGGGAAGTCCGAGATTTGGAAACGGCGCAAATTTGTGTTCGCGCCGCGCTAACCGGACACTTTGTGTTAAGCACTTTACATACCAACGACGCTTCTTCAGCGGTTACTCGTTTGATTGATATCGGCATTGAACCTTACTTACTGACCCCATCACTCGCGTGCATCGTCGCCCAGCGTTTAGGTCGACGTCTCTGCCAAAAATGCAAAGAGGCCTACGAGCCTTCCGAAGAGTCGACCGGCGGGATCAAATTCCATACCGATCTCATTTACCGAGCCAAAGGCTGTCACGAATGCAATCACACCGGGTACAAGGGACGCTTGGTTATTCCCGAAGTTCTCATGGTGGATGACACCATCCGCAAATTAATAGGGGAACGCGCAACGTACGTCCAAATCAAGGATGCCGCCCGAAAAAACGGTATGGACACTCTCTTTGAAGCCGGGCTCAAACGGGTCGAAGATGGCCTGACTAGCGTTGATGAAGTTTTAAGTATAACCGCCAACCTATAATCTTAACCGACGCCCGTGGCCAAATACTCATATGTCGTTAAAGATTCTTCCGGACGGACCATCTCCGAGATGGGAGAGGCTTTATCTGAAGAAAGCCTGATTGAACGCCTGCAATCAGAAGGTTATTTTGTCATTAGTGTCGATGAAGTCAAAGCCCAAGCACCCAAAAAACCTCCGACCGAAGATCAACAAGAAAAGAAAAAAAAGAAAGAAAGTTTTACTCACAACAACATTATCATTGAAGATTTGCTGATTTTCGCCCGCCAGTTAGCTACCATGCTTGAATCGGGAGTTACCTTACTGCGCAGCCTGGACGTTATCGTTTCCCAAGTTGAAAGTAAGACGCTTTTTGAGATTCTGACGGAAGTTCGTAAGGATGTTGAGCAGGGTGCGTCCTTAAGTTCAAGTCTAGGAAAGCATCCTAAAGCTTTTAATCAATTTTGGGTTAGCTTGATTGAAGTCGGGGAAGCTTCCGGGACGATGCCCCTGGTTTTAGAAAAGCTGGCTTTTTACATGGAGCAGCAAGACGAATTCAATAAAACTATCGTGTCGGCCATCATCTATCCGGCCATTTTGTTTTTTGTCGCCGTAGGGGCGATCGGGTTTTTTGCCTTCTTCGTTGGCCCTCGCTTTGAAGAAATTTTTAAATCATTTGGGGTTAAGCTTCCGCTCATCACTCAAATTCTCTTAACGGTATTTAATTTTATTAAAAATAAATTCTTTATTTTGGTTGGGGTTATAGGAATCGTTGTTTTTTTAATCAAGAAGCTCATCGAAACTCCCAAAGGTCAGTTGCAGTTTGAAAGTTTTCTTTTTAATATGCCTTCCTTTGGCCGTGTTTTTAAATTAATTGTTGTTGAACGCTTTTCCTCTCAAATGTCCATCCTTATTGACAGCGGCGTCCCGATTCTTTATGCGTTGGATATTACACAAAGACTCGTAAACAACAAAACCTGCGAGAAAATTGTGGGCGACATCAAAGAAGGCGTTCGCGAAGGCGAATTGCTGGTGGGACCCATGCAACGCAGTGAATTCTTTCCTCCGATGGCCATCCAAATGATCATGGTCGGTGAAGAAACCGGTGAATTAAGCAAAATGCTTAAGCATGTTTCCGCCTTTTATCAACGGCAAGTGGAAACCTTTATGAAACGGTTTGCGACCATGGTGGAACCATTTATGTTGGTTTTCATGGGAGCGGTCATTGGCGTCATTGTTTTGGCCATGTTTCTGCCCATGTTCAATATTACCCAGCTAGGTAGGGGGTAGTCGCCTGAAAACGCTTTCAAAAAAAAATGAATTTTCGAGTGCGCTGACTCAATTAAGTTTTATAATCATTGTAGTCACTCGAAAGGGGGTGTTGTGCGCACGAACAGGGCTTTTTGGGCAGCAAAACTAACTAAAAAACGAACTCTTGGAGGGTACAAATGAGAATTAATAAAAAGAGCGGTTTCACGCTTTTGGAAGTCATTATCGTCATTATCATCGTTGGTGTCTTAGCCAGCTTGGCTTTACCGCGATTCTTTAGCACGGTAGAATATTCCAAAGCCACGGAAGCTATGCAAGCCGTCACCACGGTGCGTCAGTCTATTGAACGCTGCTATCTGATGAGATCTTCCTATTCTGGTCCTTGCGTCAGTTTCACCAACTTGGACGTTGAAGATCCTGGTCAGGTTCCGAACGCGCACTTTAGCTATGCGTTAACCGCGCCCGCCGCCACGCAATACACCATTACCGCGACTCGTAATACTCGTAATGGTGGAGACGGTTCCAGTACGGTCGTTCTTACTTATACCGGTTCAACGGTAACCCGCACCGGTACGAGCAAGTTTGGTGCAGTTAATTAAGCCTAAATTAGCTTAAGCACAAAACACCTCCCGGGCTGTCAGCAGGCGCTGACAGCCCGGAGCTCTTTAAAGACTTCTTTTCGACTCTTATGACTAACTTGAAGCTTAGAAGAAATAGTGCTTTTACTCTAGTCCAGACCGTTGTTGCCTTGATCATTATTGGCGCGATGGCCGGGCTCATGTTGCCTCGCTACGGGGTATCAGTAGAAACAGTACGCTCTAGAGAAGCCGTAGGCATTTTAACCGCGATCTTAGCAGCCCAGCATCGTTATGCGCTAGATAATAGCGGTAACTTTACCAATAGTATTTCCAACCTTGATGTCAGCATCCCGACCCCACAAAACTTTGGAGCGCCCACGGTTTTAGCGGCAGGCGCCTCAGGTGATACCGCCGCACAAATTTCTCGCAGTGGAGGGAGTTATGGGGCCTATCAACTTAGTATTACTCGAGGAGGCACGATTACCTGTTCAGGCGGAACAGGAAACATTTGCACTAAAATAGGATATTGAAACATGACCAAAAACAAAAATCCCTTGGGTTTTACTTTAATCGAAGTCATTGTCGTTATTATTATCCTAGCGGTCATTGCCGGCGTAGCACTTCCTAATTATCGAAAAACAGTCGAAAGGTCATATCAACAAACCGCGATCAATAATCTAACGGCGCTACACGGTGCTCAACAGATTTATCGGGCCCAATATGGCACCTACTGGGGAACGGGCAATGTCTCCGCCATTAACACCAATTTAGGGCTCAATATTATTGAGAATGGCATGACCTTTACCAGTACTAACGGCGGGGCGGCCTTTACGGTGACGGCGGTTCGTTGGGGACCGGCAGCAACCTTTACGGTCACAGTAACGTCATCACCCCTAACAACCACGAATCCGTCTTGTACGGCGGGAAGCTGTCCCTAACGACATGCTTAATCGGCAAAAAACCAAACAAGGCTTCACCATGGTCGAAGTATTGGTCGCGGCCATTATCTTTACCATAGCCGCGTTAGGAACTTTTGCTTCGATTGCCGCCATTCGCAAACCAGCAGCCATTTCGGAACGCAAATTAACCGCGGCCTATTACGGACGGCAAATTTTAGAAGATTTACGTAGCAAAGTTGACGCCCGGAATTTTAATCCAACCACCCGACAATACAATGGCGGGACCGACTTTTCCATCGGTTCGCACCCGTTAGGGACCACCACCATTGATGGCACCATCTATACAGCCAATTACAACGTGACGTCAGTTGCCGGTACGAATCTTTTTCAAGTCGCGCTTGATATTACCTGGACGGAAGTGCCTTAAACTATGTTGCAGCTAACTCAAAAAAAAGGTGTCACCTTAACCGAACTCTTGATTTCCACGATGCTCATCGGCATGGTGATGATGGGGGTCGTCTCCGTTGATTACGCCACCAAACAATCACAAATCCGTACGACCCGCAAATCCCTAATCGCTGCCCAGGTGGGAGGTATGATGGCGGATATCACTAAGAATTTAACGTTGGCGACAGGCAATGCCAGCAATCCCTCCACGACAACCGGTGTGCGCGCCAACACGATGTCCGGAGACTGGGGAACCTCCACGGATCTTTGCATTCGCCGAGACGTTAACATGGCGGGAGCTGAGCTAAATACTCCCACCAACCTTGGCGACGATAGTTGGGTTTGTTACACCATTGGCAACGGCGGAAACGCCAATCGACTATTTACCTGCATCAAAAATAGTCCTAGCGCCTGTAACCCCTCCGATACTTACATCGGTAAAATTATTTCCCTCACGACTACCCGCATCGGCACAGGAACATATTTTGAAGTAAACATCCAAAGCCGCTATGACCCTAGTCAAGCGGCCAACCCCTTCGAAAATCCCGATTTCAATTTAAAAACCCGCGTCCAGGCTGCTTTGCATTCCTGGCGACTCACGCCGTAATTACCCCAACATTAATTTTCAAAACTTGTTTTTTAAAAAAAGATTTGATACTATAGGGCAACTTTTTGAGTGTTTCAGTATGTTGTCATCTTTGGTTTTGGGCCGATAGCTCAGTTGGGAGAGCGCCTGCTCCGCAAGCAGGAGGTCGGGGGTTCGACCCCCCCTCGGTCCACCAACTCTTTTTTAGAGACACCTTCCCTAAATTCAAAATCTTCTATGCACCGATTTTATTTACCTAACGAAGACCTAACTACGGTAAAATTGGCGCGGCTCAATGATCCTCAAGAGCTTCACCACGCCAAAACCGTATTAAGACTTAAGCCTGGTCAATCTATCAAGATTTTCAACGGGCAAGGATCTGAAGCCGTTGCTGAAATTATCGATTTACGTTCCTCATCTTTGGAATTCCGTATTAAAACCGTGATTAGCTCTAGACCAATAACGCCTTTGATAACGCTCGCTTGCGCGATTCCCAAAAAAGCCAAATTTGAAGATATTATTGAAAAAGGTACAGAGCTTTCCGTTCAAGAAATTATTCCCTTGATCACGGAACGAACACTCTTTGCCAAATCAGGGAAGGAGCTGGTTAAAAAAACTGATCGCTACCAAACCGTGGCCATCAACGCGGCCAAACAATCCGGTTGTTTACATATCCCCACCATCAAACCCATCACAGTTTTCAAAGAAGTCCTCAACGAATTCTCACGTTTTGATCACGTATTCATCCCGACGTTAGAAGGTAAACGCAAGAATTTCTCGCAAGCGTGCGTCCCTATTTCTCCGCAAAGCAAAATCATTATTCTCATCGGGCCAGAAGGCGACTTCACCCCAAGTGAATCTCAATGGGCTCAAGAGAAGGGAGCCATCCCGTTATCGCTCGGACAAACCGTTTTGAAAGTCGACACTGCGGCACTTAGCATCGTAGCCGCCATACGTTTATGGCAAACTGCGCCATGACCCGAAGAATTCCACTTATGGGTTTCTTGATTTTCTTTCTCGCCTTAACCGCACGTTACCTTTACGACATTCTACTCAAATCTCACTATTTTTTTTACGGCCATCCCAGCAGCGATGTCACTTATTATGCCCAATGGGCCCAAGAAATACTGCTCGGGCAAACTCCCGCTGATGTTTTTTGGGGATTACCATTCTATCCCCATTTTCTCGCGTGCCTCAAGATTCTCTCCGCGGGATCACCGGAGATACTTAAACTTTTTCATCTGACCCTCGGGGCATTTAATTGTGTCCTTGTTTATGTTATTGGCCGTAATGTATTTACTGAAAACACCGGGCGATTGGCTGGGATACTTTGCGCCCTGAATTTTAATCTCATTCACTATGACTGGCTGATGCTTCCGGTAACTCCGGTCATCACGATCAGTTTATTCATCCTCTTAATTCTCGAACAACTTCGTCAGAAAGAATCACCCAAAGATTGGTGCCTCCTGGGAGTGCTGGTTGGTATCGGTAGCTTAGCCGATGGAAAGTTCCTGATCCTGGCCGCGATATTATCTTTCTTACAGCTAGGAAGAACTCCTGGGCCTTGGCTGCGCCAAGGCCCTAAAGTCCTGGCCTTTCTTATCGGCGTCGCCTTAATTCTTAGTATGGTGATGGCTCGTAATAAACTGGTAGGAGGGGACTGGATTCTCACCACCGCTCAAAGCGGATTAAGTTTGTGGGCCGGCAACAACCCCCATGCCACCGGATTTTTCGAAAATCCAGAATTCATCCGACCTTCTCATGAAGGGCAAGATACAGACCAACGCATTTACGCTGAAAACGTGTTACAAAGACCCCTGCGTCCTTCAGAAGTCTCTCAATTTTTCCAACAGCAGGCAGGAGAGTTTATAAAAAATAATCCCGGAGCCTATTTAAAATTGCTCGGAAGGAAAACGGCGGCCTTCTTTTCTGAAAACGAAGCCGCTTATGATTTAGATCTCATCTTTCAACGAGAATGGAAGAACCGCTTTGATTTTAATGCTTTCGCCGTCATGGTTCCTTTAGCCCTGTTAGGTTTGGTTTTGACCAGAGAAAATCCTTTTACCCAAAACGCTTTAGCTTTCTGTGGTTCGCAACTGTTATTCACCCTCATTTTCTTTCTCACACATCGTCATCGAACCGGCATTTTGCCTATTCTCATTCTTCTGGAAGCGTACACGCTTAATTGGTTTTGGAACCAATTGACTGCAGCTCTAAGAAAACGAGGACATGTTCGTAACCTCTTAACCGGCTTAGTATGGACGGGAAGTCTATTCTTACTGTTAAGTCCAATCAAGCTACCAAACAATTCAATCTCATTTTTACGTCATTCCAAAGCGGGATCCATTTTTGAGATTAGAGAAGAATGGTTGAACGCAGAAGCCGCTTATCTAGCGGCACTGACCATAAATCCCGTGGATGTCAATACTCTGTGTAATCTGGGAAATGTTTATCTAAAACAAGGGGACTTGCCTAAGGCTATTGATTCGTACATTCAAGTGTTAAATATCGCTCCTTTTCACATTGATGCGCTTTATAATCTGGCCTTTAGTCAGGAACAGCTCCATAATTACCCAGCGGCCATTAGTTTATTTGAACAAGTGCTTCGCTTATCACCCTTTAGTTTTGATGCTTTGTTTCGCTTAGGTCAAATCCACCAAGCCCAAGGAGACTGCGGACGTGCCCAGGAATACTATCAACAGGTCCTCAAACAAAAACCGATTCTTACCAAAATGATTCACCAGACTTTGCAAACGTGTGCGACCAAGATACCCTCAAATCCTAAATGATCATCTCTTTGTGCTTATAACTATTTACGATTAAACAGGTTAATGGCAGCTAACACTCCCGGATAATTGTTTGACAACCCAAAAAAGGTTTCCTATAATACCCGCCTCCCTCCAACGAAAGGAGCTCATCTCATGGCTGAAGGAAAAAAGCATTTGGAAAAAGCAGTAGAGAAGTCGGAAAAATCAGAAAAAGTGGAAAAAACGCTCGACGCAGCGACCAATCCACAGAAGCAAAAAGCGCTGGAATTAGCGTTAGCCCAAATTGAAAAACAATTTGGCAAAGGTTCCATCATGAAACTGGATGGCAGCGTACAAACCAATATTGCAGTCATACCTACCGGTTCGCTAGCGATTGACGCGGCTTTAGGTGTGGGGGGATTACCTCGTGGTCGGATTGTTGAGGTCTATGGACCTGAATCTTCGGGTAAAACAACTTTCACTTTAAGCGTTATTTCTCAAGTTCAAAAAATAGGTGGGGTGGCAGCGTTCATTGATGCTGAACACGCGTTTGACTCCAATTACGCCGGTAAAGTAGGCGTCAAACTGGATGATCTTTTGGTTTCCCAACCCGATACCGGCGAACAAGCTCTCGAGATTGCCGAAACGCTCGTTCGCTCAAACGCGGTGGATTTAGTCGTTATTGATTCCGTAGCCGCCCTAACTCCGCGAGCCGAAATAGAAGGGGAAATGGGGGATTCGCACATGGGGTTGCAAGCGCGCCTCATGTCTCAAGCCTTGCGTAAACTGACGGCCGCCATCAATAAATCCAAAACCTGCGTCATCTTCATTAACCAAATCCGTATGAAGATCGGGGTCATGTTCGGAAATCCGGAAACAACCACCGGTGGCCGAGCGCTCAAATTCTACGCGTCGGTTCGTTTGGAAGTGCGTCGAATCGAATCCATTAAAGTAGGTGAAGAGATTGTGGGAAACCGCGTTAAACTAAAAGTCGTCAAGAATAAAGTGGCGGCGCCGTTTCGCGAAGCAGAGTTTGAAATCCTTTTTAATGAAGGCATTTCGCGCATCAGTGATGTTCTCGACATAGGGACTGATAAAGAAATCATTCAAAAAAGTGGAGCATGGCTTTCTTTTGAGAATGAAAAGATCGGCCAGGGAAGAGAGAGCGCGCGAAAATTCCTCCAAGAAAATCCCAAGATACTGAACCGTATTGAAAAACAAATCTTGGAAAAATTAGCGCTCAAGCGGTAAGGTTGGATGAACGTAAAGGGCGTCAACAATTCAGCGAGTGCGTTTAAACGACTTGTTGGTCTTTTAGGTAGCATGGTGACGTTAGTCTTGGTGGTGACAGGGCGGCCCCTCGGGGCCGCCCTCACTGCTGCCGGAGAACCTGAACTGACCACAGCCATTGAGGATGTCGCCGCTAAAGTAGGCCCGGCAGTCGTCTCAATTCAATCAGAGAAAATTCAACGTCAGCAGGTTTTAGATCCGCTCTTTGGCAGTGCTTACGAAGATCAATTAATTGACAAATTCTTCTCCGACTTTTTTGGTAGTTTACCGGAAAAAGAACTCAAGAAAGCCGGCTTAGGCTCCGGAGTCATCATTGACCCTCGCGGGTTTATCCTTACCAACGCTCACGTCGTGGAAGACACCGATAAAATTAAGGTGACGTTGGCGGATGGCCGAGAATTTTCCGGCACTATTCAGGGAACAGATTCCCGTTCAGACTTGGCCGTCATCAAAATTGCCGCTGAGAATTTGCCGGTGGTGGCCTTGGAAGCGTCCGATCATTTAAAAATAGGCCAATGGGTGGTCGCTATCGGATATCCCTTTGGATATCTATTGCCGAACACGGAACCCGCCGTCACGACCGGAGTCATTAGCGCGCTGCATAGGACTTTACCCCGAGCGGCTACTGAGCAGGACACTGATTATTCTGATCTTATTCAAACCGATGCCGTCATCAATCCCGGTAATTCCGGAGGCCCCTTGGTTAATCTTAAAGGAGATATTATCGGTATTAACGTAGCCATTTTCTCAACCTCCGGGGGCTATCAAGGTATTGGCTTTGCCATTCCCAGCAGCAGCGCTAAGCGCATCGTTGACAAATTGATTGAAGGAAAACAAGTCGACTATGGATGGATTGGCGTCAGTATTCAGGACTTAAACGAAAGCCTGGCGGAATATTTTAACGTCACAAATCGACGTGGTGTGGTTATCTCTAAAGTCCTCGCAGGTACTCCCGCGGCAAAAGCTGGCTTAAAAGAGGGTGATGTGATCCTGAAAGTAAACGACAAAGAAATGAAAAACTCCGGCAACCTAACCAATTTGATAGGCAATACACCGATTGGCACGGAGACTAAAATCAAAATTTTACGCGATGATCAAGAAAAAGAATTAACGGTGACCGTGGCAAAGCGTCCTGGGCTGGAAGAAGATATTTCGGTTCCTGTTGAAGAGGAAAAGGAAGAAGAGTTAACGTCCAATGCCATCGCCTGGCGGGGATTAACAATTCAGGACATTCCCCCCAACCAAATCGTGCGCACGTTGACCAATTTACAGGGAGTCATGGTCACGGACATTGATACCAAAAGCGCGGCATTTATCGCCGGTGTTCGTAAAGGCGATATCATTGATAGCATCAATAAGCTTCCGGTGACGAATTTAAAAGAGTTCAACACGCGGATCAAAAAAGCCACGGGCGATTGTTTAGTTCGTACCACGCGCGGGCTTTTCGTTGTGCCAGAATAAATGGATACATTAAATGATTTTCCGGAGGAATGTTCACGCGCTAAAACGTCAGCCTTAAGACTACTTAAAATTCGACCGCGCAGCGAGCACGAACTACGCGACCGCCTGAAGCGCAAAAAGTTTTCTCCTGAGGTTATTGAAGAGACCATCCGGTATTTGAAGAGCTACCGTTTTATTGATGACGCAGCATTTGCCAAAGCCTGGATTAAATATCGACTGACCAAACCGCTGGGGATGAATCGAATCATCCAGGAATTAAAAATTAAAGGCATCGCGGATGATATTATTCAAGACCAGCGTGAATCGGCACAAGAAGACCTGGATGAACCCAGCGCGGTAGAATCCTTAGTTAAGAAAAAATTAAAGCTTTATCAAAACATTGAACCTTTAAAACGAAAAAAAAGAATTTTTGACTTTCTGGCCCGCCGGGGTTTTTCCCTCTCGCTCATCCAGCAAGCCATACGAAAACTATGAACGCCAACGATATCAGAAAAAAGTACTTGGATTTCTTCGCTTCTAAGGGACATACCATTGTGGCCAGCGACTCGGTCGTTCCTAAGGAAGACCCTACCGTGCTGTTCACTACCGCTGGCATGCAACAATTTAAACGACAATTTTTAGGTCACATTGAGGGTTACACCCGCGCAACGACCAGCCAAAAATGCCTGCGCACCGATGACCTAGACAAGGTAGGAAAAACTCCTGTTCACCACACCTTCTTTGAAATGTTGGGAAACTTTTCTTTCGGAGATTACTTCAAGAAAGAAGCCATCGCTTGGGGTTGGGAATTTCTAACGCAAACGTTACAGATTCCAGCCGACAAACTTTGGGTCTCGGTTTATCAAGAAGATGCCGAAGCCGAAGCGATTTGGCTAAATGACATTAAAATTCCAAAATCGCGACTCGTCCGCCTGGGAGATAAAGATAACTTCTGGCCATCGGAAGCGCGTGAAAAAGGGCCCAACGGTCCCTGCGGTCCGTGCTCAGAAATATTTTTTGATTATGGAGAGAACCCAGAATGTCCCCGCAAAAACCAGTGTGATCCGTCTTGTAGCTGTGGACGCTTTGCGGAAATCTGGAATTTGGTGTTCACTCAATTCAACCGCAAAGACGGTGGCGTGTTGGATCCTTTGCCCGGAAAAAACATTGATACCGGCATGGGCTTAGAACGACTCGTAGCGGTCATTCAAGGAAAGAAAAGCAATTTTGAGACTGACTTATTTGAACCAATCCTGAAAGGCATAGAAAAGGAATGCGCGACAGACAATGTTCGTTTGCCCGTTACGGAAAAACGCGTTATCGCGGACCACTTAAGAGCTGTCACCTTTGCCATTAACGATGGGGTTGTTCCTTCCAACGAAGGCCGCGGTTACGTTGTCAAACGCCTCATCATCGATATTTCCGATATTTTATTAAGAAATGGGAAACGTCAACCTCGTATCGACAAATTGATTACCCCGGTCATTCAAGTCATGGCCGCGCCGTACCCAGAATTACTAAAAAATGAAAACAATATCGCTTCCGTTATAACCAAAATTGAGCAAGCGTATATTCAAGTCCGCAAAGAACGGATCCCGCAATTAAAAGAGCAGTTTCAGAACATCATTCATCAATCGGTTGATCCGCAAGTGAAATACAAGGAGCTTGGCGAAACAATATTCCGCTATCGAGATACTTTTGGGCTAACATTAGAAACGATTAAATCAACAGCGGTCGCGGCTGGTGTCAATGACGCTTCGTGGAACGAAGCGCTTCATTATTTTGATAACTTCATGGGCCAACAGAAAGAACGATCCCGAGCAAATAGCAAAATGACCGGGGATGTCTTTGCCGATGCACAGCTAAATTTGAATGTGCCCAAAACTCAATTTCTGGGGTACGAATCATTAATCGGGCAGGGCAGCAAAATTCTAAAAATATTCAAAGAAAATACTGAAGTCAACCGCTGTCAAACCGGAGATGAGATCAAAATCGTTTTGGATAAAACTCCTTTTTACGCTGAATCCGGCGGCCAAATCGGCGATACGGGTATTATCGTCAATAATGATTCACTCCTACGAGTCACCGACACACAGAAAATAGCCGATGTGTTTGTCCACTCCGCCAAAGTAGAGGCCGGCATTTTCAGTGTGGATGATCTCGTACAAACACACGTGGACGAAGAGCGTCGCTGGGCGATCATGCGTAATCACACCGCAACACATTTATTGCAAGCTGCGTTACGCCGAGTCTTAGGAAATCACGTCCAGCAGCAAGGTTCACTCGTTGCCGAAGACCGACTGCGTTTTGATTTCACGCATCCTAAAGGGATTTCTCGTGACGAAATCCAGCAAATTGAGGCTATTGTGAATGGTCAAATCATGGTTTGCGACCCTGTGCAGAAACGAGTCATGAGTCTCAAAGAAGCCAAAGAAGCGGGAGCGCTTGCGTTTTTCGCGGAAAAATACAAAGACACCGTGCGCGTTGTTTCGATCGGGCAATATTCTAAAGAATTGTGCGGTGGAACGCACATTGAATTTACCGGACAAATTGGATTAGTCAAAGTTGTTGGCGAAAGCTCGGTAGCTCAAGGCATTCGCCGTATTGAAGCCATTACCGGGGCCACGGCATTGAAATACAATCGCGACCAAGAACGCCAACTGGAAGAAATTGCCAATATCATTAAAGCGCCTGTTCACGAAGCGGCCGTCCGGGTTAACGCGCAAAACGCGCGCGTCAAGCAACTCGAGAAAGAATTAGAAAACTTTCGTTTTGAATTTATCAAAGATTCGCTGGATGATCTCCTCGCGAAAGCGCACAAAGTCCAGGAGGTGACTATTGTCACTCACACTTTTAAAGATCTCAATATTGATGTGCTGCGCAAAGTCGCGGACTTAATTAAGCAAAAATCGGCATCGACCATCGCTTGTTTAGGCACCATCTTTGAAGACAATGCTTTTGTCTTGATTCAAGTTCCTGACGTTTTGGTCAAAAAGGGCATCAAAGCGAATGACTTGATCAAAAAAATCGCGCCTTTGCTCGGCGGCAGCGGCGGGGGACGCCCCGAAATGGCCCAAGCCGGCAGCAAAGAAATTGCCAAGTTGAATTCAGCGATGTCTAACGCCACAACCATTATCAAAGAAAGCCTTTCCTTATGAAAGTCTTGAAGCAATCTGGACAGGGAATTGAAAAACTTTATAACCGCAACCTGTTTTTTCGCAAAAAACATGTCGAAGAAAAAGTACGCGGTATCATCGCGGATGTACAATTAAACGGCGATGACGCTTTGGTTAAATACACCCGTAAATTTGATGGCGCAAAACTTAACGCCCGCCAATTACGCGTGCCGGAAAATGAAATTAGCGGTGCCTTCCAGAACATTACCAGCGATTTCATTAGTGCCTTAAAACTCATTATCAACAATGTCGAAACGTTCTATCAGAAGCAATTAAAAAAGCCTGCCCGCGTCGCCCACAAAGATGGCATCGCGCTGAAAGAAAACATCATGCCCTTGGAGTCGGTAGGGATTTATGTTCCCGCTGGGACCGCGCCACTCGTTTCCACAGTTTATATGACGGCCATTCCGGCCAAAGTAGCCGGCATCAAACGCATCGCCATCGCAACGCCACCCGATGAAAACGGACACATCAATCCTTATATTCTGGCGGTGGCTAGCTTACTCAAGGTTGATGAAATTTATAAAATCGGTGGCGCTCAAGCGGTCGCCGCCTTAGCTTTGGGGACAAAATCAATTCCCAAAGTCGACAAGATTGTTGGCCCCGGCAATATGTATGTCACCGAAGCCAAACGTCAATTGTTTGGTTATGTTGATATCGACATGCTCGCCGGCCCCACAGAACTCGTCGTTGTGGCTAATCGCACCAGCGATCCGGAGTTTGTCGTAGCCGACCTTGAAGCCCAAATGGAACACGTGGGAGGGCTGTCGATTTTGGTCACGCCGTCCCGCCAACTCATCAAACAGGTCAAAAAACGTGTGAGCAACGGCTTTGCCATTCATGTCAAGAATATGGAGGAAGCGGTCGATGTCGTGAATCGCATCGCCCCCGAACACGTCCAAATTTTAACCAACAGCCCGCAAAGCGTGGCCAAGGGTATCCGCAACGCGGGAGCCGTTTTCTTAGGGCCCTATAGCCCAACGGCTTTAGGCGATTACGTAGCCGGCCCCAGTCATGTTTTACCGACGCTGGGAACAGCCCGCTTTTTTTCTGGTTTATCGCTATCGGACTTTACCAAAACCAGCCACGTCATTTCTTATTCGAAGAAAGCTTTAGAAAAAATTTGTGATCCTTTAGATAAAATCGCGAGCCTGGAAGGACTTCCTAAACACTCTCAGTCCGTCAAAATCCGTTTTCATGGAAAGGAATAATCATGGCGACTTCTTTACGTAAAGCCAAAATCGAACGCAAAAGCACCGAAACCGTCATCAAAGCCGAACTTAACGTTGATGGTAAAGGGATGTCAAAAATTAAAACACCCATTGGGCTGCTGTCCCACATGCTAGATTTATTCACCTTTCATGGTTATTTTGACCTCTCTCTGGAAGTGAAAGGGGACACTCATATTGATATTCACCATACCAACGAAGACATTGGCATTGTCTTAGGCAAAGCATTTAAAGAGGCCCTCAAAGACAAAAAGGGAATCCGCCGCTTTGGCTCAGCATTTTCTCCTATGGAAGACACCTTAGGCCACACCGTGATTGATATTAGCGGGCGAGGACATTTGAAAATGAACGTTGATTTATCTAAGGATCCAACTGCTCCAACAAAGTTTGAAGCGGAAGATGGATACAATATTGAACATTTAGAACATTTTCTGGATTCATTTGCAAAACAGTTAGGCGCCAACATAATTGTTACAATAAAAATTCCCTATGGAGCGCACCCGGATGTGCACACCATCACCGAAACAGTTTTTAAATCACTTGGGTTGGCTCTTGATCAGGCGACGTCCATTGATCCTCGCCGTAAAGGAGTTCCGTCAACTAAAGGTATTATTGACTAACCTATGTTCGTTGCCATTTTCTTATACCCTTTACACTAAACCCTAACCCCCTTATTTTCATGATTGCCATCATCGATTACGGTTTAGGAAATTTACGCAGCGTGCAAAAAGCTTTCGAAAAAGTGGGAGCCCAAGCACTGGTTACGGATCGCATCACGCACATCGCGGACGCTCACCAAATTGTGCTGCCCGGAGTCGGCGCCATGCAACCGGCCATGACCAAACTTGTAGAAAAAGGATTAGTTGAAGTTATCCTCAATAGCATCAAAAGCGGCAAACCTTTTTTAGGAATTTGTTTGGGGTTACAGCTACTTTTTGAACGCAGCACCGAAGGCGGCGACGTCAAAGGACTCGGGATTTTGCCTGGCAGCGTAGAAAAATTTACCGGTTTAAAGGTTCCGCATATGGGCTGGAACCAACTCAAAATGAAACATGCCAACAGCCGATTATTTAAGAACATTCCGAACAACAGTAACGTTTACTTTTGCCACTCCTATTTTGTAAAGCCCGTGGCAACGACGATCAGTGCGACCGTAACCCATTATGGCGGGGATTTCACCAGCGCGATTGAAACGAATAATATTTCTGGCGTCCAGTTTCACCCGGAAAAAAGCCAGCAATGGGGTTTGAAAATTCTCAAAAATTTTGCGGAGAGCGTGTCATGATTGTCATTCCGGCCATTGATTTAAAAGAAGGAAAAGTGGTACGTTTGTTACGCGGCAAAGTCAGCGACATGACCGTCTACTCTGAGGATCCGATTGCCGTGGCCAAAAAATGGGAAGCCGCGGGAGCAGAAATTTTACATGTTGTGGATCTGGATGGGGCCATTGACGGAGTCTCGCGAAATTTTGACCTCATTACTAAAATAGCCGCATCAGTCAAAATCCCGGTTCAGCTCGGGGGAGGCATTCGCAACAAATACGACGTGGCCCGGTATTTAACCAGCGGCGTGTCGCGCGTCATTGTTGGGACCAAAGCGGTCCAAAATATTTCGTTTCTTAAAGAAATCGTAGCTGAATGGCATGGACAAATTATTGTTAGCGCCGATTGTCACAACGGTTTGGTAGCGCTGCATGGCTGGACGGAAGTTTCTACTCTCAAAGCGGTAGATTTTGCCAAAGAAATTGCCAGCATCGGTGTTAAATGCCTCGTCTATACGGATATCAGTCGCGATGGAACGCTCGGCGGGCCCAATCTGGAAGGACTTAAAGAAATTCTCAACAATGTCACCATCTCGGTCATCGCATCGGGAGGTGTGTCTAGTTTGGAGGACATTAAGGACTTACTCAAATTAGAATCTCAGGGTTTGTGGGGCGTCATTACCGGAAAAGCGATTTACGAAGGGAAACTGGATTTAGCGCAGGCCATCAAATTATGCTCACCAAAAGGATAATTCCCTGTCTAGATGTTAAAGATGGCCGGGTCGTCAAAGGCGTCAACTTTGTGGACCTCAAAGACGCCGGTGATCCCGTCGCGATCGCTCAAGCTTATGATGAAGCGCTGGCCGATGAGCTGGTTTTCTTGGATATCACCGCCAGTCACGAAAAGCGTAACATTATTCTGGAGGTAGTTCGCGAAACGGCAGAAAAAGCTTTCATGCCGTTGACCGTGGGCGGCGGTATTCGGGAAACCGCCGACATCAGAGAACTTTTAAAAAGCGGCGCCGATAAAGTATCCATCAACACGGCGGCCATCCAAAATCC
>CAYXGG010000006.1:0-102923 GCA_964464475.1 uncultured Planctomycetales bacterium | reverse complement strand
TAAGCTTCGTTAACGGGGCAGTCGGTTCTTTCGACATTGCACACCAACGATGCCGCTGGAGCGTTCACCAGTTTGGTTGATATGGGGGTGGAATCCTTCTTAGTGGCGTCGAGCTTGGTGATGGTGGTTGCGCAGCGATTATGTCGTTTGAATTGTCCCAATTGTAAAGAACCTCAGGAGATTCCGGATAAGACCTTAAAAGAATTGGGTTTGAAGGCCTCCGAAGGCATCAAATTTTATAAAGGCAAGGGATGTAAGTCTTGTCGGAACTCGGGGTATTTGGGCCGATCGGTGATTGCCGAAGTATTGGATATGAACGATCATATTCGGGAGCTCTTGATTAAAGGGGCCGCTTCAGACCAAATCCGTGATTACGCCATCAAACAAAATAATATGACGTTATTGTGGGATGACGCTATTGAAAAGTTGAAGGGCGGTTTGATTTCGGTGGAAGAGGTTTTGCGGGTCGTGACTAAGGAAAAATAATAATTAAATTACTCGTTCAAAATTTTAGTTAAGAAATTATAATAGTTTTAATTAACTCAACTAACACTTATAGAAAGTAGTGGAGTATGGCTAACGTGATGGATGGTGTCGGCGTTAATCGGCAGCCGATGGGTGAAATTCTGCTTGAAAGAAAAGTTATTAATCAGCAGCAATTACAACAGGCTCTTGATTTTCAGAAAAAATCGGGCGGGTTTTTAGGCGAAATCCTGGTAAAACTTGGGCACATTGATGAACGAGACATTGTGGCCGCTTTGGTGGTGCAATATAACTTCCCATACATTGCGATTAACAAATACGAATTGGATATCAAATTATTGAATCTTGTTCCTGAGAAAATGGCGCGGGAGCAGGGGGTCGTTCCTCTGGATCGAGTCGGTGATGTTTTAAGTGTGGTCATGGACAATCCTTTAAACCTTGCGCTAAAGGAAGAGTTGGAAAAAATAACCGGCTGTCGTGTGGCGACCTTTATCGCGACCCGATCGGAAATTCGTCAGGCCGTTGAGCGCTGGTATAACCGTTGAGGAGTATCTCATGTTAACGTTTAAATACGTGGCTAAAGATCAAAATGCTCATACTGTTACCGGAAAGATGAGCGCGGATAGCCAGGCCGTTGTTATCGATGAGTTGCGTAAACGTAAACTCACGATTATTTCGATTGAACAAACCAAAGAGGATGCCACTCCGAAAGCCGCTTTCGCCAGCAAAAAAGTAAAAGGCGAAGACCTGGTTATTTTTTCTCGTCAAATGTCTACGATGGTGGAAGCCGGCATTCCAATTTTGCAGTGTTTGGAGTCTTTACAGGAGCAGATGACAAGCCCATCTTTTCAGAAAATTATAGGTACCGTTAAAGAAGATATTCAATTAGGTAGCAGCCTTTCTGCTGCCTTCGCTAAACACCCTAAAGTGTTTGACAAACTTTTCGTCAATATGGTGAAGGTGGGGGAAACAGGTGGTGTTTTGAGTGCCATCCTGGATCGTATTTCCAATTACATGGAAAAATCGCTTAAATTAAAACATAAAGTTCAGTCCGCGATGATTTATCCTTCCGTCGTTATTTCCATGGCTATTATAATTACCATCGTGTTGATGGTTAAGGTTGTTCCTACTTTTGCTTCTATTTATGAATCATTCAATCAAGAGTTGCCTTTTATGACACAGGTATTGATTGACATGAGCCGAGGCATGCAAAAGTATATTCTTTTTGCCGGGATTTTTGTTGTCATTATTGGTTTTATCTGTGCGCGTATTAATCAAACTGAAAAAGGAGCGCTATTTTTTGATAACGCCAAACTTAAGCTGCCGATTTTTGGCGATTTGATCCGTAAAGTTTCCATCAGCCGGTTTAGTCGAACGTTGGCGACGTTGATTCAAAGCGGTGTGCCTATTCTTGAGTCGCTGGATATCGTTGGAAAAACCTGCGGCAACAAGGTTATAGAAACAGTTATTGAATCGGTTAAAAATAATGTTCGAGAAGGGGAGAGTCTGGCCGCACCGCTGGTTAAAAGTGGGGTTTTCCCTCCGATGGTCACGCGTATGATTTCTGTAGGTGAGAAATCTGGTCAAATGGAAAAAATGTTATCTAAAGTGGCAGAGTTTTATGACGATCAAGTGGATGCTGCTGTGGCGGGGTTGACGAGCATTATTGAACCCTTAATCATTGGTTTCTTAGGTGTAGTGGTCGGTTTTATCGTCATCGCGTTGTTCATGCCGATTTTGAATATCACGGCGGTTTTGAAATAGATATGCGCAGGCATTACCAGAAACCAAAGATGCTAAAAAATCTCATTATGTTGACGGTAAACTTTGCCTTGATGGGGGCTGGTACCGTTTACGCGCAAACATTGCCGGAGTATTACCCGAGTAATCAGGTCGATTATTTGTTGACGGATTTGAAGGACCGGGCTCAAAAAGAATTGGCTCAAAGAGAGCAGTACCTTCGGGATATTCAAAGCTTAAAAAGTCGAATTTTGGGTCTCCAATCCGAACATCTGTATCTCAAATCCGCTCAGGATCGTTTGTCGGCAAAAACCGATGAGTTTAAGTCGCAGACGCCAGCCGCTGAACAAATGCAAGGATACGAATCTCGTCGTGCGAGGTTGCAGACGAGCCGGTCTCAAGCTCAAGAAGCATTGGATCGGTATCGACAGGAAATTAAAGAACGGCTGCAGCGTCAAATGGAAATTAAGGACATTGAAAAGGAATTGAAAGCTGATATTCAGAATCTTTCCGCCAACGCCTCCCAATTAAAATCGTCTGATCGAGATGCGGCCCTGAGCCAGAAAACGCAATTATTAAATTGGATTGCGCAAAGTGGTGGTCAGCAAAGGCAATTGCAAGAGAAAATGAATACCCTATCGCAACGGCTTAATGATTTGACTTTTGAAAAAGAGCGAATTCTGGCCGCTTCGGGCCAAGCCGGTTCTCCTCAACTAACTAGATTCAATCAGAGAAAAAATTCTCAAGAATTCCAATCTAGAGCTAATTTTGAACAAACGGAATGGTTAAATAAATCGATTGAATTGTTGGTAATGAAGAAAAAGCTTTTGGAAAATTTGGCAGCCCTTTCCAAGGATCGTCAGCTTCCTGAAAGTGTGGTGGCAGAGGATTTTGACCGAGAGGTTTCGGAAAATGATCTGTTGACCGTTCTTGGCGAATTAAAAAAGACGCAAGGAAATTTAAAAAGCGAAGTGCTCTCCTTGACTGCCCAAAAAGATGAATTAAATAATAGAGTGGCTAACTTGACGAGTACGTATTCCTCATCCTCAGGGGCAAATTCAATTGTCGGGGATTTAAAGGGTAAATTGGTGCTTGCTTTAGAGGCCAGCCAGCGTAAGCAGAGAGAAATGTTGATGGAAATTGGTATTGCCGACCAGAAGAATCCTTATCGTTTGCAGCAAATTCAAAATTCAAGAGACCAACGTTTGTTGAGTGAAAATCGAGTGAGAAAGTTGCAAGAAGAACTGGTTTCCTTGCGAGAAAAAGAAAAATTACTTCCTGAGCAAAGAGATCAGTTCCGCCAAGAAAAATTTCGTCGTGTTGATGAATTAATCGCTGAAGTTGATTCTTTAGTGAATAAGCGAGATGAGTTGGCTACGTTGTTGGCGTCCGTTAAAGAAGCCACTTTTCAAAAGAATTTAGCGGTGATTGATTTTCCTGAAGATGAAAAAAGCTTGCGAGAACATATTGCTGTTTTAAATGGAGAGAACGCAGCACTGAAAAGAGATTTGAATAAGTTGAATCAAAAAAATAAATCTTTTCGGGAAAAATTTTAGAATTTTTTGATATTGGTCGGTTTTCTTGGTCAGGCCGGTTGACAGGTTAGAATGAGCATTCTATACTTCATTTGAAGTGATTGCTCTGCAATGAAAAAGGTAAACCACTCGAAAGGGTGGGGCACAAAGCTAAAGGGCCCTCGGCCAAAACGGTATCAGGGTAGCCAGTTGCCATTAGGATAAACTAAGCTGTTATTGTTAGTGGCTGGGGCCTATTTTCTGGATGAAAGTAGGTTTTTTTATTGCGCCAAGGATCAGGAAGTCGTAAGGTTGCCGGGATATCTGTTGTTATTGTTATTATTTTTTCATTACCCGCGGCTGTCTTTAGACTTTCCAAATCTAGGTCCTGGAAAGGAGGCTGGATTGATGAAATTATCTAAAGACGGTTTTACGCTGGTTGAAATCATGATCGTGGTTGCGATCATCGCTTTGTTGGCAGCTATTGCTATTCCCAATTTGCTGAGGGCAAAGTTGCAAGCGAATGATTCTGCGGCAAAAAGTCACCTAAAGTCGTTATCTACCTCTTCGGAAACTTTTGCCTCGATCAACAGTGGTTCTTATCCGACGGAAATTACTTCTTTAACGGGAGTAACGCCGCCGTATATATCACAAAGTTTTTGTGGGTCTACTGTGGCGGGATATGCTTATGATTGTACCTTTACGTCAACAGGGTACACATTCTCGGCAACTCCTTTGACGGTGGGAACTTCTGGAACGACAACGTATACAATTACGACAGGTTCAATATTAACACCTTAATGTAGGTAGGTAAAATAAGCATGTCGTCAAAAGGGTTTACGTTAGTTGAAATTATGGTGGTAACGCTTATTATTGCGTTATTAACAGCCATTGCTATTCCCAATTTATTGCGTTCTAAAATGATCGCTAACGATGCGGCGACCAGGAGCAATCTTAAGGGGCTCTCCACGGCCTGCGAGACTTTTGCTTCGATTAATTCGGGTAATTACCCTACAGAGATTACTTCTTTGACAGGGCCGGTTCCTCCCTATCTGGGGCAGGATTATTGTGGGGCCAGTATTTCGGGGTTTAGCTTTACGTGCACCTTTTCACCCGCTGGGTACACTTTTGCGGCAGTGCCGTTGGCTATAGGTAGTTCGGGAAGTACTACTTTTACGATTTCAACAGGAGGAGTCTTGACGCCGTAGATTTGAGGCCTTGACAGTCTAAGGTGACATGTTATATTTGAAACGACATATTGCTATTGTTGTAAAGGGTAAACCACTCGAAAGGGTGGGGCACAAAGCTAAAGGGCCCTCGGCCGAAACGGTATCAGGGCAGCCAGTTGCCAATAACAGTCCAGATTAGATTAGCCCTATTCCTGGTTTACCCAAATTGGAATAGGATTTTTTTTTGAATCGTAAATTGACAAGGTTCTTTGAGATTGATAGCATACAACAACAACAGGTTAGGTTTGGGACGGGTTGCTTTAAATCCATCAGAGATAATGACTGCTCTTATTGTTCATTCTTCTCTCTTCGTTGGGTCTTAAAGAAAACCGGACCAGCCTAGAGAGGAGGAAGGGTATGAGAAAGAACAAATCAGGTTTTACGTTGGTGGAAATCATGATCGTGGTTGCGATCATCGCCTTATTGGCGGCGATTGCGATCCCGAACCTTTTGAGAGCCAAGATTTCCGCTAACGACGCTTTAGCAAAGGGAACGTTGCGGTCATTATCGACGGCATCCGAAACCTTTGCCACGTCAAACTCGGGTAATTACCCCACTGCTATTGCTTCCTTAACGGGGGCAACACCGCCTTATATTACGACTAATTATTGCGGTGCGACGTTATCAGGTTTTGCTTATACCTGTACGTTTGGTTCGGGTGGTTATACCTTCGTTGCTGCTCCGGTCACGGCTGGTACGTCAGGTACGACGACCTTTACCATGACTACGGGTGGCGTTTTGACGCCGTAATCTAAAAGCTGACAGTTGGTTAAAGGGGCGCGCTGAAAATTTCAGCGCGCCCTTTTCTTTTGTTGCGAAAGCCTTGCCAATATTATTCTCGTAGAGTCAATGATGATCACATCGGAATTAACAAAAATTTAAGTTTTATGGAAAGCGTTTGCTTTTTGGGATGTTTCTATATGTTTTTGCATTAGCGTTTCATTTTCGTCGTCGAGAGCTTAAATTTGCCTGAGTAGCCTCCCCAGCTAAGCGTCTACAAAAATAATTTTTGAAATTCCCCCAATTAAAACAATTCTGCTACAATAGAACCACTTTATGAGTAAAATTCTTGAAAACTATTTATCCTTCGTCAAAAATTTAATTCCTCAAAAAGGCAGCAGCACAGCTGTCGGCATTGATGTAGGCTCCGATTCTTGTAAGCTGGTGGAACTTACGAGAACCGCTGGGGCGTTGGAAGTTTCAAGGTGGGGGATTGAAGCGGTTGAGAATGGTAATTCCGCAGCAGCATTAAAAAGGCTGTTAGAAAAAAATCAAATTGAAACCAAATCACCCATAACCGCCGTCTCCGGCAAGGGAACGCTCATTCGTTTTATTGAATTGCCCCGAATGTCCTTGGAAGAATTAAAGAAATCTTTTGCTTTCGAGGCAGATAAATACTTACCCTTTCCTCAGGATCAAATTTTCACTGATTGCTTTATCATAGACCCTAAGGGTAAAGAGAAAAAAATGTCGGTTTTGGTGGCCGCGGCAAAGAAAGAAATCGTGAACGAGAGATTGCAAATCCTGAGTCAACTGGGGTTGCAGCCTAACTTGATTACTCTTAATTCTTTGGCAATAGCTAATGTATTTCACTGTATTGGGTCAGGATTAGAAGATTTGAGTAAGGTGTCTTCTCAAGAAATGAACGCTACCGCGACGGCGGTGTTGGATATAGGTGAAAATGTATCCAGCTTGATGATTCTTAAAGGAAATCTGCCACGCTTTACTCGAGATATTTTTATAGGCGGTAATGAATTCAATAAGCGAATCAGTAATTTATTAGGTTTGAACCTGACCGATGCTAAAAAGTTCAAGATTGAGTCCAAGGGAAAGACCGAAGAGCTTTACTCTGCCTGCGAATCTGTTTTAAACAACCTACTGTCCGAGATTCGTTTATCATTCGATTATTTTATTACTGAAAAGAATACCCCCGTCTCTAAAGTTTTGCTTACCGGCGGGAATTCACTTTTGGAAGGCATTAAGGATTATTTCTCTAAAAGTTTGGACATGCCGGTCGAAACTTGGAATCCTTTAGGAAGCATTAAATTTGCTGCAGATGTATCCGAATCAGAAGTTAAAAATAATGCCAATCGATTGGGTGTTGCTTTGGGGTTAGCCCTCTATTACGAATGATCGAAATCAATTTATTGCCTGAGCATCTCAGGAAAAAAAAGAAAACCCAAGTGATTTCTACCGCCACGTTGAATCTCCCCATGGAGGCGATCGTTGGTTTATTGGGGGGGTTTCTCGTTTTAATGATTGTTGTTGATTTAGGGTTTCTAGGATTCACCCTGTATAAATACGCTCAGCATGGCAAATTAAAGAAGGATTGGGAGCAATTTCAACCAGAAAAACAGAATGTCGATCGAGTCGTCAACGATCTTCGGGCTTTGCAAACAAAATTAAAATCTGTGGAAGGAATTACTACGGCTAAAAGAATTCTCTGGTCGATCAAACTAAATGAGATTAGTAACAATCTTCCTAAAGAAATTTGGTTGAATAAAATCACCTTTGAAGATAAATCTTTAGTTATTGATGGAAGCGCCGTTTCTAAGAATCAGGATGAAATGTTGAGCGTGGAAAGTTTTACTGCTAATTTGCGATCACAAGAGGGATTCATGAAGGATGTTGCCAGTCTGGAAGTGGGCGTGATTCAGCGTAGAAAAATTCAGGCTACGGAGTTGGCCGATTTCTCCATTAACGTAAAGTTAAGATAACATGCTAGATAAAATTACTGAGCAAATAACTAAGATTGATGAGAAGAACCGCTATTTTATTTTAGGTGGTATTTTACTTCTGATTTTCTTGGTGAACTATTTTGTCGTGATGACGCCGCTTTTGAAGACCTTGTCGGCCATTAATCCTAAAATTAAACAGTTTGCTGAAGATTTAAAAAATGCTCGTACTGAGGGAGGAAAGGTTGGTCAATATTCATCCGAGATTAATAAGCTGAATGAACAATTAAAGAAAAGTAGCCAGCGAGTTATTACTAAAGAAGAGATTAATTGGGTTTTGGGACAAATATCAAGAATGGCTCATGAGGAGCGAATAAAGATTGATCAAATTATGCCGATTAAAGGTTCTGAGACTGTTCTCCTTAATAATAAGGAAGGGAAGTACTATTCGCTGCCTATTATGGTTAATGCCCGGTGTGGTTATCATGATATGGGAAGATTTTTGAATCGTGTTGAGCAAGGAGATGTTTTCTTGAGCTTAAGCGATTTTTCTTTTTCTGGAAGTGGAGAAGATACTGGAAGGAATATTGCTAAGTTGACTTTCAGAGCGGTTATTTTTGAGAAAACCGAAGGTTCCGAATCAAAATGAAAAAGAGTTTGCTAACTGCTTTAGTTTTTGGGATGATGCTGTGTCCGTTTCAGGCTATGTCTGAAACGGAGGATGCTTACGTGTATGATGATCAAGGAAAACGAGATCCTTTCATGCGCTTGGTTTCCCCTAGTGGCGCTATTTTGAGTTTGGATAATGACCTGCTGGTCACGGATATGGTTTTGGAAGGAATAATTCAGGATCCCAGCGGCAAGAATTTGGCTATCATAAATAGCTTGGTGGTAGGTGTTGATGATAAGATTGGAACTTTTACTATCTCCGATGTCGGTATCGATCGAGTTGTTTTAATTAAAGGTGAAGAAAGTTTTGTGCTTAAATTAAAAAGGGAGGAGTAAAAAAGGAGGAACAAATGGTAAAAAAGCTAGCCGTACTCATAGGGGTTTCCTTGTTTAGCTGTTCGTTGAGCTTCGCTCAACCAGCTAATCAGCAACCCGCTGCTCAAGATGTCAGTCAGATGCAGAATCAAGTTTCGCTTTCGCAGGAAGGGAAAGTGAGTCTTGATTTTCGCGAAGCAGACATCCGTAACGTCCTTAGGATCCTGGCTTACAAAAGTGGGGTGAATATTGTTGCTGGGCCGGAAGTTGTCGGATTAGTGACTATTCAGCTGAATGAAGTTCCTTGGATGCAAGCCTTGGACGTTATTTTGTCAACCTACGGTTATGGTTATGATCGTAAAGGAAATATCATCACGGTTACGACTATCGAAAATTTAAAAAAGCGTCGTGAAGATGCACAACTGCTGGCTGATCAGGAACCATTGACAACTAGGACCTACATTTTGAATTTTGCTAAGGCCTCTGAAGCTGTTGCCTCTATTGAAAAAATTAAATCGTCACGGGGTTCGGTTAATTTCGATGAACGGACTAATACATTAATCATTCGCGATATCCCTGGCAATTTGGAATTGGTTGAGGAAGTTATCAAAACGTTAGATAAAACGACCCCTCAGGTTTTAATTGAAGCCAAGATTGTCGAAACGGTATTGTCTAATGAAGAAAATTTGGGGATTGATTGGGTCGTCCAAGGGGCTGTTTCTGGTTCTGAAAGACCGACCACTTTTCCTTTTACTCGGCGCTCAAACAATAAATATCTTCCCGATGCTATTCCGGCAACCACGGATACTGCCTTGTTTAGCTATGGAACGTTGAATTTTTCTCAAATGCAGGCGGTTTTGGAATTATTGCGTAACCGTACGGACACTAATATTTTGTCCAATCCGCGCATTGTAACCTTGGATAATAAAAAGGCGAGTATTGTCGTTGGCAGCCAATATCCCATTCCAACGTATACTTACAACGAAGAGCAAGCTCGCTTGCAAGTATCAGGTTGGGAATATATGGATATTGGTATCATTTTTGATGTGACTCCGCATATCAACAATGCCGGGATGGTCACTTTGGAAGTGCAGCCAAAGATTACAGATATTTTGGATTTCGTTACGGTTGAGAACACGTCTTTGCCGCGTTTAAGCAATGAATCGGCAACGACCAATGTTTTAATCAAAGACGGGGATACTTTAGTGATTGCAGGTTTAATAAAGGATAAAACAACCGACATCAAGAAGAAAGTTCCAATTCTCGGTGATGTTCCCATTTTAGGTTTGGCTTTTCAGAAGTCGGAAAAAACGATTGAAAAGACAGATCTGATGGTGTTTATTACGCCGCATATCATTACCCCCGAGGCTAGCGAGACGGCTTCCAAATAAAGGAAGTCGTCTTTCTAAATTAGGCATAGAAGGGGTGTATTGTGTCAAAAGAAATTCTGATTCACATTTCCTCCGGAGAACGCCGTGTGGCCATTCTCGAAGGAGGGAAGCTGGATGACTTTTATATAGAAGTTGATCGTCACCAGCCTATTTTAGGAAACATCTACAAGGGACGCGTCGAATCAATATTGCCTTCCATTAATGGGGCTTTTGTGGACATCGGTCAGGAACGGAACGGGTTTCTGTACCTGACCGATGCCATTAATCCTCTGGTTGAGGAAGAGATTTCCGGTCCTAAGAAATTTCTGCAGAAATTTTTTCCTAAATCTCCCAAAAAAGAAGATAAAAAAGAAGGACCATCACAACCATCCGATGCTCCTGCTCCTTTAACTAAAGGGCAGGAGATTTTGGTTCAGGTAGTCAAGGAGCCTTTTGGAACTAAGGGGGCTCGCTTAACGACGCATATTTCCTTGGCGGGAAGGTTTGTCGTTTATATGCCATTTGACAAACATCAAGGGATCTCTAAGAAAATTGAGGATGGCGAAGAACGGCAACGATTGCGGGAAGTTTTGAAGGATTTTTCGTTTGCCAAAACGGGTGGTTTTATCGTTCGTACGGCGTCGTTAAAGCAAGGTCGGCGTGAGCTTTTGCGGGACGCCAAATTTTTGACTAAGATTTGGCACAAAATTAAGACTGTTTCTGATCAGAAGAAGGCGCCTGCTTTAATTTATAAAGAATATGATCTGATTTGGAAAGTCGTGCGTGATCTATTTACCGAGAACACTGATAAATTGGTTATTGATTCTGACGAAGATTTTCAGAAAATGCGTAAATTTGTTAGTACCTTAATTGGTCGGCACATGGTCAATCGTATTCATCTATATAAAGACGCGGTTCCGCTTTATGAAGCGAAGAATGTTTCTCACGAATTGGAAAAGATTTATGACCCGAAAGTTTACTTAAAAAGTGGTGCGTATATTGTTATTGAACCGACCGAAGCGCTCACCGTTGTAGATGTTAATAGCGGTAAATTTAAGACTCGCGCCTCTCCGGAAGAAGCTGCTTTTATGGTTAATCTGGAGGCCGCAGCCGAGATTGCACGCCAGTTGCGTTTAAGAGACTTAGGTGGTATCATTGTCATCGATTTTATTGACATGTCCAGAGATGATCATAAACGTAAAGTCATCAATGCTCTGGAAGATGGATTGGCCAAAGACCATTCTAAGACGGAAGTCAATCGTATTTCTCCATTAGGGTTAGTGGAAATGACGAGGGCAAGGGCCGGAAAGACCGTTGAGTCCATCTCTTTTGATAATTGTCCCTATTGCGACGGTCGGGGACGCGTAAGAATCATCTAGTCGGAGGTATCTATGTACGCCGTAGTTCAATTAGGTTCATCCCAGTACAAAGTGAAAGAAGGCGATGTCATTGAGGCTCAGTTGTTAGGTAAGAAAGACAATGAGTCGGTGACTTTGGATAAAGTTCTTTTATTTGCTGATGGTCAAAGCGTGAAAGTTGGCCAACCCTTTTTAACAGATGTACGCGTATCGGCTAAGGTTTTAGGTGAGGTTAAAGGTGAAAAAGCCTTCTCGTTTAAATATTTACGCCGGAAGTTCAGCAGTTGGAGAAAAGGCCATCGCCAGAAGTATACTCGCCTAAGCATCACTAAAATCTCTCCCGTTTAATACTTATGGCTTTTGTTGATGAAGCCCGCATTTTCCTTAAAGCCGGTGGTGGCGGAAAGGGGTGCGAGAGCTTTTATTCTGACAAATTAACTCGTTATCCTCGTCCAGACGGTGGAAATGGCGGTAACGGCGGCAGTATTTCTTTTTTAGCTGACTCGCGGATTCAAACGCTGCTGGACTATCGGTTTCGACAGCACTATGAGGCTCAACGGGGTGGCCATGCTAGTTCCAAAGGAAAACGGGGCCGAGATGGTGAAGACCTCGTTTTGAAGGTTCCGGTGGGGACAATTTTAAGAGACGAGAACACAGGCCTGTTAATTAAAGATCTTAATGAGTCAGGATTATCGGTTTTGGTCGCCAAGGGAGGTCATGGTGGCCGCGGGAACAATCATAATCGAACCGTAACACCTCCGGGAGATGGTCAGGAGATTACGGTTAGGTTGGAACTCAAGATTATCGCAGACGTAGGATTGATTGGTTTTCCAAATGCCGGCAAATCGACTCTCATTTCGGGGATTTCAAAGGTAAAATCCAAGATTGCCAACTATCATTTTACGACGAAGCAGCCTATTTTAGGTATTGTCAAAGGCGAAGATTTTGACTTCGTAGTCGCGGATTTGCCCGGTCTTATTGAAGGCGCTCATGAAGGACGAGGATTAGGCGATCGTTTCCTTAAGCATGCCGAACGTACCAAGATATTGGTTCATGTCGTGGATATGGCGGGGTCCGAAGGTCGGGATCCTTTGGAAGATTACGCAAAAATAAATTTTGAATTAGAGTCTTATAGCGAAGAATTGCTTATTAAAAATCGGGTTACGGTTGCCAATAAAATGGATTTACCCGATGCGAAAAAAAATTTACAACGATTTAAGCGAAAATATAAAGTTAAAATATTCCCAATTTCTGCTTTAGAAAAAGAAGGCTTGGAAGAATTGGTTAATGCTATTAGAGAAATCTTATGCAAAGAGCGTTTAAGAGAAAAATTAGCCGTTTAGTTGTTAAGATCGGTTCTAGTTTAGTTGCCGCTCATTTGACCAAACCGAAGGGCAGCGTGTTAAGCTCGTTGTTGACGGAGATTTGTCAATTACAGAAGGACGAGGTGCAAGTTATTTTGGTTTCATCCGGGGCCATTGTTTCCGGTATGAAGGAAATGAAGCTTAGGAATCGTCCTGCTGATTTGGCTAGTTTGCAGGCTTTGGCCGCCATCGGTCAGGCAGTACTCATGAAGACTTATGGTGAGTTTTTCGCGAATAAAAAGTCTCATTGCGCGCAAGTATTGTTGACCTGGGATGATTTTGATAATCGGGTTCGTTATAATAGTGCTCGATTGACTTTTCAGTCAATATTAAATCAGCGGGTTTGTCCAATTGTTAACGAGAATGACACCATTGCCACGGATGAAATTAAATTTGGGGATAATGATCGACTTTCCGCTTTAGTCGCTAGTTTAGTCCAGGCAGATTTGTTAGCTATTTTGACTGATGTGGAAGGCCTTTATGATTTACGAGAAGGTAAGAAGAAAATTTTTGATGAAGTTAAAGAAATCACTCGTGAAATTGAAGGTTTGGCTGGTGGTACTCGGCATAAGAATGTTTCTCGTGGAGGTATGATTACCAAGATTGATGCCGTTAAAATCGCGACGCATGCCAATATTCCATGTGTGATTGCCAAGTCTGATGTGGAAAATATCCTGCATCGAATTGTTGCTGGGGAGAGAATTGGCACTTTTTTTGTGGAGAAGGAAGACAAATTATTGGCGCGAAAACACTGGATATCGTTTGGGGCCAAACCAAAGGGCATGATTATTATTGATGATGGCGCTCGTGACGCGTTATTAAAAGGTGGTCGGAGTTTGTTGTTGCCGGGCATCCTTTCCTGGGAAGGACATTTTAAAGTGGATGATGTTGTGGTGATCGCGGACTGTCAACGCCAGGAAATTGCGCGGGGTGTTTCTAATTACTCAATTGGTGATTTGCATAAAATTAAAGAAAAAAAAGGGCAACAGGAAGTTATTCATTACGACCAGCTAGTCCTATGTCAAAGATAAATTCCAAATTACAAAAACAGGTTCTGAATTGGTTACTGGCGGCCAAAAAAGGTGCGGGTGTTCTTAGTCAATTTTCAACGGAGGATAAGAACCAAGCGTTAGTCGCCATGGCGAAGGCATTACGCCACCATAAGGATTTCTTGCAGAAAGAGAATCGCAAAGATCTTGTTGCGGCAAAAAAACATCGTTATGCTCGCGCGCTCATTGATCGATTAACGCTATCCGATAAAATGTTAGAAGAAATGGCGGTCTCTTTAGAGGCGACAGCGAAATTAAAAGATCCGGTGGGAGAAATATTGAACACAGTGACCCGACCGAATGGGTTAGTGATTAAAAAAGTCCGTGTCCCTATTGGGGTCGTGGCGATTATTTATGAATCGCGACCGAACGTAACGAGCGACTGCCTGGCCATGTGTTTAAAGTCGGGGAATGCGGCCGTTTTAAAAGGGGGAAAGGAAGCTTTTAATTCAAATCGAGCGATCTTTAAGGTGTTGAAATCGGCGTTGGTAAAAATTAATTCCGCCCTAGGAGACAGCTGTCAATTAATTGATTCAATCGACAGGCAAGCGGTAGAGATTCTGTTAAAGCAGGATCAGCTTGTGGATCTTGTGATTCCGCGTGGTGGGGAAGAATTGATTCGTTTTGTTGCCGAGAATTCATTGATCCCGGTGATTAAGCATTATAAGGGGATTTGTCATATTTATGTAAGTGAGCATGCTGACTTAAACATGGCGCATGCCATCTGTTTTAATGCTAAAGTTCAAAAGCCTGGTGTATGTAATGCCATGGAAACCCTATTGGTGAATCGCGAGGCGGCGATTCGTTTTCTTCCAGGCATGATTAATGATTTTAAAAAAGCGGGTGTTGAAATCCGTGGATGTGATGTGACCCGTAAAATCGTTAAACAGGGTGTTAAACCGGCTACCGAAGCCGATTGGAAAACGGAATACTTAGATTTGATACTTTCAGTTAGGGTTGTGGATAGTCTCGAGGCAGCGTTGACGCATATTAAGACTTACGGTAGTCAACACTCAGACGGGATTATTACCGATGATAAATCGGAAGGAGAGCAGTTTCTGAAAATGGTTGATTCAGCGTGTGTGTATGTCAATGCGTCAACTCGGTTCACCGATGGATATCAATTTGGCATGGGGGCGGAAATTGGTATCAGTACTGATAAAATTCACGCTCGAGGCCCGATGGGATTGGAAGAACTAACGACGTATAAGTATTTGGTCTACGGTAACGGACAAATCAGACAGTAATAAATCATTGCAAACGTGAGAAAAAATAAAATAAGTCGAGTGGGGCTATTGGGTGGAAGCTTTGATCCTATTCACATTGGTCATTTAGTCATGGCCCAGGCGGCCAGGGATAAGTTTAATTTAGATCAAGTGGTTTTTATTCCGGCAAACCTTCCACCGCACAAGCCCCGACAGCGCTTGGCATCAGCCAAGCACCGATTGGCCATGGTTCGATTGGCAATTAAGGGACATCAGGCGTTCACTTGTTCAGATTTTGAAGTGAATAGGCCGGGAAAGTCGTATTCGATTGATACCTGCCGGTATTTTCGACAGCGCTACCCTTCAGAAACCAAGATTTTCTTTATTGTTGGACAGGACGCGTTTGCGGGATTAAAAAAATGGAAAAATATTGACGGAATTCGCAAAATAGTGGATTTTATTGTGGTCAATCGACCGGGCTTTAGAACGACTAAAGGGGGATTGCCGCATTTTTCCGTCCAGATGCCCGGAATTGCTATTTCATCTTCTGATGTTCGTCAGCAAATAGAACTGGGGAACGCCGTTCATTTTCTGATGCCGCCGAAAGTCGCGGAATATATTGATCAAAACAAATTATATCGAAAATAACGCTATTTAAAGAAAGGTATATGAGTTATGACTGCGTCGCAACAGAGTGAAATTAAGTTTGGAACGGATGGGTGGAGAGCCGTCATCGGTGATACCTATACATTCAAAAATGTGGCTATTCTGACGCAAGCATTTAGTGATTGGGTTAATCAAGATGTCGCCCGTAAGCCAGGTGTGCAAAAACGTATTGCAGTAGGCTTTGATACGCGTTTTTTGTCGGGAGAATTTGCACAGACAGTGGCTTGCGTTCTGGCGGCTAATGGCATTGAGGTCATTCTTTCTGACCGACCTATCCCTACACCCGCTTTAAGCTATGGAGTTACGCGCACTCAGGGAGCCGCCGGAATTATGATCACCGCGAGTCATAATCCCTATAAATTTAATGGTTTTAAAATCAAGACGGCGGAGGGAGGCGGTGCTTCTCGCGACATTACAGATAAAGTAGAAACCTATTTGAATAAAACCGCTGTTAAGAAAATTGATTTGGAACAGGCGAAACAGGAAAAGAAAATTGTGGTTCAGGATTTTGTTTCGGATTATTTAAAGTTTGTGAAGAATTATGTCGATTTAAAAAAGATAAAAAATAGCAACTTTAAAGTCCTTTTGGACGCCATGCATGGCTCCGGCAACGGGTTAATGGGAAAAATCTTGGATGGTGGTAAAGTTAAATTAACCTTAATCCGGGACGATATTAATCCTTGGTTTGATGGAACCAAACCAGAACCTGTGGTCGAGTTTTTGCAAGGAATTTTGGGTCGCATGAAAAAAGAGAAGTTTGATTTAGGTCTAGTTTTAGACGGAGATGCGGATCGTATCGCGGCGGTGGCCCCTGGAGCGGGTGGATTTATTCATCCTCAGAAAATCCTTGGGTTGCTTGTTTTGCATTTGGTTAGAAATAAAGGTCGTTCGGGGGGTGTCGTCAAAACAATTTGTGGAACTACCATGATTGATAACATTGCTCGAAAGTTAGGCATCAAGCTTTACGAAACGCCGGTAGGTTTCAAATATATTTCCGATTTAATGGTTTCTGAGAAGATTGTCGCGGGTGGTGAGGAGGCGGGGGGGATGGGGGTTCAGGATTTTATTCCGGAAAGAGATGGGACTTTGGCCGGACTGCTTCTTTTGGAAATGATGGTTTATGAAAAGAAGAACATTCTCAAAATTCTTCAAGACATGGAGAAAGAATTTGGTCGCTACTATTATGAGCGTTTTGATGTGAAAGTAGGCCAAGGGTCTTTTGATATTAATGAAGTTAAGAAAATTGATCGTTTATTAGGGAAGAAGGTTGTTGATGTAAAGGACTATGATGGTGTTAAATTGATTTGTGAAGATGAAAGCTGGCTTATGTTTCGCCCTTCTGGCACGGAACCTTTAGTTCGCGCTTATTCCGAGGCGAAAACTTCCCAAAAGGCCAAGGAGCTGATTGTTTTTGGCGCCAATCTTCTTAAGAAAAAATAGTTATGCTTTACTGGGTCGGGTTTGTTATTTGCTGGCTCATCAGTAAAGTCTTTTTTCCTATTCGTGTTTTCGGGCGCGAAAATCTTCCGATCAATCAGGCATATATTTTAGCCAGCAACCACGTGAGTAATCTAGATCCCGTGATCGTTGGTTTAGCCTCAGGACGAGCCGTGAGTTTTATGGCCAAGGATTCGCTGTTTAAGAATTTTATTTTTGGAAGTGTCTTGAAGCAGTTGAACGCGTTTCCAGTTTTGCGAGGCAAGCCAGATATTCGCGCTATCCGAGAGTCGCTGAAGCGATTACAACGAGGGTGCCCCTTAGTCCTATTTCCAGAAGGAACACGTAAAAAAAATGAACAATCAGCTTCCTTGGAGGCGTCTTTCGCAGGTGTCGCTTTATTAGCGGGCCGTGCGAGTGTACCCGTGGTTCCTGTCTATATTCAGGGCTCAGGTGATGTTTTACCGCCAGGTCAGAAATTTTTTAGGCGGGGAGCTGTAAAGGTATTCTTTGGATCGCCTCAGCAGATCAATAGATCCGATGATCCGATTGTTGCCACGGCTGCTATTTTATCGGCTATTTATTCTTTGCCAAATTCTCGTCAGAGCTAATCATTAATAATTGCAATGCTTTGAAAGTCAGTAAAATATTTATTGACAGAAAAAGTTTTTTTGCAATAATGAAACACTTTTGTTTTTCCATAAAAAGGAAAAGCAGAAGAATTCTATTGATAAAGAGAGGTCATTGAACATGGTTCAAGACAAAAAAGAAGCAATGGCAGCAATGTATCACAGCACCCTTAAGGATATTAAGGAAGGAGAGATCGTGAAGGGAACGGTCATCTCCGTAGGTGCAAAAGAAGCGGTGGTTGATATTGGGTTTAAATCCGAGGGTTTTGTATCTCTTGAAGAATTTCGTGATAAGGAAGAATTGACCATCGGTCGGCAAATCGACGTTCTCATTGAAACAATGGAGGACGAGGATGGTCGCCTGGTTCTTTCTAAATCTAAAGCTGAAAAATTAAAAGGCTGGCAACTGATTAGCGATGACGTTAATGAAGGCGACGTTGTTGAGGGGCGCGTTGTCAAGCAGGTCAAAGGTGGATATATTATTGATGTTTCCGGCGTGGAAGCATTCTTGCCTCTTTCGTTATCCTCCTTCAAAGGTCATTCTCTGGACGAGATTATGACCAATAAGTATAAATTCCAAGTAGCCAAAATGAATAAGCAGCGCCGCAATTTGATCCTCTCTCGTCGTGATGTTGTGCAAAAAGAGCGAGAAGAAGTAAAGGCGAAGCTCTGGGATGAATTGAATAAGGGCCAGCGTCGCATGGGGACAGTTAAAGGGATTACGGACTTTGGCGCCTTTGTGGATTTGGGCGGTGTGGACGGCTTGTTGCATATTACGGACATGAGCTGGTCACGAATTAATCATCCTTCCGAATTGGTCAAGGTGGGAGATAAGATTGAGGTGTTGATCTTGGATTTTGATCGCGCCAATTCAAAAGTTTCATTAGGGCTTAAACAGATTCAATCTAACCCATGGGAAGAAGTTTATGGTAAGTATCCACCGGGAACGAAGGTGAAGGGGAAGATTGTCAACATCATGCCTTATGGCGTCTTTGTTGAGATAGATAAAGGGATCGAGGGGCTTTTACATTCTTCCGAAATTTCTTGGCAGAAGAAAATGATCAACCCTCAAGAGATTTTTACTCTGGGAGATGCAATCGACGTTCAAATTATTAATGTCGATAAAGATTCAAAGAGAATCTCTCTAAGTATGAAACAATTAGAAGCCAATCCTTGGGTAGATGCACCGTCGAAGTTTCCGGTTGGTGCCAAAGTTCAGGGTAAAGTAAGGGGTTTTACTGATTATGGTGCCTTTGTTGAACTAGAGTCAAGCTTAGAAGGTATGATTCATGTTTCCGACATGTCCTGGACGCGGAAAGTGAATCATCCTCAAGAAGTGCTTAAAAAAGGCCAGGTTGTGGATGTGATTGTTTTGGCCGTTGATTCTGATAATCGAAAGATTACGTTGGGTCTAAAGCAGTTAACACCCAATCCTTGGGCGAATATTGCTCAAAAGTATCCTGTCGGGACGGAAGTCGATGCGGAAGTAGTTATGAATTCCAATTTTGGCGTGTTTGTCAAACTTGAGTCGGATTTGGAAGCGCTCGTGTATTCTTCTGAGATTGATAAAACGCAGGCAGCCGCTTTAAAGCCCGGAGATAGGCTGAATGTTCGCGTCATTAAAGTAGACGTTGAACAAATGAAAATCGGTGTCAGCGCACGGCAACCGTAAGTAAGCCGTTTATGATGTCAATAGATGCGGCTCTGCAATTAATTTCGCGCGGCACGGCCGAGATTATCAATCTCGATGGTCTTAAAGCTAAGTTGCGTGAGGCCGAGAGTTCTCGTCGTAAATTGCGCATCAAAGCAGGTTTTGATCCAACCGCTCCAGACTTGCATCTGGGGCATGTAGTTTTGTTGCGCAAGTTGCGACATTTTCAAGATTTAGGGCATCAAGTGTTCTTTCTCATCGGGGATTTTACAGCACAGATTGGCGATCCCACAGGTAAAGATCAGCTTCGTCCCAAAATGGACGTTGAAAAAATAGCTGACAATGCCAAGACTTACCGGACGCAGGTTTTTAAGATTTTGGATGAGCAAAAAACTGAGGTCGTTTTTAATAGCGAATGGTTAGGTAGGTTGACGGCGGGTCAGATGCTAAATTTGACTCAGTATTCTTCCGTGGCACAGATGTTAGCCAGGGCTGATTTTAAAGAACGGTTTGAGTCGAAGAAAGAAATCAGTATTTTGGAGTTTATTTACCCGTTGCTCCAAGGCTATGATTCGGTTCATTTGAAGGCGGATGTTGAGCTCGGGGGATCAGACCAGAAATTTAATTTATTGATGGGGCGGCAATTGCAAGAAGCTTTTGGGCAGGCAGCTCAATCGGTAGTTATGACGCCACTTCTAGAGGGCACCGACGGTGTTAATAAAATGAGTAAATCACTAGGAAATTATATTGGTATTAACGAACCACCTCGGGAAATTTTTGGCAAAGTGATGTCGGTTGCGGATGATTTGATGTATCGCTATTACGAATTACTGACAGATTTTAATTTATCCGAAGTTTGCGGTCAGCATCCTATGGAAGCAAAAAAGAATTTAGCTCGCGAAATCGTAAAACAGTTTCATGGTGAGCCGGCAGCCGACCAAGAAAAAGATTTTTTTGAGAGAACGTTTAGCCAAAAGCAAATTCCTCAAGATGTTCCAGAATATTCCCTTAAGTCAGGTGCTAGCGTAACGTTGATGAATGTTTTGCTTAATTCCGGGGTGGCCAGTTCAAAAAATGATGTTCGCCGGTTACTGCAGCAAGGTGCTGTGGCTTTTGAGGGCAGTAAAATTTCCGACGAGAATTGGGGTGTTCGGGCGGGTGTTTTACGAATTGGGAAAAAGAGATTCTTAAAAATTGTTGATTAATCATTACCTTTTAAGATTGGATTGTAAGTCCTTAGAAATTCAACAAATAAAATCTTGACAAAAAAAATCTAGTTGGATATACTCCTGCTTTACCTTTTGCCCCTGTAGCTCAGTTGGTAGAGCACGTCCTTGGTAAGGACGAGGTCACCGGTTCAATACCGGTCGGGGGCTTATCTAACGACGGAAATTAAAATGCGCGAACCTATTCAGCTTGAATGTACCGAGTGTAAAAGAGTCAACTATAGCAGCACCAAGGACAAAAAAAAGAAGCCTGAAAGACTAGAGTTAAAGAAGTATTGTCGGTTTTGTCGTAAACATACCCCTCATCGGGAAATCAAAAAGTAATTGAGAAAATTATAGGCCTGTAGCTCTAATTGGCAGAGCGACGGTCTCCAAAACCGAAGGTTGCAGGTTCGACTCCTGCCAGGCCTGCAGGCTAGAATCAAACATGGTCGCTAAAGTACAAAAGTTTATTTCTGAAGTTATTGCCGAGTTAAAGAAAGTTTCTTGGTCTACTAAACAAGAAGTGATCGACTCGACGATACTTATTTTAATCACCTCAGCGATCTTGGGCGTGTTCATTGGCATCGTTGATTTCAGTCTTTCTCGGGTTTTACAACTGATTATTCGGTCATAATTTATGAAATGGTACGTCGTTCATACCCAAACGGGAGCGGAAGAAAAGGCTAAGGCTGGATTAGTGAGCCGCATTCAAACTACCGCTTTGAAGACTTTTGTCGGAGAAATTGTAGTTCCGACGGAGCAGATTTCAGAAATTCGCGGAGGCAAAAAGCGTATTTCTACGCGTAAATTCTTCCCGGGGTATCTGCTGCTAAAAATGGAGATGAATAAGGAGAGCTGGTATTTAGTCAAGACGACGCCAGGAATTACTGGTTTTATTGGCCACGGGAACACCCCATCTCCCTTAACTGACGATGAAGTTCAAACAATTTTGAAACGTACCCTGGACACGGAATCTAAGCCCAGCCCCAAAATCACTTTTGATATTGGGGAGGCGGTTCGGATTTCGCAAGGTCCTTTTGCAAATTTTAACGGTACGGTCATGGAAGTTTATCCGGACCGGGGAAAATTGAAAGTCAGCGTCTCAATCTTCGGTAGAGCCACATTAGTGGAAATGGAATACTGGCAAGTCGAAAAGGTTTAATCTCATGGCAAAAGAAGTCATCGCTAAAATTCAATTATATGTTCCGGCGGGGCAAGCGAATCCCGCGCCGCCTGTTGGTCCGGCTTTAGGTCAGCATGGCGTCAACATCATGATGTTTTGCAAACAGTTTAACGAAAGAACCAAAGGGCGAGAAGGTCTGATTTTACCCGCCGTTATTACCGTTTATAAAGACAAATCATTTGATTTTATTGTTAAATCTCCACCAAGCTCTGTTTTGTTAAAGAAGGCGGCTAATTTGGCTAAAGCGTCAGGAACCGCCGGAAAAGAAAAAATCGGATCAGTTACTAAGAAGCAATTGGAAGAAATCGCCAAGCAAAAAATGGAAGATTTAAATACTGTAGACATGGCGGTGGCGTTGAAAACATTGGAAGGAACCGCCCGTAGCATGGGAATTGAGGTTAAGGGTTAGTTATGAAAAAAGTTAATAAAAGATTAAGAGAATTTGTCAAAAGCGTCGATCGTACCAAAACGTTCACTTTGGCGGATGCGGTTGATCAGGTCACCAAATTTCCTAAAACCAAATTCGATGAAACGGTGGAGTTGCATTTTCATCTCGGCATTGATGTGAAAGCTTCTGAGCAAGGCGTTCGTGGGACAGTCGCGCTACCTCATGGTTCCGGGAAAAAAGTTCGCGTCGCCGTATTTTGTAAAGGACCGCAGGCCCAAAAGGCTACGGATGCCGGCGCCGAGTACGTTGGGGCCGAAGAGTTGATTGATAAAGTCAACAAGGGGTTTATGGATTTTGATTGCGTCGTTGCAACGCCTGACATGATGAAGGATTTGAGTAAATTAGGTAAAGTTTTGGGGCCACGAGGCTTGATGCCTAGCCCTAAATCCGGCACCGTCACGGTGGATGTTGAAAAGGCGGTTCGCGAAGTTAAGGCGGGTAAAATTGAATTTAAGTCGGACAAACAGGCTGGAGTTCATGTCGGTATTGGGAAGCGTTCTTTTACAAAAGATCAATTAGTGAAAAATGCCCAGCAGGTCATTGATGCGGTCAGCGCCTCTAAAACGGCGGCTGTTAAAGGAAACTTGATTAAATCTGTTTTTCTTTCTACGACCATGGGGCCGGGATTGAGGTTAGCGCTATGACAAAAGTCGGTACTATTTATCGTGAAGGGTTAGCCAAGCATATTAAAAGTAGCGTGACGAGTCGCAGCAGCACCTTTGTTATTAATTATTCCGGCGTTTCCGGCCCGCAAATGAATACCTTGCGTAAGGAAATGAAAAAAAAGGGGGCCAAGGTATTTGTCTCCAGGAAAAGTATTTCTGGCATCGCGCTCAAAGAATTAAAATTTGATCAGCTGGCTGATTCTCTTAATGGCCAAACCGCTTTTATTTGGGCTGATTCTGATTCTTCTGAAGTTTCCAAAGCCCTGGTTAATTTTGCGAAAGAATGTAAGGGTGTTTCGATTGTGGGTGGCGTTTTGCAGGGTGCGGTTCTTCATAAAGACGATGTGCAAGTGCTGTCTGATCTCCCATCGAGGGAGGTCTTAATTAGTCAGTTGTTGGGTGTATTACAGGCTCCGTTGTCACGCCTCGCCGGAGCCCTCAATGCTAAAACTCAGGAGTTGTTATCCATCTTAAGTCAATTAAGTGAAAAAAAGGGAGGTAGTTAAAATGTCAGAAGCTACTGTTGCAGAGAAAAAACCACTTTCACCGAAGCTAGAAGATGTCGCCAAGGTGATCGAAGGTTTAACCGCTTTGGAATTGTCCGAGTTGGTGAAGGGTTTAGAAGATCGTTTTGGAATTAAGGCCGCTGCTCCGATGATGGGTGGCATGATGATGGCTGGTGCTGCTGCCGGTGGTGCTGCCCCTGCTGCTGAAGTCAAGGATTCGTTTGATGTGGTTTTAAAAGATGCCGGCGCCAACAAAATTGGCGTTATTAAAGAAGTCCGCGCGGTAACCAACCTCGGTTTGAAAGAAGCCAAGGATCTTGTGGAAGGTGCCCCGAAGACAGTCAAGGAAGCTGTTCCGAAAGCCGAAGCCGAAGAGTTGAAGAAGAAGTTGGAAGCGGCCGGTGCTAAGGTTGAATTGAAGTAATTTTATCTTAGACGAAAAAAAGGCTTTCGTTTCATTTTAGAAACAGCTAAAGGGAACCCCTAAATCCACAATCCTATGGACAAACAAAAAAAAGTTTTCCGCGACTTTAGCAAGTTCCAGGATAATTTCGAATTACCGCAGCTACTCGATATCCAACTGGAATCCTACAAGCTTTTTCTGCAGCGTGACAGTGATCCTGATAAGCGCGCTGATTTAGGCTTGGAGGAAGTCTTTCGCGAGGTATTTCCTCTCGAAAGCTATGATGGTCAAATTCGGTTGGAGTACATGAGTTATTCGTTCGGTAAGGAGAAATATTCCTGCTACGAATGTCAGCGCCGAGGAATGACTTATTCCGCTCCCTTAAAAGTCAAACTTCGTTTGATCACTCCGGTTGACATTAAAGAGCAGGAAGTTTATTTCGGGGATTTTCCTTTGATGACCGACACGGGAACGTTCATTATCAATGGTGATGAGCGTGTCGTGGTTTCTCAGATACAGCGTCCTCCGGGCGTTTCCTTTGAAGAAGAGCTTCATCCCACGGGTAAGAGCATTTATCACGGACGGATTATTCCCTCCCGTGGCGCGTGGTTTGAGATTAAATATGATTTGAACGATGTTTTGCTGGCTTATATTGATCGTCGCCGCAATTTCCCTGCCACTCAAATTTTGAGAATCATGGGGTTGTCCAATAATGAGGATTTGCAGAAATTATTGGGCGAAGATTTTGATAAGTTAAAACCTACCTTAGAAAAAGACCATACAACCACTAAAGAAGAAGCGCTCTTGGATTTTTATCGTAAGATGCGTCCGACCGAGCCAGCCACGGTCGAAGTGGCGGATAACTTGTTTTTTCGTCTATTTTTTGACCCGAAGCGTTATGACTTAAGTCGCGTCGGTCGTCACATTATCAATCGTAAATTGAACACTGATGTTCCGATGGATAATCGTGTTTTGGATATCAAAACTGTTATCGCGGTTATCAAATATTTAATGAATTTAAGAGAAGGTACCGGCGAAACCGATGACATTGATCACTTGGGAAATCGTCGTATTAAAAGCGTAGGTGAACTTGTTCAGAACCAGGTCCGCATTGGATTGGCGCGCTTGGAAAGATCTATTAAGGAACGCTTAGTCGTCATGAGTTCGTTTGAGAATTTGACGGCGCATCATTTAATCAATTCCCGTTTATTTAGTAATCAGATTCAAGATTTCTTTGCTCGCAGCCAGCTGTCCCAATTTATGGACATGGTGAATCCCTTGGCGGAAATGACGCACAAGCGTCGGTTGAGTGCTTTGGGTCCGGGTGGGTTGTCTCGCGAGCGCGCAGGTTTTGAAGTCCGCGACGTTCACCCAACTCATTATGGACGAGTTTGTCCGATTGAAACGCCTGAAGGTCCGAACATCGGTTTGATTGCTTCTTTGACAACCTGCGCTCGTGTTAACGAATTAGGTTTTATAGAAACTCCTTATCGGAAGGTTAATGACGGCAAAGTTTCTAAGAAAATTGAATATTTGACGGCTGATTTTGACCAGAATAAATTTATTGCGCAAGCCAACGCGACGTTGGATAAAGACGGAACTTTCCTCGAGAAAGACGTTGCGTGTCGTTATAAAACCGATTTTCCCAAAGCCCGTCCGGATAAAGTCGATTACATGGACGTTTCTCCCAAGCAGTTAGTTTCGGTTGCGGCCTCGTTGATTCCCTTCTTGGAACACGATGACGCTAACCGTGCTTTGATGGGGTCCAACATGCAGCGCCAAGCAGTGCCTTTGATGATCACTGAAGTTCCTTTTGTTGGAACGGGTATGGAAGGTAAAGTGGCTCAGGACTCTGGAGTTGTGGTTTTGGCGAAAGAATCTGGACGCGTGACGAAAGTTGACGCACGTGAGATTGTGATTGGCAAAAATGTTTATATGTTAAAAACATTTTTACGTTCCAACGCGAATACCTGCATTAATCAAAAACCTTTGGTGAACGTCGGTGATTATGTTGAGGCCGGCCAAGTCATTGCTGACGGTATCGCAACGCGTGATGGGCGTTTGTCTTTAGGGCGTAATGTGTTGGTTGCGTTTATGCCTTGGCGTGGGTACAACTTCGAAGACGCTATTTTAATTAATGAGCGTGTCGTTCGCGAAGATAAATTTACTTCAATTCATGTGGAAAAATTTGAAGTCGAAGCTCGCGAAACTCGTTTAGGTAACGAAGAAATTACCCGTGATATTCCTAACGTCAGTGAAGAAGCGTTAAAGGATTTAACCGAAGATGGTATTATCCGTATCGGAGCCGAGGTTAAGGCGGGTGATATTTTGGTTGGAAAAGTAACGCCCAAAAGCGAAAAAGAGCTTTCTCCTGAAGAAAGATTATTGCGGGCCATATTCGGTGAAAAAGCAGCGGACATTCGTGACACGTCGTTGACCTTGCCGCCTGGAATTGAGGGTGTCATCGTCAACGTGGAAGTTTTTCAGCGCAATGAGCGCGGTCGCAAATCCAAAGAAGATAAGGTCAAGGAACTGCAGACCATCCATAAGATCAAAGAGTATTACAAACAGGAAATAGAATTCATCGAGAATGAAAAAGAACGCAAGCTATCTAAGGTTTTGGGTATTGATAAAAAGAAGCTTGCTAAGATTGAGCCGGAAGATTTAGGCAATGACGAGGAAGCCAAAGAAACCTTGGCCTTCTTTAACGATAAAATTCGTGAATTGGTTGAAGAAGAAGCCCAAGAGATTGATCGCGTGAAGCGCGGTGATGAGCTACCGGCGGGTGTTTTAAAACGCGTGGTTGTTTATGTTGCTACCAAACGTAAACTTTCTGAGGGTGATAAAATGGCCGGTCGACACGGAAATAAAGGTGTTGTGTCGCGTATTTTACCTGAAGAAGATATGCCTTTCTTGCCGGATGGCACGGCGGTGGATATTGTATTGAATCCGTTAGGCGTTCCTTCGCGTATGAACGTCGGTCAGCTTCTGGAAACTCATTTGGGTTGGGCGGCTAAAGCGTTAGGGTTTCACGCGGAAACTCCTGTATTTAACGGTGCTACTGAAGAAGAAATTTGGAAATTATTAAGAGAAGCGAATTTACCCGAAGATGGCAAGACGGTTCTTAATGATGGGCACACTGGAATGCCCTTCGACCAGAAAGTAACTTGTGGATACATTTATATGCTGAAGCTCATTCACTTGGTGGATGAGAAAATCCACGCGCGCTCTATCGGTCCGTATTCCTTAGTTACTCAGCAGCCATTAGGCGGTAAAGCGCATTTTGGCGGTCAGCGGTTTGGTGAAATGGAAGTTTGGGCTCTGGAAGCGTATGGCGCTGCGTATACTTTGCAAGAAATGCTGACGGTCAAAAGTGACGACGTTCAAGGTCGTAGCCGTATCTACGAGGCTATTGTCAAAGGAGAGCAAAAACTTGCTCCTGGAACGCCGGAATCGTTTAACGTTTTGGTCAAGGAATTACAGGGCCTGTGCTTGGATATTCGTTTGGAAAAAGGGGACAAGAGCCAAATCCCGACCCCAGTCGAGGATGACGCGGTTGCCGCTGCGGTATCTTTACCCATGGATAAGCCTGCGCAAGAGTCGGAAGAAAAAGTTGCTACTAAGGACAAGAAAAAATAAAGCCTATGAAAACCGAACTCAAGCAAGACAGAATTACAATTAAGATTGCTTCTCCGCAGATCATTCGCTCTTGGTCGACGGGTGTGGTTAAAAAGGCGGAAACGCTAAATTATCGTACTCTGAAACCCGAGAAGGACGGTCTTTTTTGTGAAAAGATCTTTGGTCCGGTGCGCGATTGGGAATGTAATTGCGGCAAGTATAAGGGCATAAAATTTAAAGGAATTACTTGCGATCGTTGCGGTGTTTTGGTGACGCGTTCTTCTGTCCGTCGCGAGCGTATGGGGCATATTGAATTGGCCTGCCCGGTGACGCACATTTGGTTTTATAAAGCGGTGCCCAGTCGTTTGTCGGCGTTATTGCAGGTCGGCTTGCGAGATTTAGAGAAATTAATTTATTATGAGGAATATATCGTTATCGACCCGGGTGAAACTCCGCTCAAGAAACACGAGTTTCTTTCGGAAGAGAAGTATCAAGAATGCCTGGTCAAATATGGTGGTGCTTTTAAGGCCAAGATCGGCGCTGAAGCGGTTCGAGAAATCTTACGTGAACTGGATCTTCCTTCCTTAAGTAAGAAATTGCGCAAGGATTTAGAAAAAGCAAACCCCACCGGAACTAACGCGAAGAAATTTTCGAAGACACTTAAGATCGCGGAAGATTTTAAAGGTTCTGGCAACCTACCTGAATGGATGGTTTTGGAAGTCTTGCCGGTTATTCCCCCGGATTTACGTCCTTTGGTTCCGTTGGAGGGGGGAAGATTTGCTACGTCTGATTTGAACGATTTGTATCGTCGTGTCATTAATCGTAACAATCGTCTTAAGAAATTATTAGATCTTAAAGCGCCGGAAATTATTATCCGTAACGAAAAGCGTATGCTTCAAGAATCGGTTGACGCGCTGTTGGATAATGGCCGTCATGGTCGTCCGGTGTTAGGTTCCGGCAATCGTCCGTTGAAGTCGCTTTCTGATATGTTGAAAGGAAAGCAGGGGCGCTTCCGCATGAATTTGCTGGGTAAGCGTGTAGATTATTCCGGACGTTCCGTTATTGTCGTCGGGCCTGAATTAAAATTGCATCAGTGTGGGTTGCCTAAAAAAATGGCTTTGGAACTTTTTGAGCCGTTTATTATTCGTAAATTGCGTGAAAAAGGTTTTGTTCACACCATTAAAGGTGCTAAGAGAATGGTGGAGCGCGCTAAGATTGAGGTTTGGGACATCCTGGATGAAGTCATTAAGGATCATCCCATCATGTTGAACCGCGCGCCGACGCTGCACCGTTTAAGTATTCAAGCTTTCCAACCGGTCTTGATTGAAGGCAAGGCGATTAAATTGCATCCTTTGGTTTGCGCCGCGTTTAACGCTGACTTTGACGGCGATCAGATGGCCGTTCATGTTCCGTTATCTTTGGAAGCGCAAATTGAATGTCGCCTGCAATTACTTTCAATTAATAACATTTTTTCTCCGGCAGACGGTCGTCCTTTGATTGCTCCGACGCAAGACATTGTTTTGGGTCTGTACTATTTGACCAAGGACAAACCTGCTCAAAAGGGACAGGAGTCTGTTTACGGTAACGCTAAAGAGGTTTTGATTGCTTATAATGACGGATTGTTAGATCTGCACAGCCGTATTAAATTTCGTTTGCATGATGCGGTGTGGGGTGAAGAAAAACCGTCGATGGTTATTTCTCAAGGAGAAGGCACGACGGTTGAACCTAAAGAAGGCAAAGCGACCCGCGTTATTGAGACCACGGTGGGGCGAATTATGCTTAACGAAATTCTGCCTGCTGGATTTGGTTTTGTTAACGATACAATGGACAAAAAGCGCATTGGGGCGGTTATTTCGAATTGCTACAAGCGTTTTGGTCAGCACGCGACGGTCGTGTTGCTCGATGATCTTAAACAATTAGGTTTTAACTCTGCAACACTTGCCGGTATCTCCATTGCTATTTCAGATTTGACCATTCCCCAAAGCAAAGTCGATGCCATCAAATCAGCTAAATTGGAAGTGGCTAAAGTCGAAGATCAATATCGCAAAGGTATCATCACGGGACGCGAACGTTACAACAAGATGATCGATATCTGGACCCATACGACTGAATCTTTGTCAGACATGGTGTTTAAGCAGATGGATGGTTTTAATCCGGTTTTTATTATGGCTGATTCAGGTGCTCGTGGGTCACGTTTGCAGGTTCGTCAGTTATCCGGTATGCGTGGTTTGATGGCCAAGCCTTCCGGTGAAATTATTGAAAACCCTATTACTGCCAGTTTCCGCGAAGGGCTGACGGTGTTGGAGTACTTTATCTCGACGCACGGTGCGCGTAAGGGGTTGGCGGACACCGCTCTTAAAACGGCGGATGCCGGTTATCTGACACGTCGTTTGGTTGACGTAGCTCAGGAAGTGGTCATTATGGAAAATGATTGCAAAACCGTCAACGGGATTACAGTTTCAGCGATTGTCGAAGGCGATGAAACTGTTGTCAGTCTTAAAGAAAGAATTGTTGGGCGAGTGGCGCTGGATAGTATCGTAGACATTGTCACCGACCAGATGGTTGTCGGTGCTGGTGAGCAAATCAGCGAAGAAAAAGCGGACATGATTGAACAGTTGGGAATCGAAAAAGTTCGTATTCGTAGTGTTTTAACCTGCGAATCAGAGCGCGGCGTTTGTATTAAATGCTATGGTCGTAATTTAGCTACCCAGCGCATGGTCGAAATTGGCGAGGCCGTTGGAACGATTGCCGCACAAAGCATCGGAGAGCCGGGCACCCAGTTGACAATGAGAACGTTTCACATCGGAGGAACCGCTTCACGTACGATCGAGCAATCATACATTCGCACTAAAAATGCTGGCGTGATGAAATATCATCAGTTGCGCGTTGTCGAGAAAGACAATCAATATATTGTTCTTAATCGTAATGGTGCAATCAGTATCAATAATGAATTTGGTCGAGAATTTGAACGTCATCAGCTGCCCCAAGGCGCTATTCTTAAATTAGCAGATGGGGCTGCCGTCAAGAAAGAAGAAATTGTTGTAACGTGGGACCCCTATACGATTCCGATCATCACCGAAGTCAAGGGTACAGTAAACTTCGAGGATCTAATTGAGGACGTTACGATTACTGAGGAAGAAAATCCTGTTACCGGTATTACCGAACGTGTGGTTGTTGAACACAAACAAGAATATCATCCGCAAATAATCATTACGGATGATAAAAAAGAGCTGGCTGGAATTTACTCCATTCCTGTCGGGGCGCATATCTTGGTCAAAGATAAACAGACGGTCAGCGCCGGTGAATTAGTTGCCAAAATTCCTCGAGGCGCGGGCAAAACAAGAGACATTACGGGTGGTTTACCGCGCGTCGCTGAGCTTTTTGAAGCTCGCCGACCCAAAGATCCTGCTGTCATTAGTGAAATTGATGGACTTGTTGAATTTGGCGAGGATCGTAAGGGATTGAGGACTATTGTTGTTAAGAACGCGGCAACAGGGATGCAAAAAGAATATTCCATCCCTCATGGTAAACACCCTAATGTGTATAAGGGCGATCGCGTTTTTGCTGGCCAACAGTTGACGGAAGGGCCAGTGGTTCCTCAGGATATTTTACGTGTTTGCGGGGATAAAGTTTTGCAAGAATATTTGTTAAATGAAATTCAAGAGGTCTATCGTTTGCAAGGGGTTCGTATTAACGATAAACATATTGAGCTTATTATTTCGCAAATGTTAAAGAAGGTAAAGATCGATGAATCCGGCGATACTGAATTTTTAGTCGGAGAAATTATTGATCGCATGACATTCAAAAAAGCGAATCAGGATGTATTAAAGAAAAAAGGAAAGCCGGCGAAAGCAACTCCACAGTTGATGGGCATTACTAAAGTGTCTTTGTCGACGGAGAGTTTTATTTCTGCTGCCAGTTTCCAAGAAACAACAAGAGTCTTGACAGAAGCCGCATCATCGGGTAAAATTGACAATTTACGTGGCCTAAAAGAAAACGTGATTGTTGGTCACTTGATTCCTGCGGGAACCGGATTACAAAACTTTGAAGAAATAGAATTAGAAAAATATGCCGACAATTCAACAACTGATCAGAGTCAGAAGAAGCTTCAAGAAGAAAAAGAGTAAATCACCGGCGTTAACCATTTGTCCTCAACGTCGAGGAGTTTGCTTGCAGGTAAGAACGATGACGCCGAAGAAGCCAAACTCGGCGCTCAGAAAAATTGCGAGAGTTCGTCTCTCCAACAAAAATGAAGTCACGGCGTATATACCTGGGGAAGGACACAATTTGCAAGAGCACTCAATTGTCTTGGTGCGTGGGGGACGTGTTAAGGACTTGCCGGGTGTGAGATATCATATTGTTCGAGGTACGTTAGATTCAGCGGGTGTTGCGAAAAGAAAAAGATCTAGATCAAAGTATGGCGCTAAGAGGGAGAAGTAATATTCATGCGTAGACGTGCGGCAGATAAAAGGCAAGTTTATCCGGATCCAAAATATAATAGTCCGATTGTTCATCGCTTTATTAATATTTTGATGACTCATGGGCAGAAGTCAGTGGCGGAAAGAATCGTGTATGGCGCCTTGGAAACGTTGACTCAAAAAACTTCCGAAGAGGGGCCTGTGAAAGCATTTACTAAAGTATTGGATAATGTTAGACCACGTTTAGAGTTAAAGCCGCGACGTGTTGGTGGCGCTACTTACCAAATTCCAATTGAAGTAAGCGCTACTCGAGGAAATTCTTTAGCGATGCGTTGGCTGCGAGATTTTGCAAGAAACAAAAAGGGTAAACCCATGGTGGTTAAGTTGGCCGATGAGTTAGTGCAAGCTTATAAGGGTGAAGGCGCGGCCATTAAGAAACGTGACGAAACGCATAAGATGGCAGAAGCCAATAAAGCTTTTAGCCATTTAAGGTGGTAATAGAATGCCTAAAGTTTATCCGCTAGATAAATATAGAAATATTGGAATTATCGCGCACATTGATGCCGGTAAAACTACGACTACAGAGCGTTTTCTTTTTTACACGGGTGTCATTCACAAAATGGGAACCGTGGATGAAGGGAACACGACGACAGATTGGATGCCTCAGGAAAAGGAACGCGGTATTACGATTACGGCTGCCAACATCACTTGCTTCTGGAAAGATTGTAAAATTAATTTAATTGATACTCCTGGGCACGTTGACTTTACCGTAGAAGTCGAGCGTTCGCTTAAAGTTTTGGATGGTGCCGTCGTTGTTTTGTGTGGATGTAGCGGGGTTCAACCGCAAACTGAAACAGTATGGCGTCAAGCTGATAGATACCAAGTTCCCAGGCTCGCTTTCATTAATAAAATGGATCGTTTGGGTGCAAACTTTGATCGTGTTATTGGAGAAATGCACGATCGCTTAGGAGCTAATGCCGTTGCTATTCAAATGCCGGTTGGCTCCGAAGATTCTTTTCGGGCCATAATTGATGTAATTAATGAAAAATACATTACTTATTCTGATCCCGAAGGTGTTAATTTAGTCCGTTCCGAAATCCCTGCCGAATTTAAAGAGCAAGCCAAGCAGTATCGTCACAAATTAATCGAAAAATTAGCTGAAGTCGATGATGCGATTATGGAAAGTTTTCTCTCAGAAAAAGAGATCTCTATCCCGGAAATTTATGCCGCGATTCGTCGGTCAGTTTTGAAGTGTGTATTTGTGCCGGTTCTTTGTGGGTCTTCTTTGCGCAATAAGGGTGTTCAGATGGTTTTGGATGCCGTTACCGAATTCTTACCGAATCCCTTAGATGTTCCTCCGGTTAAAGGTAAGGTTCCTGGTAAAGAGGAAGAAGAAGCCATTCGTAAGGCTTCTGCGGATGAGCCGCTTAGCGCTTTGGTTTTCAAGATTTTATCTGATCCGTATGTCGGTAAATTATTCTTTACCCGCATATATTCTGGCCGATTGATTTCTGGTACGCAGGTTTTGAATACAAATAAGAAATCTAAAGAAAAAATTTCAAAAATTGTCATTATGCACGCTAATAAGCAAGAAATTGCTGAAAGCGCTGCCGCTGGAGAAATTGTCGCTTTAGTTGGTTTGAAAGATAGTAAGACCGGTGAAACGCTTTGCGATGAAGCTAATCCTATTGTCTTGGAGAGCTTGCGTGTTCCTGAACCAGTTGTTTCAATGGCAATTGAACCGAAGTCCAAAGGCGATCAGGACAAACTCGGTTTGGCCTTGAGAAAATTCCTGGATGAAGATCCTTCTTTAAAAGTTAACTACAACCAGGAAACGGGACAGACCATTATCTCCGGTATGGGTGAGTTGCATTTGGAAATTATCATTGACCGCATGAAGCGTGAACAAAATGTGGATTGCAACATCGGTCGTCCGCAGGTTGCGTATAAAGAAACCATTTCCCAAAAAGTCTCTGGGGTTGTTGGTAAGTTTGTTAAACAGTCCGGTGGTCGTGGTCAGTATGGTCACGTCGTGATTGACGTCGAACCTGCCGAAGAGAAAGGCAAAGGCGTCGTTTTCATCAATAAAATTAAGGGTGGTAATATCCCGCGTGAATACATTAAGCCTTCAGAAGAAGGTATTATGATTGCGGCGCAAAGCGGTATTTTAGCGAGTTACCCGGTTACAGATATTGTCGTTACTTTGGTGGACGGTTCCTACCATGATGTTGACTCAAGTGAATTGGCTTTCCAGATGGCTGGTCGCATTGCCTTACAAGAAGCCCTGCGTTTGGCCAAATCAAAATTTCAAGAGCCGATTATGGATATCGAAATCGTGACGCCGGAAGATTACTGGGGTCCTGTTATCGGTGACCTTAATACTCGTCGTGCCAAAATGATTTCCAGCGGTACACGTGGTAAGCTCAAGACTGCTCGCCTCGAAGTTCCTTTATCCGAAATGTTTAATTACGTTAATGCTTTGCGCTCTTTGTCGCAGGGTCGTGCTACGTATTCAATGGAACCGGCTTTTTATGCCGATGTGCCGAATCATATCGCTGAAAAGATTATTGGCGCTAGAAAAGAAATTAACGCTGAAAGAAAAACGTAAAAATCAAGGTCAGACAAAATAAAAAACGGGAGGTAGGACATGGCTAAGGAAAAATTCGTACGTAATAAACCGCACTTAAACATTGGAACGATCGGTCACGTTGATCATGGTAAGACAACGCTCAGCGCCGCGATCACAACTGTTTTGTCCAGCCAAGGTCTTGCTCAAGCCCGTTCTTATGATTCTATCGACAACGCTCCTGAAGAAAAAGAGCGTGGTGTTACCATTAATATCTCTCACTTGGAATATGAAACCCCGGCTCGTCACTACGCGCATATTGACTGCCCTGGTCACGCTGATTATATCAAGAACATGATTACCGGTGCAGCTCAGATGGATGGTGCTATTCTCGTCGTTTCTGCGACGGACGGTCCGATGCCTCAAACCCGTGAGCATATTTTGTTGGCCCGTCAGGTCAACGTTCCTCAGATTGTTGTTTTTTTGAACAAATGCGATCAAGTCGAAGATAAAGAACTTTTGGACTTGGTTGAATTGGAAGTCCGAGATTTGCTTTCGAAGTATAAATTCCCGGGTGACAAAACCCCTATTATCCGTGGTAGCGCTTTGGATGCTTTAAATAATCCTAAAGATCCGGTCAAGACAAAACCGATTCTCGATTTGATGAAAGCGGTTGATGAATTTATTCCGGAACCGAAACGTGATTTGGATAAGCCGTTCTCTATGGCGGTGGAAGACGTTTTCTCGATTTCCGGTCGTGGTACCGTTGCGACGGGTAGAATTGAAAGAGGTATTTGTAAAGTTGGGGAAGAAGTTGATTGCGTTGGGTTACGTCCCAATGTCCAAAAGACAGTTATCACGGGTATTGAAATGTTCCGTAAGGAATTGGATGAAGGTCGCGCCGGAGAAAACGTTGGTCTCCTGTTGAGAGGTATGGATAAAGGGACCATGGAACGCGGCATGGTGTTGGCGAAACCGGGTTCGATTACGCCGCATACCAAGTTTAAAGCGACTGTTTACGTATTAACCAAAGAAGAAGGTGGCCGTCATACCCCGTTTTTCAAGGGCTATCGTCCGCAATTCTATTTCCGCACTACGGACGTTACGGGTTCTGCCGAGCTTCCTAAAGGTGTTGAAATGTGTATGCCCGGAGATAACGTGGAATTGGAAGTGGAGTTGATTACTCCGGTTGCCATGGAAAAAGAATTACGCTTTGCCATCCGTGAAGGTGGTCGTACCGTTGGGGCCGGCGTTATTTCTGAAATCATTAAATAATTAACAACAAAGGATTGCTAGCAGTTAGGTTGAATCATGGCAGGTATTCAAAAAATTAGAATTAAGCTGAAGGCTTACGATCATAGGTTAATTGATCAATCGACTCAAGAGATTGTGGACACGGCTATCCGTACCGGGGCGAAGGTTTCTGGCCCGGTTCCGCTCCCGACAAAAAAGGAGCTGTATACCGTGTTGCGTTCTCCGGTTATTGATAAAAAATCTAGAGAACAGTTTCAGCTTGCAACCCATAAGCGTTTGATTGATTTGATCGAACCAACCGCCAAGACTGTGGAAGCTTTAAGAAAGCTAAACCTGCCGGCGGGGGTTGATGTCGAAATAAAACAATAAAAAGTCGATTGGTTTATGATTAGCGGTCTAATTGGAAAAAAATTAGGCATGACGCAAATCTTTGACCGTGATGGCAATCTTGTTCCCGTCACTGCTGTTGAAGTTGGCCCATGCTATGTTCTCAAAACTATTGACGTCCCTCTCAAGGTGATGGTTGGATTTGAACCGGTTAAAGAAGCCCGTTTGAATAAACCTCGCCAGGGCTTTTTTAAAAAGCTTGGGGTGCAACCTTTGCGGGTGGTCAAAGAATTCCGTTCCTCGGACAATAAGGATTACAAAATTGGCCAGGAAATCAAAGCCGATCTTTTTAAGGCCGGTGACTTTGTCGATGTTCGCGGGGTATCTATCGGAAAAGGTTTCCAGGGAGGTATGAAGCGCTGGAACTGGAGTGGTGGTCCGGCCGCTCACGGTTCGATGCATCACCGTCGCGTCGGGTCCATTGGTGCCAGCTCTGATCCTTCTCGCGTCTTGCGTGGTACGCACATGCCTGGTCATATGGGGCATCGAACCATAACGACTCAAGGATTGAGGGTTATGCAGGTTGACTTGGATGATAACATTTTGTTGCTAAAAGGCGCTGTTCCTGGTCACCGTAATGGGTATTTGGAAATTAATCTCTCCCGCAAAAAGGCCTTTAAGGCACTGGATGAAGTGAGAGTGGTGGTTGAGAAAAAGAAAAATCCGATGAAACAAGCTAAAGCAAAAACCGGCGGAAAAGGTAAGTAACATGCCATCATTGCCTGTATTAAATTTAGAAGGAAAACAAAAAGAAACGATTGAGTTGCCTGACACGATTTTTCGTCCCCAGGTTAATTCAGATCTCTTGCACCAAGCGGTTTTGATGTATCAGGCCAATCAGCGTGCCGGTACAGCGAAAGCCAAAAATCGGGTGGAAGTATCCGGTGGGGGAAAAAAACCTTTTCGTCAAAAAGGTACCGGTCGGGCTCGTCAAGGGTCGATTCGTGCTCCGCAATGGATGGGCGGTGGGGTTGTTTTTGGTCCTGTTCCGAGAGATTACTCCTATACGGTTCCTAAAAAAATCAAAATTGGCGCGTTACGGGAAAGTCTTAACGCGAAATTCCAAGATAAAGATTTAACCTGCATTTCTGAATTGGCGGTTAAGGACGCAAAAACCAAAGAGTTTGCCAAAATATTGAAAGTGCTTAATTTAAAAGGTAAGGTTTTGGCTATTTGGGATGGCGTGGATGAGAAGGTAATGCTGGCCTCACGTAACCTGCCATTCTTTAATTTGATGCGCGCGCAGGATGTTAACGCGTACGATATCTTAAGAAATAGAAAATTATTGGTCACTAAATCTGCTTTTCAAAATTTATTAAAGAGAGTCAAATGATTACCGCCTACGATATTATTGAAACCCTGATTCGTACCGAGAAGGGAACTGTTCAAGAAGCAAGCCGTCAGTATCTCTTTCGTGTCGCGAAGAATGCCACAAAGATTGACATCAAAAGAGCCGTGGAAGAAATTTATAAGGTAAAGGTTGATGGTGTTAACACGGTTATTGTTCCCGGTAAGCGTCGTCGGGTTCGTTCGGATTTTGGTTATGCCAGCGACTGGAAAAAAGCCATTGTGACCCTAAGTGAAGGGCAAAAAATTGAGGTAAGTTAACATGGGATTGCGTACTTTTAAACCCACAACTCCCGGTTTGCGTCATGCGATGCTTCCTGATTTCAAAGAAATCACGAAGTCTTATCCGGAAAAATCATTGTTGCGTCCATTAAAAAAATCAGGTGGCCGTAATAGTAATGGGCGGATTACCTCACGTCATCGCGGCGGTGGGCACAAACGTCAGTATCGTTTGATTGATTTTAAAAGAGATCGTATTGATGCAGTCGCAAAAGTTTTGGGTATTGAATATGATCCCAATCGCACGAGTCGTATTGCGTTGATTGAATATGCCGATAAGAAAAAGGCCTATATTTTGGCTCCTTTGGATTTGAGAGTGGGCGACCAGGTCATTAGCACTGTGGATAAGGATGTTGACATTAAGGCGGGTAATTGTTTACCTTTGTCGCGCATTCCTCTCGGTACGGCAATCCATAATATTGAACTAACGCCTGGCAAAGGTGGACAAATAGTTCGGTCTGCGGGTGGATCGGCACAGATGCTCGCTAAAGAAGGTGGTTTTGGTCAAATCCGCTTGCCATCTAGTGAGGTTCGTAAAGTTTCATTATTGTGTCGAGCCACGATTGGTCAAATTGGTAACGTAGAGAATGGAACTATTTCCATTGGTAAAGCCGGTCGTAGCCGTTGGTTAGGTCGCCGTCCGCAGTCCCGTGGTGTGGTCATGAATCCACATGATCATCCTCACGGTGGTGGTGAAGGTAAAGCTCCTCAGGGTAATCCGCATCCCGTGACTCCGTGGGGAAAACCTACTAAGGGGTATCACACGAGAAAGCGTAGAAAATATTCCGATTCATTGATCGTCAAACGAAGGGCATAATATGGCACGTTCAATTAACAAAGGTGCTTTTATTGACGAGCACTTGCAGAAGAAAGTTGAGAAAATGGCAAAATCGGGTCAGCGCCAGCCGATTAAGACTTGGTCGCGTCGTTCGACCATCGCTCCTGATTTTGTTGGGTATACAGTCGCCATTTATGATGGCCATAAACACGTCCCCGTTTTTGTAACGGAAAATATGGTCGGGCATAAACTTGGCGAATTCGCTCCCAGCCGTATTTTTAGAAAACACGGCGGCGTTAAAGCTAAAAAATCTCCAGATAAGACATAATTGTTGAATTGATTGGGTTGATACTATGATTGCGAAAGCTAAAGGAAAGTTTATCAGAATTTCACCGCTAAAAATGCGACAGGTCATTGATTTGATCAGAGGTAAAGATGTCATTAGCTCAACGGCTATTCTTACTCACGTCAACAAAGGTGCCTGCAAGCCGGTGAAGAAAATTTTACATTCCGCCGTTAGCACGGCCAAACAAAAAGGGTTGAACGAAGAACAGCTTTTTATTTCTCGCATCGTGGCTGATAATGGCCCGATGTGGAAAAGATTTCGCGCTGCGAGTTTTGGTCGGGCTTCAGGAATTTTGAAGCGCACAACGCACATAACCATTGAGTTAGACGTTATTACCAAATAGTAAAGGGGATAAAACGTGGGTCAAAAAGTAAGTCCTTTAATTCTAAGAATCGGCTATATTAAAAATTGGCGTAGTCTGTGGTTCGCGGAGAAAAAAGATTTCGCCAAAAATATTCAGGAAGATTACCGAATTCGAAAATATATTACCAAGAAATTTATTCAGGCGGCGGTGTCGCGAGTTGAAATAGAGCGCTTGGCGAATCAAATCAAAGTTAGAATTTGTACGGCTCGTCCCGGGGTGATTATTGGTCGTCGTGGTGCGGATATTGATAAATTAAGAACCGAATTAGGTAAGCTTTCAACCCGTGAAGTTGCGGTTGAGATTCAGGAAATTAAGAATCCGTCTATTGATGCCCAGCTTATTGGTCAAAGTATTGCGTTTCAGTTAGAAAAACGAGTTGCTTTTCGTCGTGCCATGAAACGTGCCATTGAGCAAGCGATGCAGTCTGGCGCTAAGGGGGTCAAGATTAAATGTTCCGGCCGATTGGGTGGTGCGGAAATGTCGCGTTCCGAAACTTATAAGGAAGGCAAGCTGCCTTTACATACTTTTCGAGCCGATGTTGACTACGGGTTTGCCGAGTCCTTAACGACTTACGGAATTTTGGGAATTAAAGTTTGGGTTTATAAAGGGGATGTTATCGAAGGTCAGGCCCCGTCAGATTTGCAGACAGAAGAAAAACCACAGGAAAAAGTAGCAGCCTAAGTTAGTAGAGGTATTGTCTATGGCGTTGATGCCAAAAAGAGTTAAGTATCGAAAAATGCAGCGCGGCAAGAACCGCGGCATTGCCACCAGGGGGAATTCCCTGCTATATGGTGAGTTCGGTTTGAAATCCATTGAAAATGGATTTATTAAAAGTAATCATATTGAGTCCGCTCGTGTCGTCGTCGCCCGTAAATCCCGTGGCGCCGGACGTCTCTGGATTAACATCTTTCCTCGTAAGCCGGTTACCAAGAAGCCGCCGGAAACTCGTCAGGGAAAGGGAAAAGGCGATTTGCATCACTGGGGTTGCCCGATTCAAAGAGGCAAAGTGCTGTTTGAAATGTCCGGGGTTCCGGAAGCTTTTGCCAAACAGATTTTTCGGTTGGTTGCTTTTAAACTGCCGGTGCAAACAAAGTTTATTTCTCGCGAAACGCGCTAAGAGGCGAATTTATGAAAACTAAAGAAATACGAGCGCTCGATGTTGAGCAGCTAAATCAAAAAGAAAAAAGTCTTAAGAAAGAATTATTTGACTTGCGTTTTCAAAGGCAAATGGGCCGGGTCGAGAAACCGGGACGTTTCCGTAATTTGCGTCGTGATATTGCCCGAATTCTGACGGTACTTAAAGAAAGAGCTAAAGATGGAAAGAGTAAATAAGAGAAAATTTTTAAACGGTACGGTTGTCAGCGACAAAATGAACAAAACTCGCGTTGTTCAGGTTCGTTGGGCCTCCAAGCACGACAAATACGCTAAGACTATTCGTCATGCGGTTAAATTTAAAGCGCATGATGAGAAGAACGCCACGAAAAGTGGGGATGTGGTTCGTATTATGGAGACCCGCCCGATTTCAAAAGACAAACGTTGGGTCATTACTGAAGTATTGAAAACTCAAGGTTAGAGGGTTGTCATGATTTTCTTAAGAACTATTATGGATGTTGCAGACAATACCGGGGCTCGAAAGGCTTCGTTTATTGGCACGTTAAACAGTAAGGGAAGAATGACGGCTCACGTGGGTGACTTAGTGAGAGTCAATATTAAGGAATCTTCTCCGGATGCGGCGGTCAAGAAAGGCGAGAAAGCTAAAGCGATTATTGTGCGTACGAAGAAGGCCATTCGCCGTTCAGATGGAACTTATGTTCGTTTTGATACGAACGCTTGCGTGATCGTTGATGAAGCCGGTAACCCTAAAGGGACTCGCGTTTTTGGTCCGGTAGCTCGTGAGTTGAGAAATTTGGAATACATGAAAATTGTTTCGTTAGCCCCCGAGGTTATTTAGTCATGTTACGAATTAAGAAAAACGATGTGGTGATGGTTATCACCGGTAAAGATAAAGGTAAAACGGGAAAAGTCATGCGGATTTTTCCTAAAGAGCAACGCGCCTTGGTAGAAAATATCAACTTGTTTAAGAAAGCCAAGCGTCGCACTCAACAGGACCAGAAGGGCGGCATTATTGATATTGAGATGCCGATTCATCTTTCTAATTTAATGTTGTTGGATAAGCAAAATAATAAACCTTCCCGGTTTTCTTCGGAAGTGCTCAAGGATGGCAGCAAAGTCCGTAAAGCTAAGCTAAGTGGAGCTGTGATTTAGTATGAAACCGCGTCTTTTGGAAAAATATGAGAATGAAGTTGTCCCCGAACTGCAAAAAAAATTCGGGATCAAAAATGTGAATGCTGTCCCTCGTTTGGACAAAATAGTCGTCAACATGGGGGTTGGAGAGGCCCTCAATGATCACAAAATTATTGATAAGGCCGCGGAAGATTTAGGAACCATTACCGGTCAAAAACCGCAGATTCGGCATTCAAAAAAAGCCATTTCTAACTTTAAGTTAAGGCTCAACGCCGCCATCGGTTGCAAGGTGACCTTACGTCGTAATCGGATGTATGAATTTATGGATCGGTTGGTCAATTTAACTTTACCTCGTATTCGTGATTTTAACGGTGTTTCCCGTAAATCTTTTGATCGTGAGGGAAATTATACGATAGGGTTGAAGGAACAAGCGATTTTTCCAGAAATTGATGTCGGGCGCATTGCTCACACCCAAGGGATGGATATTACTTTTGTATTTAAAAGAAATAGCAAAAAGTTAGGTAAAGATCAAACTCTGGAACTGTTAAGGCTCTTGGGAATGCCTTTTACGCACCAACATCAGCCGGTACAAACTGCTGCAAAAGGAGCATAAGTTTTATGGCACGAAAAGCATTAAGAAATAAGTGTTTAGTGGCCCCCAAATTTACCGTCCGCAAATACAATCGCTGTCCTTTATGCGGTCGCGCGCGAGCCTTTTTGCGAAGGTTCGGTTGCTGCCGTATTTGCTTCCGCGAACTAGCCTGGAAAGGGGAAATTCCGGGAGTCAGAAAAGCCAGCTGGTAACTCGTTACGAACTAAAGGTGAAATCAATATGTCGTTAACCGATCCAATCAGTAATTTGTTAGTCAGTATCCGCAACGCTTTGCATGCTCGCAAGGAAACCGTCGACATCCCAGCTTCGCGCTTGGGTCAAAAGATTTTGGAAATTTTTAAGGCCGATGGGTACATTGAAGATTTTCGTTTGTTGAAGGACGATAAGCAGGGCATGTTTAAAGTTTATTTAAAATATAGCCTAAATCGAAAGCCTTCCGTTATTGGCTTAAAAAGAATATCTAAACCCGGGTTGAGAGTCTATTGTACTAGCGATCGAGTCCCGCGGGTTATTAATGGATTAGGAACCGCCGTTATCACTACCTCTCGCGGTGTGATGAATGATCGTGAAGCGCGCAAGAATGGTGTTGGTGGTGAAGTTATTTGTTACATTTGGTAATTTAGCTATTGAGGATCTTCTACCATGTCTCGTTTAGGAAAAATTCCAGTTGATTTACCCAAAGATGCAAAAGTTGCTTTTGATCAAGGATCCTTACTGGTTAACGGTCCTAAAGGCAAAGTGGCTTTAAAAGTACCACGCGGAATTACCGTTGAACAAAAAGATAACAAAATTATGGTGCTCCGCGGGGGCAATTCCAAACAGGATCGCGCAAATCATGGGACCGTTCGGGCCAACTTGGTTAATATGCTTAAGGGCGTTACCCAAGGACATAAAATTGATTTGGAAATCCAGGGAGTAGGTTTTCGTGGGGCAGTTACTGGTCAAAAATTGACTCTGAACTTAGGGTTTAGCCATCAGGTCGATTTTGAAGTTCCTGCTGGAGTCAAGGTGGCCATGCCTAAGCCGACGGAAATTTCTTTAGAAAGCTCCGATAATGCTGTTTTAGGTAACGTTGCCGCCAAGATTCGAGCGATCAAACCGCCGGAACCTTATAAAGGCAAAGGTATTCGTTACGCAGGTGAAAAAGTACGTCGTAAACAAGGTAAGGCCGTAACTAAGTAAAGGCTGAGAATAAGATTATGATAACTAAAGATAATAAAAGAATGTTCCGTCATGAGCGAATTCGCCATAAACTCAGCGGTACTCAAGAAAAACCTCGTTTAGCCGTGCACCGTAGTTTGAAAAATTTGCATGCGCAGTTAATTGACGATACTCAGGGTAAGGTTTTGTTAGGCATGTCGACCCTGGATAAAAAATTGAAAGCTAAAGTCAAAACGGGTGGTAATGTCAATGCCGCTACTGTTTTAGGAGAAGCGGTCGCTAAGCTCGCCCAAGACAAGGGGTTTAAAAAAGTTTGTTTTGATCGGGGTGGTTATTTGTTTCATGGGCGGGTCAAAGCTTTCGCGGAAGCCGCCCGTAACGCCGGACTCGAATTTTAATCTAATAACATAAAGTTATCTCTATGACTGCTGACAAAAAAAGTAAGAATCCTGAAAATGCAAATCCGGAAGTCAATGCTGCCGCTGGTGGCGAGAATGCCGAAGCGGGTGCTGGGCAGGGAGGGCCGCGTGGCAAACAAAAAGGTCCCCGAAAGCCCATGCCGCGTAAACGCGAAGCGGTCGCTTCTGAATTTGTGGAAAAAGTTATTACCATTAACCGCGTTACTAAAGTTACCAAAGGTAATAAGCGTTTAGCTTTTAGCGCGCTGGTGGTCGTTGGGGATGGAAAAGGTCGAGTCGGCTATGGGTTGCAAAAGGCGGGAGAAGTTGCTTTTGCGATCCGCAAATCATTGTCAGCCGCAAAAAAAAGTTTGATTTATATTCCTTTATACCAAGCTACGATTCCTCATGAAGTGATTGGTTGCTGCGGAGCATCACAAGTCATGTTAAAACCTGCTTCGGAAGGTACGGGCGTTATCGCGGCTGGTCCCGTGCGAGCCGTTTGTGACTCAGTCGGAATTCGTAATATCTTAACGAAATGTCATCGTTCCAACAATCCCATCAATGTTGTTAAAGCGGCTATTGATGGATTAAGCCGATTAAAAGCCAGGCCGGAAAATGTGGCCCCCGTTTCCTCTGAGCCGGTGGCGGCTAAATAGGAGTTATTGCTATGTTGTTGAATGAATTAAAATCACCTGTTGGATCCCGGAAACGTCGCAAGATTGTCGGTCGGGGATCTGGATCCGGCCACGGTAAAACGTCTTGCCGAGGTCATAATGGTCAAGGTCAACGACCTGGTCGGGGTATTCACGCCAGTCTTGAAGGTGGGCAGATGCCGTTAATCAAGCGGTTGCCTAAAGTCGGTTTTAGAGCCAAAGCCCCTATCGTTTATCAAGTCGTGAATTTGGAAAGCCTTCGCCGAATTAAAGAAGGGACGACCGTGGATGCTGTTTATTTAAAAACACACGGGATTATCAAAAGTTTAGCCAAACCCTTTAAAGTATTAGGGGATGGTGAAATTGCCAAAGGGTTAACCATTAAAGCCAATAGTTTTTCAAAGTCCGCTCAAGAAAAAATCGAGAAAGTTGGCGGCAAGGCGGAAGTGGTTGAATTGAGTTCTTTGAAAACGCAGGAGAAATCACAATAACCGCTTATGCTCGCGGCCTTTTCCAATTGTTTTAAAATCCCTGAGTTAAAGAAGAAGATTCTTTTTACGTTGGGGCTTATTGTGGTTTATCGCATTGGCTGTTTTATTCCCACGCCTGGCGTCAACGGGGCCGTGCTTGCCGAATTTTTCCAGAGAATGTCGCAAACCGGAACCGGCACCATTTTTACCATTATGAATATGTTTAATGGCGGTGCTTTAGAAAAAGCCACAGTGTTTGCTTTGGGAATAATGCCTTACATCTCGAGTTCGATTATTATTCAACTGCTGACGGCCGTGTTCCCAGCGCTTGAGAAATTAGCACGCCAAGGTCACACTGGATATATGAAAATCAATCAATATACCCGGTATGCCACACTTTTTTTGGCGACTGTGCAATCGTTCTTTGTGTCTTTGTGGCTTGAGAACCCGCAGTCTTTCCAGGGAATGCAAATTGTGAATGACCCTGGGTGGGGTTTTCGGATAACGACCGTGTTGACTTTAACCACCGGGACACTCTTTCTGATGTGGTTAGGCGAACAGATCCAGGAGCGAGGTATTGGTAATGGTATTTCTCTGCTGATTGCTAGTGGTATTATTTCTTCCGCACCGGCGGCTATGAGTAATTTATTCTTATTGATGTCTCCGCAGTCGGCCACGGTTCGTCAAATTCAACCGCTGACGCTCTTAATCATGGTGGCGATGCTTGTGGGTGTTATTTTGGCGGTTACGCTGATTACTCAGGGGCAACGTAAAATCCCGGTTCAGTACGCCCGCCGAATAGTAGGTAGAAAAGTATATGGTGGTCAAAGCACTTATATTCCTTTAAAGGTTGATACGTCGGGTGTTATTGCGATTATTTTTGCTCAGTCGTTGATATTGTTTCCGGCGACATTGGCCAGTTTTATTCCATCGCCAGCGTTTCAAAATTTTGCGCAATTACTGTTACGTGGACATATCGTTTATTATATTATTTACGCACTTTTGATTGTTTTCTTTTGTTATTTTTATACGGCTATTGTGTTTAATCCGTTGGATGTTGCCGAAAATATGAAAAAACACGGCGGATTTATCCCCGGTGTTCGCCCGGGAAGCCCGACTGCGGATTATTTGGATTTCGTTTTAACGCGTATTACCTTGGCGGGCGCTTTGTTTATTTGTTGCATCGCGATTATGCCGGATGCTTTAATGGCCGCTTTTAGCGTTCCTTATTTAGTGGCGTCCTTCTTTGGTGGGACGGGAGTATTAATCGTGGTAGGTGTTATTTTGGATACGATGAAGCAAGTTGAATCACATTTATTGATGCGTCATTACGATGGATTTATGCGTTCAGGTCAATTAAAGGCTAGACGATGAAGCTCGTTTTGTTAGGACCACCTGGAGCTGGAAAAGGAACGCAGGCGGAATTACTTAAAAGTGATTTAAAGATCATTCACATATCAACGGGTGATATTTTCCGCGAGGAAATGAAAAAAGGAACCCCGTTGGGCCAAGAATTAAAGTCCTACGTCGATCATGGTAAGTTAGTTCCAGATGAAGTGGTGACCAAGATTGTGGCGAACCGGCTGAAGGCTGTTGATCCCAAGCAAGGGTACCTATTGGATGGTTTTCCTAGAACTGTTACTCAAGCCCAGGATTTAGATAAAATCTTGAATGAAATCAAGCAGCCGCTTGATTACGTTATTTCGATGGAAGCCACTTTGCCGGTTATTTTATTCCGGTTAACGGGCCGCCGGGTTTGTAAAGCTTGCGGAGCGCTATATCATACGAAAAATCGTCCCCCCAAAAAAGAGGGCGTTTGTGATCAATGTCAGGGGCCGCTTTACCAAAGAGCGGATGATAATGAGGCGACGATCAAAACCCGTATGAGTGAATACGCAACCAATACGGCACCCATTGTGGAATATTATCGAAAACAAAGAAAATTGCTTCCGGTTAACTCGGATCAAGATGCTCCTGAGGTTCAGGTTATCTTGTTGAAAAAATTCGCGGACGACGGAAAATTTGATTACGCTCAAAACAAAACAAGAGCTTGATTTATTGCGCAAGGCTGGAAAAGTTCTGGCCGAAATTGTGGCGGAAGTAAAGCGTTCTTTAAAAATTGGGATGTCGACTCAAGAGCTGGATGCGCTAGCTGAAAAAGCCATGCTAAGCCGTAAAGTCAGGCCAGCCTTTAAGGGATATCGAGGTTTTCCTGGGAGTACCTGCATTTCCATCAACCATGAAGTGGTTCATGGCATTCCTGGTTCCCGAATCCTTAAGGACGGTGACATCGTTAGTGTCGATTTAGGTATCATTCGGGAAGATTTTTATTCAGACAGCGCCTTTTCCGTCGGGCTCGGTAAGATTGATGCCCGCTTAAAGAAACTCCTGGAGGTTACGGAAACATCGTTGTTTAAGGGAATTGCTGAGGCGAAGATCGGAAATCATGTCTCGGATATATCCCACGCGGTGCAGAAGTTCGTAGAGCTGAATAATTTCTCGGTGGTTCGTGATTTTGTAGGGCATGGCATAGGTCGCGCTCTGCATGAAGATCCGGAGATTCCCAATTTTGGCGAACCTCATCAGGGTCCGGTTTTAAAAGAAGGAATGGTTTTTGCCATTGAGCCCATGGTTAACGTGGGTAGCTGGGAAACCAGGGTATTGGAGGATGGTTGGACTGTTGTTACCGCGGATGGGAAACCATCAGCCCATTTTGAACATACCGTTGCCATAACGGGTGACGGTCCTGAGATTTTGACTAAGTAAGAATGGCCAAAGAAGATCTCATTGAAGTTGAGGGTACTATTTTAGAAGCGTTGCCCAACGCGATGTTTCGTGTTGAGCTCGATAACGGTCATAAGGTGTTGGCGCATATTTCGGGGAAAATTCGGATGCATTTTATCCGCATACTTCCCGGTGACAAGGTGAAAGTGGAGCTTTCGCCTTACGATTTAACCCGTGGCAGGATAACGTATCGGAACAAGTAAAATGAAAGTTAAATCATCGGTTCGTCGAATTTGCAGTAAATGTAAAGTCATTCGCCGTAGAAATGTGGTCCGGGTGATTTGTGAAAACCCGAAGCATAAACAGCGACAAGGATAAGGATTGTAAACTATGCCCAGAATTCTTGGTGTTGATATTCCCAAAGAGAAGAAAATTGACGCGGCGCTTCCGTATCTGTATGGAATTGGTTTAACTACCGCCCGTAGAATTTTAGCTGATGCGAAGATTGATTTTAATCGTCGCGCGAAAGATTTAACGGAAGATGAAATTTCCCGCATTACCGGAATTATCCAAAAAAATTATCGTGTAGAAGGTGATCTACGTCGGGAAGTTCAGCAGAACATCAAACGGTTGATTGATACGGGTTCTTACCGTGGCGCCCGGCACAAGAAGGGTTTGCCTTCTCGCGGCCAGCGAACCAAAACCAACGCCCGCACGCGTAAGGGAAAAAAGAGAAACTTGGCCGCTTTGCTTAAACCTACGGCTGAAAAGAAATAGAAATTTGAGAGAGGATTATCATGGCAAAAGGTGATAAAGCGAAAAAAAAGAATTTAAAGGGTGTCACGAGCGGCATCGTGCACATCCAGGCCAGCTTCAACAATACTATTGTTTCAATCACGGATAGAAATGGCAATGTGATCGTTTGGTCATCTCCGGGTATTGTGGGTTTTAGCGGTTCAAAGAAATCCACCCCTTTTGCGGCTCAAGTCGCAGCAGGCGAAGCGGCCCGTAAAGCCAAGGAATTAGGTTTATTGACGGTGGATGTCCTGGTCAAAGGACCGGGATCTGGACGGGAATCAGCTATCCGCGCGGTGCAAGCTGCGGGGTTGATGATTAATTCAATTAAAGACGTGACCCCAATGCCGCACAACGGTTGCCGGGCCCGTAAAAAACGCAGAGTTTAAAAAGGAAGCGAATAATGGCCAGAGATTTAGGTTCGAGCTGTCGGTTGTGTCGTCGGGAAGGTGAGAAACTTTTCTTAAAAGGGACTCGCTGCTATACCCATAAATGTGCTTTGGAACGTCGCGATTATGCTCCTGGGCAACACGGTGCCAAACGTCCCAAGTTATCAAACTATGGTTTGCAGATGCGCGAAAAGCAAAAAGTTAAAAGAATTTACGGGATTTTAGAAAAACAATTCCGTAATTATTTTAACAAGGCCGCAAGGACGAAGGGTGTTACCGGTTCCATCCTTTTGCAGTTTTTGGAAAGACGTCTGGATAATGTGATTTACCAAATGGGTTTTGCGACTTCCCGTTCGGAAGCCCGGCAAATGGTCTCGCACGGTTTTGTAAACGTGAACGATCAACGGGTCAATATTCCTTCTTTCTTAGTGCATGAGCACGATGAGATTGAACTTAAGTTTAAACAGGATCGTGGTGTAAAGAATGTTAAAGAGAACATCGAAGCCTCCGGAAGCCGAACAGCTCCTGCGTGGCTGGTGGTAGACAAGGATCACTATAAGGGAAAGGTCGCGCGATTTCCGCAGCGTGAGGACATTACGTATCCCGTCAACGAGCAGCTCATCGTTGAACTTTATTCCATGTAAGGGTTCAGGTTCAGCGACTAAATATTTTCTTAAAGAAAGTCAACAGGAGGAAAACATGGGAATTAAATGGCGAGATTTTCAGATGCCCAAAAGGCTCGATTGCGATGAACAAAGTTATACTCAGTTTTACGGTAAGTTTATCGCCGAACCGTTTGAAAGAGGCTACGGGGTAACTCTCGGAAATTCCCTGCGCCGGATTTTGCTTTCTTCCATCGAGGGAGCCGCTGTTACCGCCATCCGTATTGATGGGGTACAACACGAATTTTCCACGATACCCGGAGTTTTAGAGCAGGTCACGGAAATTGTTTTGAATGTCAAAAACGTAGTTTTAAGAGCCCATTCCAAAGCCCCAAAAACGATTTATATTAAGGCCGAGAAGAAAGGCGAAATCAAAGCTAAAGATATAATTTGCGATGAAACGATTGAGATCATTAACCCCGACTTACATATCGCGACTTTGACGCGGGACACTCAATTTCATATGGAATTGGAGATTTCTCGTGGTCGAGGTTATGTGCCGGCGGATCTCAATAAAAAAGATTTACAAACCGTGGGTACTATTGCGGTCGATTCAATTTTCACTCCGATCAATAAAGTGAACTTCTTTGTCGAAAATACCCGCGTTGGTCAACGTACGGATTATGATCGTTTGATCATTGAAATCTGGACCAACGGGAGTATTAATCCGAAAGAAGCATTACTCTATGGCGCTAATATTATGCAGCGTCACCTCGATGTGTTTGTCAGCTATGGTCAGCTGCCGGAAGAAGAGGAAGAAGAAGAGGAAATTACGGCTGAAGAGCAAGCGTTATATGAAAAATTACGATTGCCGATTTCCGAACTGGAATTGTCGGTGCGAAGCTCTAACTGTTTAAAAGAAGCCAACATTAAGACGATTTCCGACCTGGTTCGCAAAACCGAAGCCGAACTTTTGAGCTTTCGTAATTTTGGTAAGAAATCATTGACCGAAATTGGTGATTTGCTTAAAGCGATGAATTTAGGTTTGGGAATGAAAGTCGATGTTAAGAAATTAAAGAAGAAGGAATAACATGAGACACGGCGTTGCTGGAAATCGATTAGGAAGAAATCAAAGTTTACGTAAGGCCACGATTCGCGATATGGCTAAAGCGACGCTGCTGCGTCAGCGTATCTTAACCACGAAGGCGAAGGCGAAGGAAGCTCGTAAATTAGTTGAAAAATTGATTACTCTTGGGAAAAAGGGAACCCTCGCGCATAAGCGACGTGCCTTTGCCATTTTGGTTGATCACAATTTGGTTAAAGAACTTTTTGATAATATCGCTAAGCGTTTTAATACCCGTCAAGGGGGTTATACTCGGATTATCCCACTAGGTTTTCGTCGAGGGGATAACGCTCAATTGGTTTATCTTGAACTGACGGAAAAGTCGGAAATCATCGTATCTAAGCCTAAAACCGATGCCGTAGCCAAGGGCGCCAAACCGGATGCCGCCGAAAAGAAACCTGCGGCCAAAACGGAAAAAGCGAAGGTGGCTGAACCTAAAAAACCATCTAAACCGGAACCAAAAAAAGCTTTACCTCGAGCTGAACAACGGCCCGTGAAAGAAGAAAAAGCCAAACCTTCCGGGAACATTGTTTCGGGCATTAAGAAGATTTTTGGAAACAAGCCTTCAGGCGGTAAGTAATTTACCGAACTTATATAAAATTCAATTAATCTGATGATAAACCGGCGGATTAAAGAGCTGGTTGGCTCAACGACCCTGGCGATCACCGCCAGGGCTAAAGAGCTTTTAAGCCAGGGCAAAGATGTTGTCAGTTTTGCCGCGGGCGAACCAGATTTTGATACCCCGGATTTTATTAAGCAAGCCGCCATCAAGGCGATTCAAGACGGATTTACGAAGTATACCCCCAGCATCGGCACTCCCCAGCTTAGGGAAACCATCGCTGCCAAATTCTTAAAAGATAACAACCTTTCCTACCAACCTTCGCAGGTTGCTGTTTCCTGTGGGGCGAAGCATGCCATTTATAATATTATTCAGGTATTAGCCGATGAGGGCGAGGAAGTCATTATCCCCGCACCCTACTGGGTCAGCTATCCGGAGATGGTCAAGGCTGCCGGTGCCGTGGTCAAAGTGTTGCCTACGACGGCAAAAAATAATTTTAAAATCACGCCTCAAGATCTGCAAAAAGTTATCACTCCCAAATCAAAAATTCTCATTGTGTGTTCGCCCTCCAACCCAACGGGTTCGGTTTACTCAAAATCTGAGTTGGAGGCCATCGCCGAAATTTGTGTTAAACATCATCTTTACGTGATTAGTGATGAGATTTACGAAAAATTGGTTTACGATGGGTTGATGTTTACGTCGCTGGCATCGTTGGGAAAAGAAATTTATGACTTAACCATGACGGTCAACGGAGTTTCTAAAGCGTATTCAATGACAGGGTGGCGAATCGGATATTGCGCCGGACCAAAGCCTATTATTGAAGCCATCAACAAATTTCAGGATCATTCTACTTCCAACCCGACTTCCATCAGTCAAGCGGCCGCGGTAGCCGCTCTCAAAGCTCCGGAGGAGACAGTTCGGGCCATGTGTCGAGAATTTGAAGCGCGCCGAAATTTAATGTTGCAATGTTTAGATAAAATCCCCGCTATTAGTTATGTTCGTCCGCAAGGAGCATTTTATGTGTTTTGTGACTTGACGCGCGTCGCTGCGGATGCTAATGTGGTCGCCAAACGGTTGCTTGATGATGTAAACGTTGCCGTAATCCCCGGAGAAGGCTTTGGCGCGCCTGGACATATTCGGTTAAGTTTCGCGACCTCTCAGGAACGCATCAAAGAAGGTTTGAAGCGACTTGGTGAATGGATTGCCAAAGAAAAGCTCATCCTGCCGTAAGGCCTTCCTCCGTATAGATTCATATTCAGAAATTTTTTAAACCAAATATCCCAAGGAGCGTTCAACATGGAACTGCGTGAACTGTTATTATTGGCGATTCAGGAGCGTGCTTCCGATTTGCATTTAACGGAGGATACTCCGCCTGTTTTAAGAATCGACGGGCGTTTGCAGTTGACCAAGCTTGAACCTTTAAATCGTGATGCGATGAAGAAAATGATTTATGGAATTCTTGCGGATGAACAAAAAGAAAAATTTGAAAAAGATCGAGAATTAGACATTTCGTTGGCCATATCCGGGTTGGATCGTTTTCGTGTTAATGTGCATGTCCAGCGAGGCTCGGTGGAAGCTGCTTTTCGTCGCATTCCGCTATTTGTCCCGGACATTACTGATTTAGGTTTGCCGGAGATTGTTCCTGAATTGGCCAGGCGTCCTAATGGGCTGGTGCTGGTCACCGGGCCAACGGGAAATGGTAAAACAACGACTTTGGCGGGTATGATCAATTTGATCAACCAAGAGCGGGCGGCACTCATCGTCCTGATTGAAGATCCTATCGAATATATTCACTCCAATAAAAAATCAATCATCAAACAACGCGAAGTTTACAGTGATACGCATTCTTTTTCGGACGCATTAAAACGGTGTATGCGTCAAGATCCGAACGTTATTGTAGTCGGAGAAATGCGCGACTTGGAAACTATTTCGACGGCGTTGACCGCAGCAGAAACGGGACACTTGGTTTTGGCTACGCTGCACACACCGGACGCTCCACAAACGATTGAACGTATTATTGACGTTTTCCCAGCTCATCAGCAGCAGCAGGTCAAGTTACAGCTGGCGTCCTGTTTGCAAGGAGTTGTGTCCCAATTGTTGCTTCCTCGGGCACAGGGAGAAGGGCGAATCGTGGCCACAGAAATCATGATTGCAACTCCAGGAGTACGCAATCTCATCCGTGAACAGGCGATTGAACAAATTCCGACCGCTATTCAGACGGGGAGTCAATATGGCATGCGTACGATGGATCGTTCCTTGCGGGATTTGTATTTACAGGGGGCGATTGCGTATGAGACGGCTCTCGCTAAAGTCAAAAATGTTGAAGAGTTTAAGCAGTTGTTGGCTGTGAATCAGAACGCCAAAACTCAAACTAAAAAATAATTTAAAATTCAGTTAATCGCAGGAAGGATTAGGAATCATATGAGTTATCAGGTTACATTATTACCCGGCGATGGCATCGGGCCGGAAGTCGCCGCTGCCATGAAGAAGTGTATTGAAGCGACCGGCGTTAAAGTGGAATGGGATGAGCAGCCCGTAGGTGAATTCGCGATTCAAAAGTACGGAACACCCTTGCCTGATCACGTCTTGGATGCCATTAGAAAGTCGAAAGTCGCCATTAAAGGTCCGATCGTGACTCCGATTGGTAAAGGTTTTCGTTCGGTTAACGTGGCGTTACGCCAGGCTTTAGATTTGTTTGCGTGCGTTCGTCCTTGCCAATCCTTTGAAGGAGCTAAGGCGGTAAAAGGCGTGGATTTAGTGATTTTTCGCGAGAATACGGAAGACCTTTACGCGGGGATAGAATTTGATGTCGGTACTGATCAAGCCAAACAGCTGATTAAAGAAATCAACAGTCTGCAGCCCCGGCAGATCAAGTCGGATGCCGCGATTTCGATTAAACCGATTTCAATTTCCGCTTCGCGGCGAATTGTTAAGTACGCGTTTGATTACGCGGTTCAACATAAGCGTCGTAAAGTGACCGCCGTGCATAAGGCTAACATCATGAAGTTCTCTGATGGATTATTTCTGAAGACTGCTCAAGAAGTGGCCAAAGAGTATGAAGGCAAGATTCAATTTGAAGATGTCATCGTGGATAATATGTGCATGCAGCTAGTTCAGCGGCCGGATTTTTTTGACGTTCTGGTGCTGCCTAATTTGTACGGTGACATCGTGTCTGATCTGTGCGCTGGTCTGATTGGCGGGTTAGGGATTGCTCCCGGAGCTAACATGGGGGATGGCATCGCGCTATTTGAACCCGTTCACGGTTCTGCTCCCAAATACGCGGGAAAAAATAAAGTCAATCCTACCGCGACGATTCTCTCCGGGTGCCTAATGCTTAAACATTTGGGAGAGCTTGACGCGGCCAATCGTCTTGAAAAAGCTGTTCGGGCCGTCATTAAAGAAGGTAAGGACGTGACCTATGATCTCAAGTCTGATCGCAATGATCCCTCAGCGGTTGGTACCAGGGAAATGGCAGACGCGATCTGCCGCCAATTGCGTTAATTTTTATTCCTTATTTTCCCCCGGCAAAGAAATTAATCTTGGTCCGGGGGATTATCATTATTGAGAGGATATTTTATTGGAAAAGATCATTTCCAACCCCTTAGTTGGCCAGAACATTATTGATTTGGGTCTCATCGACTATGCTCAAGCCTGGCAGGTCCAAAAAGAGGCGGTTTTGCAAGTTTTATCAGGTGGTGAAGAAAGAGTTTTCTTTTGTGAACATCCGCCAGTCTTGACGCTCGGGCGTTTGGCTAAAAGAGAACATATTTTAGTCCCTTCCGAAGAATTAGCCCGACATAAGGTAGAGGTCATCGACATAGATCGGGGTGGCGAAGTAACCTTGCATTGTCCCGGGCAATTGGTAGTTTATCCCATTTTACGTTTAGATAAGCGCGGTAAGGATCTTCACGGGTATTTGCGAAAACTCGAGGAGGTTACGATTGATTTATTAAAAGATTTTGGTATATTGGCTAATAGTTTGAAAGGATTAACGGGGGTTTGGGTCGGCAAAAATAAGATCGCTTCGATCGGAGTGGGGGTCAAAAAGTGGGTTTCTTATCACGGCCTGGCCCTTAACGTTAATTCCGATCTTGAGCTCTTTAAGCTCATTCGACCTTGCGGGTTAGATGTGTCGATGACTTCGCTTAAACGCGAATTAAAAAATGTTATTTCGCTTGCGGAAGTGAAGGTCCGTTTTCGAGAGCGTTTTAACCACCAATTTTTATCTTGAACCAGGGTGTTCCCTATGTCGACTTCTAAAATGAGCGCAGTACTCTTACCGGAACTAGGTGAAGGCATCAAGCAAGCCACTGTTGCCTGTTGGCATGTTAAAGAAGGTGATTCCGTTGCCGCGGATCAGGATCTAGTCGAGGTCGTGACCGATAAAGCTACCTTCGCCATTCCAGCTCCGGTTTCCGGCGTCATAGAGAAAATTTTAATCCCAGAGGGCCAGAACGCTGCTATTGGCGATTCTCTGGCAATGCTCGCGTAATGTCTGTTTACGAAATATCCAAAGCCAGACGCGTTCTTTTAATGTACATCACCAAGGTGTCCGGGCATCGCGCCGCGACGGTCGCGATTGAACAGGCCATCAAGCTGTTGGATCCGACCGTGGAGGTCATGAGCATTAATGGTTTTGGTTACACTTATCCTTTGTTGGAGAAAGTGGTTAATCAGGCGTACATGAGCATTATCAAAAGCACCCCTAAAGTCTGGGATTTTCTTTATGATAACCCAAAGGTCTTTAAACGTTCGGAAGGTCTAAAAAAGTACCTCCACAAGACCAGCCACCAAAAACTCGACAAGTTATTCAAAGAATTTTCTCCGGATACGGTCATTTGCACACAGGCTTTCCCCTGTGGCATGATCGCCGATTACAAAATGGCCCATCATTTACCGTTAACGCTGGTGGGGGTTTTGACTGACTATGCGCCGCATTCTTACTGGATCAACGAGGGAGTGGATCATTATGTCGTTCCTTCTGAAGACGCTCGGTTTCGATTTATCTCTAAAGGCGTTTCTCCTCAGAAAGTCAAATTATTTGGTATCCCAATTCATGCTAATTTTTCTATTAAGAAAGACCGCAAGAACTTAGCGAAAAAGTTGGGGGTTGATTTAGATCGACCCATTATTTTGATCATGGGGGGTGGGCAGGGGTTGGGTCCCATTAAGCAAGTCGTCAAGTCTTTGTTGAAGATGTCCTTACCCTCTCAAGTGATGGTGACCGCCGGTATCAATAAGAAATTAATCAAATGGTTGAAACGATTTCCAGTCCCGGATGACAAGAAGCTCGTGGTCTTTGATTATGTGAATTACGTTGAGGATTTGATGGAGGTCGCTCATTTAATCATAACCAAGCCGGGCGGTATGACGACGTCGGAATGTTTGGCTAAGGGGTTGCCCATGGTTATCGTTGATCCGCTCCCCGGACAGGAAATGCGCAATACGGATTTTCTGTTACAAAACGGCATCGCCATTCACGTGGATGTCTCCAGTGATGTCGGGGAGGAGGTAGAGCTGTTGTTACGCAAACCCGAACAGCTCGAGCGCATGCGCTTGGCCGCTCTTAGTCAAGGGCATCCTGATTCGGCCCTCAACATTGCTAAGCTCATATTGAATCAGCCTTATCAAGAAACGAGGAGAAATTTGCTTTCGAGACGAAGCAATGACCTAGGCGGTTCTTTTGAGGCGGCACTCAAGGATGTTTAAATTTCTTCTTTATAAAATTGGTCAGTTTATCGTTAACCACCTTTCTTTGAAAGGTTCCTATCAGTTCGCTTCGTTCTTTTCCGATTTACAGTATTATTTCTCCCCGCGTGACCGGCGCGCCGTCAGACGGAATTTGCGGCTCATTATGGGGAGTCGGCCGGATTTACCGCAGCTTTCTCGGGAAGTTTTTCGTAATTTTGGTAAATACCTGGTCGATTTTTTTCGGATGGCCAGAACCGTCAACAAAGAATTTATCCAAGATCATGTGGTGATTCGTAACCGACAACTCTTGGATGAGATTCTCAAGTTGAAAAAAGGCGTTATTTTATTGACCGCACATATAGGTAACTGGGAATTAGGCGCTGTTGTTTTAAGTCGGTTGGGGTATCCTTTTGCCGCCATTGCTTTGCCGCATAAAGAACGCCCGGTTAATGATTTATTCAATGAACAACGAGAAACTCACGGGATCGAAATCATCCCATCTAATAACGCGGTGCGGCGATGCATGGAGGTTCTTAAAGAAAATAAAATTATCGCTCTCCTCGCTGATCGTGACTTTACGAAGCACGGGGAGAAGCTTAACTTTTTAGGTAAGCAAGCGATAATTCCTAAAGGAGCGGCGGTATTTTCGTTCCGGACCGGCGCGCCGATTTTACCAACTTTTTTGGTGAGAACCGCTGAGGGGCAGTTTGAACTGATTTTTGATCCGCCAATTTTTCCTCCTGACCGGGTAGATGGCCAGATTGAGGATGAAGCCTTACGTGGTTTAATGCAACGCCATACGCAGGTTATTGAAGAGAAAATTCGGCAGTTCCCCACGCAGTGGTTGATGTTCCGGGAGTTTTGGGTGTCATGAAAATATGTGTATTAATTCCGGCTCTGAATGAAGCCAAAACAATAGCGTCGCTTGTTTCCGGACTAAGAAAGCGGTCGCTCGAAGTTTTGGTTATTGATGATGGCTCAACCGATGAATCGGGAGAGTTGGCTAGGCAGCAAGGGGCACTGGTGATCCGACACGGAACTCGACAGGGAAAAGGGCAGTCGTTGCGCGATGGTTTTGCCTATGCGACACAAAATGGGTTTGATGCCGTTCTGATGATGGATGGTGATGGCCAGCATGCGCTAGAGGACATTGACGCTTTTTTGTCGGCGGCACAAAAATATCCGAATAGTATTATTGCTGGCACACGGTTAGAAAATCCTGAAGGGATGCCCAAATTAAGGTTTTGGACCAACCGGTTGATGTCGGGTCTGATATCGTTGGCTTGTGGTCAGAAAATCCCGGATACACAATGCGGTTATAGACTTGTCAGCGTTAATGTCTTAGAACAAATTCAACTGGCTACTTCGGACTATGAAATTGAGACAGAGATATTAATGAAAGCGGCCAGGAAAGGTTTTCGGATTCATTCCATTCCGATTAAGACCATTTATCAAGATGAGGTGAGCAAAATTAATCCCCTCAAGGATACTTTACGATTTATTAAGTTTTTCTTACGGCAATTACTGTCCCGAAATTGATATGTACTCCGTCGCCCAAAGAATTCCTTTAGGTAATCGTTTGTTGCTGTATACGTTAGGTGCGTCGTTAATGGTGCACTTAATGTTGCTGCCCAAGGTGCCTTTTGTGCAGCTGGTCAAACCTAAAAAAGATATGAAGCTCATTGAAGTGGCGTATCAGCAAAAGAAAAAGGTGGCGGCCAAGGAAGGCAATGATAAGTCAAAGAATGAAGAAATAAAAACTTTAAAGAAAGAGAAGTTGACTGATGATAAGGTTTTGCTCAAAAAGACAGCAACGAATTCACCGGTCATCAAGGAAGTTAATAAGTTGTCTTCGCAGATTAGCTTAACCAATAAACCGGTACAACTGGATCGTTTGCCTGTGGAGCGACGAATTACCATTCCTCCTCTGAAGTCGGAAAAAATTAATAACCCTTTTTATTTAAATTACTATCAGCTGGTGCGTACTAAGATCAGAAACGAAGCTTACCGGAATTACGTTGATTCGGAATCCGGGCAAGTTTATTTAACCTTTGTTTTGCTCGCGGACGGTACTCTGAAACAGCTTAAATTGATCGAAGAGAAAACCAGTGCTCAGTCTAATCTGCGTAACATTGGTTTAAAAAGCATCCGGGAATCAAATCCATTTCCACCGTTCCCACCTGATTTGAAATATCCGGAGCTTTCTTTTAACGTGGAAATTTCTTTTGAATTAAAACAAAAGACTGCTAAATAAATCAGTAAGTGATTCTTGAGATTGATTCCTGGTCGGTTGACAATCCTCGAGGGTAATGTTAAGGTAATCACACTTTTGAGTAAGGTGAAAAGAGATGGAAAAAGAAAAATACGTTGATGAATCCTGGAAAGATACCGTAGCCGAAGAACAGCGCAAGGCGCGTCATGTCGAGCCTTCCTCTGCCCAAAGTGCCTTAGCTGGAAATTCTCAAGCTATAGAATCTACCGCTAAAAAAGAAGTTCCTCCGGATCCACAAACGGAAATCAGCTTTATTGAATATTTGTCCAGTTTGGCCTATCAGGCCATGATTTTCTTGGGGGAAGTGCCTCATCCAGCTTCGGGTTTGCCGGAAAAGGATTTACGGCAGGCTAAGATTTTTATTGAGACATTGGTATTATTGCGACATAAGACTCGTGGAAATCTGAATAAACAAGAAGAAGATACCCTCAACGCTTCTTTGTATGAATTACAGATGCGTTTTGTAGAATTGGCAAAGCAGGAGGGCGGGGCATGATCGACAAACAATTACTCGCCATTTTGGCTTGTCCCGCTTGCCAAGGGGACGTCGAGTTAAAGGAAGATAAAATACTCTGTCTGAAATGCGCTCGCAAATATCCCATTAAGAATGGAATTCCGGTGATGCTGGTGGACGAGGCTGAAAAATAAGGAGTAACGTTTTGAAAAAGATATTGGTTATTCATGGTCCCAATCTTAACCTGCTGGGAACTCGAGAAAAAGATGTTTATGGGACTACGACGCTGGAAGAGATTAATCGTCTGCTGAAGAAAGCGGCTGGTCCAAAAGTGTCCTTAACCTGCGTTCAGTCTAACCATGAAGGTGAGATTGTGGATTTAATCGGCAGTGCGAAGAAGTCCAAATTTGCCGCCATCGTGATTAACCCCGCCGCCTACACGCATACCAGCGTGGCGATTCGGGACGCGGTTGCCGCGGTCAGTATTCCTACCGTAGAAGTGCATTTATCTAATATTCATGCGCGTGAAGAATTTCGCCACAAATCGTTAATCGCCCCTGTCGCCAAGGGGCAGATTTGCGGGTTCGGGGTCAACAGTTATTTGTTGGGTCTGGAAGCCGCAAAGGCCTTAATCTTTTGATGGCCGTGAACACTCGCCTTAAGCAGCTTAGTGAAAGTCTTGCCCGCCGTCGTTTAGACGCCTATCTAGTCACTAAAGATGTTAATATTCGCTATTTGACCGGGTTTCCTGCGTCTGAGTCCTGGTTATTAGTGACCCCCAGGAAGTCTTTTTTTATCACAGACTTCCGTTATGTGTTGGAGGCCCAGAAGGGTTTAAGAGGCATACCCGTCAAACAATATCGCCATTCACTCGCTCAGGGAGCTTTTGAAGTCGCACAAACTAACCGAGTCAGGATTTTAGGACTTGATGAACGCCATATTAGTTTGGCCGGATTTAATACGTTAAATAAGCATCGACCTGCCGGGATTAAGCTTGCCGCAGCCAACGGCTTAGTGGAAGAGTTACGCGAAATCAAGGATCGACATGAAATAGCGCTGGTTCGCCAAGCGCTTAAGCTCCATCACCAGGCGTATAATCATCTAGAGCGAAGCTTAAAAATTGGAATGAGCGAATTAGAGCTGTTACGTAGGCTGGAACAATTCGTGAAGCGCCATCATGCGGGTTTTTCTTTCCCCCCGATTATCGCTTCCGGACCCAATTCGTGCTTACCGCACGCTAAAGTAACAGAGCGCAAACTCAAAGCAAATGAACCGGTTTTGATCGATTGTGGAATGGAAATTAATGGGTATAAGTCCGACTTGACACGCATTTTCTTTCTAGGTAAAATACCGCGCCTCGTTAGGGAAGTTTATCAGCACGTAGGGGTAGCGCAGCAAAAAGCGATTGCCTCGATAGCGAGCGGGGTGAAGGCTAGCGAGGTTGACGCTCAAGCGCGTAATTATTTAAAGAGCAAAAGGTTAGGCCAATATTTCGGTCATTCTTTAGGACATGGAGTGGGGTTGGAGATTCATGAAGGTCCGCGATTATCCTCCCAAAATCATGAACCGCTCAAAGAAAATATGATAGTTACCGTTGAACCGGGTGTCTATTTGCCGGGTAAATTTGGGATAAGAATCGAAGATATGGTTTTAGTGACGAAAAAAGGATGTGAGGTGTTAAGTGTTAATTGATATTTCCGATGTTAAGGTGGGGGTCGCGTTAGAAATGAATAATGAAATTTGGATGGTGGCCGACGCCCAGCATGTCAAACCCGGTAAAGGGGCCGCTTTTGTCCGCGCCAAATTAAAGAACATCAAGACCGATGCCGTTTTGGACAAAACCTTCCGTAATTCCGATAAAATAGAACAAGCCTTCCTCGAAGAACGTAAATTTATTTACCAATACAATTCTGGCGACACGTTCCATTTTATGGACAAAGAGACCTATGAGGACTTGACTATCAGCAGGGAACAGATGGGGCACGCAATTGATTATTTGCAGGACAATATGGAAGTTTCGGCGATTCTTTTTGGTCACAAATTGCAAAAGATTGTGATTGCTAACTTTATCGTGGCGCAGATTGCTGAAACCGAGCCGGGCGTTAAAGGTGATTCGTCCAAATCGAGTACCAAGCCAGCTAAACTGGACACAGGGGCCAGTGTTCTGGTGCCATTATTTATTAACCAGGGTGATTGGGTGAAAATTGATACCCGCGACGGGGTTTATGTTGAAAGGGTCCAAAAATGAACCTAAAGGAAATCAAAGAGCTGATTAATTTGATGAATGATAACGATCTCGCGGAAATTGAGGTTGAAAAAGAAGGTTCAAAAATTAAATTAAGAAAATCAGTAGTTGATGCTCCTCAAGATGCTTTTCCCCGCCGTCCGGTTGAATACCGTCTAGAAACACTAAACCCTCCCAAAAATTTAGAGCAAGCCTCCACCGCTTCTGCCGCTAGTTTGGAGAAACCCACCAAAGCCATCGTATCTCCCATGGTGGGGACTTTTTACCGCGCGCCTTCTCCGGAGGCACCAGCGTTTGCGGATGTCGGACAAATTGTTGAGATTGGTCAGGTTGTTTGCATCATTGAAGCCATGAAGTTGATGAATGAAATCAAATCGGAAGTACGCGGTAAGATCGTGGAAGTCTCCGTCCAGAACGCCGAACCCGTCGAATTCGGTCAACAGTTGTTTGCCGTCGAACCGCTTTAATTCTAAAAATTTATGTTTTCTAAAATATTAATTGCCAATCGTGGCGAAATTGCTTTGCGTGTCATTCGGGCTTGCAAGGAAATGGGAATTCGTACGGTCGCTGTCTATTCTCAGGCTGACCGGACATCGGCTCACGTCCGCTTTGCGGATGAAGCTGTTTGCATCGGAAATGCTCCCAGCAAAGAAAGCTATTTGAATATTCCGGCCATTATTTCGGCAGCCGAGATAACGGATGTCGAAGCGATCCACCCTGGCTATGGCTTTCTTTCCGAAAACGCTCATTTTGCTCAGGTTTGCGAGGAATGCCACATTACGTTTATTGGTCCTAGCCACCAGACTATCAGTTTGATGGGAGATAAGGTCATGGCTCGGGAAACAATGCGCAAAATTGGTGTTCCGGTCACTCCTGGCGGCGTCGGGGTTATTAAGTCGGTCACCGATGCATTGGAATTAGCCAAGAAGATTCGTTATCCGATTATTATTAAAGCGGCGGCAGGTGGTGGGGGAAAGGGTATGCGGGTCTGTCATAATGACGCGACTTTACGTACCCAATTTACACTGGCGCAAAATGAGGCGGAAGCCAATTTTGGTAACTCAGCCGTTTACATTGAGAAATATATTTCCGATCCTCGTCACGTCGAATTTCAAATCGTGGCGGATAATCACGGACACATTATTCATTTCGGAGAGCGCGATTGCAGCGTTCAGCGCCGACATCAAAAGTTAATTGAAGAATCTCCTTCTCCCGCACTGGATGAGAAATTGCGCAAGAAAATGGGCGAAGTGGCGGTCAAAGCTGCCAAAGCGGCGAACTACCGTGGTGTCGGAACGATTGAGTTTCTGCTGGATGGTGCTAGCCAGTTTTATTTTATGGAAATGAACACCCGCATTCAGGTTGAACATCCCGTTACGGAAATGGTGACGGGGATTGACATCGTCAAAGAACAAATCCGTTTGGCCTATGGTGGGAAGCTTAAAATGCGTCAGGAAGATATTAAATTTCGAGGCCACGCGATTGAATGCCGTATTAATGCGGAAGACCCCAGTAATAATTTTATGCCTTGTCCGGGCAAAATCGAGGAATTGAATTTGCCGGGTGGTTTTGGTGTGCGCGTAGACACCCATATTTATCCCGGGTATACGATCAGTCCGTATTATGATTCCATGGTGGCCAAATTGATTGTGCATGGCCGAAATCGCGATGAAGCCATTCGCACCATGTTGAGGGGGTTAGATGAATTTTATGTCAGCCCGATTAAAACAACCATCAGTTTGCATCAGAAAATATTGAATCATCCACAGTTTGTCAAAGGTGCGGTGTCGACGCATTTCTTGGAGAACATGATGAAAAACTTAGGGGAGGATCACAAATGATGGATACCAACCGGGTTGATTTAGGTTCCATTCAGATCCATAAAAAGGCGATTGCGGATATCGCGGTGTCGGCGTTGGCAGAGTTAGATGGAGTGGCGCTGATGCCGGCCGATCTTATTTTTAAAGCTAAAGAATTATTAGGGTATCGTGCCTATCCGGGCATTTCCGTCTCCGTTGATAAAAACAACCAGGTCTCTATTGAACTTAAAGTCATGATCCGTTACGGGATTAGCGTCCATGACATCGGACGGCAAATTCAGGAAACAGTCCGCACCGCGGTTGAGCGGACAGTGGATTTAAGTCTAAAAGATGTTCATGTGAACATCCATGGGATAGAGAGGGGGAAAGAATGAGAGTTTTTACGCGAACGGCGGTACTTTTTTATATGTTGTTAGTCTGGTTGGTTAGCGGATTAGCCATTGCTTTTGTGGCGCATTCGATCACGTTGCCCCAAATCCACGAATACGTGGGCGTCGCGTATAACGATAACGATATCAGGTTGGTGATCGGTATTATCAGCGCGGTCATGATCTTATTGAGTTTTCTCGCGACTCGGTTGATTTATGGAAATTATGAGCAGGAGCGAACGATTGCTTTTGATAATCCTGCCGGTCGTGTCACGGTGTCACTAAACGCGCTTGAAGATATGATTCGCCGGGTCATTTTAAGTGTTCCGGACATTAAGGAAGTTAAATCTGGGGTCTTGGCGACCAAGAAAGGTCTAGAAGCAGATATTCGTCTCATTTTAAGATCAGATATGAACATTCCCGAAATGACGGCGCAATTACAGGATTTAGTCAAATCTAAAATTCAGGACACGATTGGAATTGATGAATCTGTCATTGTGCGGATTCATGTCATTAAGATTTCAACGGAAGATATCAAACAAAAGAAAGCTAAGGCGGAGATGTTGGACGCGCCGCCGGCCGCTGCTGTCCCCTTTAAGGGATATCGACCCTAACCCATAGGACATTCATGAAAAAAATAGGAATTCTTACCGGTGGCGCTGATTGCCCTGGACTTAACTCGGTCATTCGGGCTGTCGTTCGAAAAGCCATGATGGAAAATATTGTGGTTTCGGGCATTAAGAACGGCTGGAGTGGCTTGGTTGATAATGACATGCGGATCCTTGATTTGCGGGCTATTTCCGGGATCCTGGATCGGGGTGGGACTATTTTGGGGACGAGCCGGGTCAATCCCCTGAAAGATTCAACCAACGACATGGTTAAAAAAATTAGAGAAAATTACAAGCGAGGGGGATTAGACGCCCTTATTGCCGTTGGGGGAGAAGAAACACTCAAAGTCGCTTTGGAATTGCATCGTGAGGGAGTGATTAAAGTCGTTGCTGTCCCGAAATCAATTGATAACGCGTTATCCGGAACGGATTATGCTTTTGGATTTGATACGGCGGTGAATATCGCAACCGAATGTATTGACCGTTTGCATACCACTGCCGAAAGTCATCATCGCATCATGGTGGTTGAGGTCATGGGACTGTACACCGGCTGGATCGCTTTGGAGGCGGGTATCGCGGGTGGAGCGGATTTAATCTTGATTCCCGAAATTACCGTGAATATGCAGGAAGTGTGCGACGCTGTCAAGAATCGTCATAAGCGTGGCAAAACTTTTACTATTGTCGTTATTTCAGAAGGAACCCAAATTAGCGGTCACGCGCTAAGCCGTGAATACGTGGATGAATTCGGTTATTTGCGTCGCGCCGGTGTGGGAGAAATTTTGGCCAAGGGCATTGAACAGGCCACGGGATACGATACTCGAGTGAGTGTATTGGGTTATATCCAACGTGGCGGAACGCCCACCGCGTATGATCGCCTGATTGGCACGCGATTTGGCGTCAAGGCCGTTGAGTTGGTCAAAGAAGGGAAGTTCGGCAAAATGGTAAGTTTGCGAGACGCTAAACTGCATTACGTCGATATCGCCGAGGCCGTGAGTGAGCGCAAAAAAGTCGATATGGGGCTTTATAACGAAATGGTGAAAGTTTTCTTTGCCTGAAAGAAAGAGAGATATGAAAGAACGTATCCAAGAAATATTTAATGAGTCCATTACTGTTAAACAACTGACGCTTAAAGATAACAGTGATGCCATTGAGAAAGCCGCTTTAGAAATTATTGCGGCATTAAAACATGGGGGCAAAATTCTTTTTTTTGGAAATGGCGGTTCGGCGGCCGACTCTCAACACATTGCCGCCGAATTTATTGGTCGTTTTCAAAAAGAGCGACGCTCTCTGGCGGCGATAGCTTTGACGACGGACAGTTCCATCTTAACGGCTTTGGGTAACGATTACGGATTTGAGGTTGTGTTCTCACGGCAAATCGAAGGGATCGGTAAAAAAGGTGATATTGCCTTTGGTATTTCCACCAGCGGTAACTCCCGCAATGTGATTGAAGGTATGAAGCAGGCGAAGAAAATGGGACTGACGGTCATTGCGTTGACGGGGAATGGGGGTGGAAAAATGGCGCCGCTGGCAGACATTAATTTAATTGTTCCTTCGAATTCAACGGCCCGAATTCAGGAATCACAGATGGTGCTATATCATACGGTTTGTGAATTAGTGGAGCGGGAATTCAGTGATAAATAAATCCAGCGCTAAGATATTAGGCTGGCCCGCGTTAAGGAAATACGTGGAACGCCACCGACGCCAGGGGAAGAAAATCGCGTTTACCAATGGTTGTTTTGATATTTTGCATTTGGGGCACGTCACCTATTTGGAAAAAGCCAAACGTCCCGACCGGGTTTTAGTGGTGGCTCTTAATTCCGACGCGTCGGTGCGAAAATTAAAAGGGCCTAGCCGTCCCGTTAACTCTCAAAAGGCTCGGGCTATGGTCATGGCGGCGTTAGGCTGCGTTGACTATGTGACAATTTTTACTGAAGAGACGCCTTTTAAGCTGATTGGTTACTTGCAGCCGGACATTTTGATTAAGGGAGCGGATTGGAAAGGGAAGGACGTCGCCGGTAGCGATGTGGTCAAGTCTCGGGGCGGTAAGGTCGAATTCATTAAGTTCGTGGATCATTTTTCCACGACGAATCTCATTGAAAAAATAAAGCACCGTGCGCGCTGATCAGCGGAAATTTTTGCGGGTGTTGGACGCCAATTATAACCGGGCTAAAGAAGGTTTGCGGGTGTGTGAAGACGTTTGTCGGTTTGTTTTGGATGATCGGGCCGGCGCCAGCTCTTTTAAACGAATTCGGCATGACGTAACCGCCGCCGTCATAAAGTTTGGGTTTGAGGAACTATTGGCCAGTCGCGACATTGGCGGGGACGTGGGCAAAGCGACGTTGCCTCTGGAAAGTAAGCGTAATGAAACGCGGGACATTTTCTATGCTAACGCTCAACGGATTAAAGAATCCTTGCGAGTCCTTGAAGAGTTTTCGAAATTACTGGCTCCCGCCACTGCCTTGAATTTGAAAAAATTGCGATACCGGGTCTATGCGCTGGAACAAAAAACTTTTAAGCGATTGTAAGTTGTATTTAATTTTAGATACGGAGGTTGTCGCGGGGCGGGCTTTAGTGGATTTGGTCCGGGTGGCCGTCCGTAGCGGCGTTGATCTTTTACAGTTGCGGGATAAAAAAGGAACGGCACGCTCCTTCATGGCTTTGGCTCAGAAGGTTCAGCAAGCGGCCCAAGGCAAAGTTCCGATGATCATTAATGATCGAGTGGATATCGCTTCTTCGGTGAACGCAGATGGAGTGCATGTCGGACAGGATGATATCCCAGTGCCATTGGCACGCAAGCTGCTGGGTGTCGGGGCTTTGATTGGGACCTCGTGTCAGAATGATCAGCATTTAAGCAAGGCTTCACGTGAGCGGGCAGATTATGTTGGGTTTGGCTCTGTTTTTAAAACGTTGACTAAGCCGCAGCGTAAGCCGATGGCATTGTCGTTATTGTCTCGGGTCGCGGTTAAAGCGAGTTTTCCAGTATTCGCGATCGGTGGCATTACGCGTAGTAATCTTAGTTTGGTCAGAGCGCAGGGCATAACTCGGGTCGCCGTTTGTCGTGAGATTTGTTTGTCCCCTAATCCGGCGGCGGTGATAAAAGATTTTAAAAAATTACTTAGAGATGGCGTGTCATGAAATCTTTGTTTAAGCAACAGAACGCAGTTCTTTGCGAGGGTAATTCAGTGGTAGAATGTCAGCTTCCCAAGCTGAACGTCGCGGGTTCAATTCCCGTCCCTCGCTTAAAATTCTTCCAACAAAATCTGCTGGTGAGCGCGTGTTTCATCGCCGGAGTTTTATTTTTTATTTCGGGTTGCGCGACCGTTGATCATCCTGCTCCCGGACAGGAATCCACGTCGCCCAGTAGTTCTCCCGAAGGAGAACTCCCGAATGTTGAAGGCGGTGTTTACCATAAAGTAAAACCAGGGGAGACCCTGTGGCGTATCGCCAAAACCTACAATGTGGACGTGGATAACATCGTACAACGCAACAATATTCCTAACGCCGGCAAAATTGAGAAGGACCAACTGATTTTTATTCCGGGTGCCGTCAGTACCCGCGAAGTGTCCATCGATGAGGCTCCTGCCATTGATGATGGGACTTTTGTTTGGCCTGTGAAAGGGAGAGTGCTGGTTCACTTTGGAGAGCGTTATCGTTCCCGCATCACCAAAGGATTGCTCATTGAAACCCGAGAAGGAACTCAGGTCAAAGCCGCCCGATCAGGCAAAGTCGTTTTTGCTGATTATTTGAATGGGTATGCCCATACCGTCATTCTTGAGCATACTGATGGTTTTAACAGTGTTTATGGTCAAAACGCCAAGTTGACGGTGCGGGTCGGCGACCAAGTCGCTCAGAATGAACCTGTGGGGTATGTGGGATGTTCAGGTAACGATTGTTTTGCTTATTTTGAAGTGAGAAAAAAAGGGGCTTCAGTTAATCCCGTCTACTATTTACCATGAACCAGTTACCTAAAACCATTTTTGTAGGTCGCAAAGACTGTTTGGCAACGTTACAGCGTCGTTTGCGTGATTTAAAGGACGGTTATCGTCAGAATGTGGCGATCATGGGAAATCGTTTTGTTGGTAAAACGGTGCTTTTGCAAAAGTTTTTGAGTGATCTTGATGATGACGGCGTGGTAGAAGTTTACGTGGATCTGGAAGGTAAAGATCAGACGTATTTATTTGATCGTTTTATCTGTAGTTTGCTTTACAATTTCTCTCGTCGAAAAGGTTTGCCGGTTTATGAAGAGGTGGCGTTGCTTTTGCAAGGAACACAGAAAGTATTACCGAAAACGGTCGCGGAAATCAAATGTGTTCTCGACTTGGTCCAGAAGGCCAAATGGGATGAGGCTTTGGGCAAACTGTTATCCCTTCCAGAAATTTTTTCTTTTGAAAGTGGAAAAATTTGCTTGATCGTTCTGGAAGAATTTCAGGTCCTTGGCGAATTGTGTGGGGAGGAAGTTTTTGCCCAGCTGGGTAAACGCGTCATGACTCAGAAGAATTGTTTGTATGTTTTGTCCAGCTCTTACCCTACGCTGGCTAAACGTATTTTGGCGGAAAAACTTTCGTTGCTTTTTGGTAATTTTGAAATTTTGTCTATTGGGAGTTTTGATTTACGCTCCAGCCAGGAATACATTGAACAATCGTTAGTCGGATTAAAGATGCGCAGTGATATTCGACATTTTCTTATGGATTTCACAGGTGGCTGCCCTGCTTATTTACAGATGCTTTGCTTAGAAATACGGTCGTTAAGTGCTATCCATCAGCAATCAGAAGTTTTCTGGCCGCTATTGTCCCAAGCGGTAGAAAATGTGCTTTTTGCGCCTTGGGGTGTGTTAAGCAAACATTTTGAGCTGAAAATCGAACACCTGTCTGCGAGTAAATCCATGCGAGAGTCGGGGCGGCTCTTGCTGGCGGTCGCGCGAGGTGTCAATAAGGCGGCAGATCTTGCTCAAGCGGTCACGGCTAAAAGTGCTTTAACAACGTTGTTGTCCAAACTGACGGAAGAGGGTGTGCTCATAAAAAACGGTCAGTTGTTTCATCTAGAAGATAAGTTGTTGCGCTATTGGCTGAGGTATGTTTTAGATCGCCGCTGGCGAGCCTTGGATCTGACCGAAGAGCGTTTAGTGGCAGAATTCCGTGAGGATTTGAAACAGGCCTATCAAAGCTTCCTTTTAGTGTCTCAAGAAAATTTGGTCAGCAGAGTAGTTTCACTGCTGGAATGCTTTGATAACGATGCGGTTTCCCTTAATGGTCGTAAATACAAATTATCTTTGTTTAGAGAAATTGAAACGATAAAATTCGCGGCGGAGTCGCGATTCTGCGTGGAAGGAATCCGGGCCATTTCTGAGGAAGGGGAATGGTTTATCGTTTTGAAAGAAAAGCCTTTCGATGAACAGGAGTTAAACGTGTTTCTTAACGAAACCAAGAAAAGCGGTAAGAAACCATTTCGGCGAGTGGTCATTTCATTATCCGAGATGGATCCGAATACTCGATTGAAAGCTTTGGAAGAACGATTGTGGATTTGGAATGAAAGTGAAATTAACTCACTGCTGAATTATTTTAATAAACCGTTTATCGTGTCTTCATGAAAATTGGTGTGGTTTCTGATACGCATTCGCTGCCGTTGCCCGAACAAATGCTGAAAGATTTTCGGCAGATGGATTTGATCGTACATGCCGGTGATTTTTGCTCGGTGCGCGAGGTAGAGCAACTTAAGAAGATAAAAGAACTAAAAGCGGTTCATGGCAACATGGATGAGTCGTCTGTCCGCAAGCTGTTTCCTCGGTCTCAGATTCTGGAGTGGGAAGGGACGAGGGTTGGGCTTTTCCATGGCGAGGGATCTCGAAGCGCGATTTTGGATACCGTACGGTCGGAATTTAAAGGACAACGTCTTAATGCGGTGATTTTCGGCCACTCGCATCAGCCGCTCGTTGAAGAAATTGAGGGGACGCTTTTTTTAAATCCCGGCAGCCCTAACGATACCGTGACGGCCCCGTACTGTTCTTATGGCGTCCTCGAATGCTTGGGTGATAAAGTCAAAGCCAAGATTATCAAGATTAAATAAAATTCTATGGAAAACCTATGGGCGCCGTGGCGTCAGCAATATATTAAGATGCTCGGTAAAAAAAGTAAACCGTGTGTCTTTTGTCGGATTGTGAAGCAGGTCAAACGCGATCGTGAAAATTTTGTGGTCAGTCGGACGACCAGCTCATTTTCTGTTTTGAATATTTATCCTTATAACAACGGACATCTGTTGGTCTTGCCTAATCGTCATGTTAATGATTTAGCTAAGTTGTCTCACGATGAAAAATTGGATCTTTGGGGTCTTTTGGAAAGTACTAAAGCTAAGTTAGATCGGGTTTTGAGTCCAGATGGGTATAACATTGGATTAAATTTGGGTCGGGCGGCCGGAGCCGGATTTCCGGGGCATTTGCATTTTCATATTGTTCCACGGTGGGCCGGGGATGTTAATTTTATGCCCGTGGTCGCTTCCACCAAGGTTATTTCTCAATCACTTTTTGCGTTACATAAATTACTTAATGATACGCACCCGCTTAGAAATAGAAGACAGCGAAAATAAAATTCTTGCCGTTTACGCGATGCATAGTCGTGACGCCGGTCCTCGTGAACACTCGGAAGCGGCGCATGAAACCCGTACGTGTTTTCAGCGAGATCGGGATCGCATCGTGCATAGCGAGGCGTTTCGAAAACTGGAATACAAAACGCAGGTTTTTGGCATCTTCGAGGGAGATTACTACCGCACGCGTTTGACTCATACGATTGAAGTCGCCCAAATCGCGCGTACGATTGGTCGCAATTTGCGTTTAAATGAAGACCTGATTGAAGCCATTGCCCTGGCTCATGATTTAGGGCACCCGCCTTTTGGTCATGCCGGAGAAGACGCCTTAAATCAAATTATGAAAGAGGCGGGTCTCCGGGGATTTAATCACAATCAACGTAGTTTTGATATTGTGACCAAACTTGAAAAACGTTATCCGCAGTTCGATGGATTAAATTTAACGCCGGAAGTGCTGGTCGGGATATTAAAACATCGGACGGTCTATGATCTGCCCGGGCAGGAAAAGAAATACATGCAAGAAGAGCCGACCTTGGAAGCTCAGGTGGTGGACATTGCGGATTCCTTAGCCTATTTGAATCACGACATTGATGACGGCTTAACCTCGACCTGCATTCATGAAGAGGATTTGGCGGAAAGTACCTTGTGGCAAACGGCGATAAAGAAACTGGCGGTTCCTTTGCGTGGGCAGGGACAAGACATGCGTAAATATCAAATCGTAAAGGAATTAATTGATATGCAGGTGAAAGACCTGCTGGTGGCTTCTGAGGGCAATATTATCCGTAAGAAATTTAAATCATCTCGGGACGTGAAGCGCTGCCGGGAAACGGTGATCGGATTCAGCCCAGCGATGGCACAGGAGCGAAATTATTTGCAGGAATTACTGAACAAGAAACTTTACCATCATTCCCGGGTGGAGCGCATGACCGGAAAAGCCAAAAGAATTATCAAAGCTTTATTTGATGTTTATCGACAAAATCCTAACCAATTACCCGAAGAAGTGTATCGTAAATCTAGAAAATATGCTAAGCGTGACATTTACGGTGTTATTTGTAATTATATCGCGTCCATGACGGATCGGTTTGCCCTTGATGAGTACAAAAAGCTTTTCCATCCATACGAAAAAGTATAAGCTGGTCTTATCGGCGGTACACATGGTGTACCGGTTGATAAATTCCACGTATAACGTGCGCGAGCTGTCTTTGCGTTTGACGCGTCTGCTTTGCCAATTTATCCATGCCAGCGCTTGTAGCGTTTATTTGATTGATTCCCAAAAAAGAAAAATATTGATGATCGCGTCGTTTAATAACAAGATTAATACCATCCAGGAAAAGCGGATGGATTTTTCTAAAGTTCCACCGCGCGAACGTTCGGTCGCTGAGGGCGCTTCCCTTTTTGAAAAACGCTTTATTGGCATGCCTCTGGTGGCGGAAGATACCATGGGAGCTATCATGATTTGGCGCGGGAACAACGAACCGGAATTTGAGGAGTTTGATCGAGAGATGATGATGGTTTTTTGTGAGCAGGCCGTCACCGCTATTAAAAACTTGCAGCTGTCTGAGCAACAGCAAAAAGTGATTTTGGGAAGTATGCGTTTTATTGGAAAGATGATGGAGCGGGATAATTTTGCCGACAACGGTGAGGCCCCGGTTTATTGCAAGATCATGAAAATTGTGGCGCATAAAATGGGCTTAAAGCAGGAGGCCGTCGAATCGCTCGAATATGCCGGGTTGTTGCACGAAACCGGTGCGATTGATGTCCCGTTTGAAATATTATCCAAGACGAGTCAATTGACGGCGGAAGAATTTAAAATCATTCGCGAGCATCCCGCCCGGTGCGTCGCGCTGATTAAGCCCGTGGAGTTTCTAAGGCCAGTCCTGCCTATTATTCTGTATCGACATGAAAAGTATGATGGTCGTGGATATCCGTCGGGGCTCAAGGGGGAGCAGATTCCAGTGGGGGCCAGAGTGATGGCGGTCGTCGACGCATTTGAAGCTATGATTAGTCATCGCTCTTATCGTTTACCAATGACCATTGATGAAGCTTTGCTGGAACTCAAACGAAATAGTGGAACTCAGTTTGATCCCGGAATTATTGAAGTTTTTGGGGAATTAAGTAAACAAAAAAAATTCAGAAAGTACTTGAGCCTGATAAAACGATAAACCTATAATAATCCATCATGAATCTCAACTTTAAACAATCTCAGTTTGAGCTTTTTCCTGACCCCAATAATCCCAGCTCCGAAGTCGGTAAACCACGGTTTTTTTCTGCGAACTTGACCTTAACGTTTGAGAATTTGGTTATTGTAGGAATTGTCGCATTGATTTTAGCCGTCGTTAGTTATTCCGTCGGTGTGGAAAAAGGAAAAAAGTATGCGTTGCGTGAGGTCAGAGAGATGGTGCATGAGCAAACCATGGCTAAAGTGGCGACAGTCAAAGAAGCTCAAGAATTGTTGGTAGAGGCATCGGCCCGTAAGTCAGCGCTGCCGCAAATAGTGCCGACTTCTAAAGGGGCGAGTTTACCCTCAGTTGAGTCCGGGGCAGTGGAGAGTGCCCCTAAGATTGCTGTTAAGAGACCAAATACTCTAGCGGCTCAAGTTTCCGCTCCCGAGAGTACTGTTGCTGCGACACCGAAAGTCGTTCCTCAAACGCAGACCGTCGTGGCCCAACAGAAAACTTTACAGGATCAGCAAAACAGTGTATACTCCACGAATTCTAAATTTGGAAAACCCTTCACCGTGCAGATAGCCTCGTACAAAACCGAAAGTTTTGCTCAACGAGTGGCTGATTTAATGAAACAGAAGGGGTATGAAACACAGGTGCTGTCAAAAGGGTCTCATGCGATTGTCTGCGTGGGCAATTTCGCCGAACAAAAACAAGCGCAGGTTTTCAGTGAGCAATTTAGAAAAAAATACAAAGAATATAAAGATTGTCTAGTAAGGAGATTGTAGATTATGGGAATCCATTCCTCATTAAAAGTTGACGCCGCTGGGGCCCAGCAGCGTTCTGTCTTGACCCGCATTGAACGTATTAAAGAATTGATGAAAAAAGGGTTATGGGAAGAGAATCGGTCGGTCGTCGGTCTTCCTAAAACCAAAATAATCAAGATCAAGTCCCGTAAGGCCAAAGCCGAAGCCAAAGAAGGTGCCGCAGCCCCTGCTGCCGGTGCCGCCGCTCCCGCTAAAGCTGATGCCGCAAAAGACAAAAAAGCTCCCGCCAAGTAAACGGTTTTCCTATGCACAAGACCTTAGGTCAGATTTGTGCTTTGGTTCTCGGATTGGCTTCGCTGGTGTACGCTCAGCCCCAATTTCCGTTTGTTGCCGAAACCGTTAAAGACGCTGTCAACCTTCGTGCCGGTCAAAGTACCAATTTTGAAAAGATCGCACAATTACCCTTAGGTTCGCAGCTAGTTGTGTTAGAACAACAATTCAGCTGGTACAAAGTTCGCCTACCTAAAGATTCTAAGTGTTTCATCCATAGCAAATATATTCAAGTTATTCCAGGTAGCCAGGGCGTGGTGACTGGGTCTCGGGTTAATGTCCGTGCCGCAGCGGATACGAATGCCGCGTCGCTTGGCCAATTGACTAAGGATTCGATAGTTACTATTGTAACGGCTATTAATGATTGGTATCAGATCGCGCCTGTTGATGGTTTGTCGGGGTGGATTGCTATTGAGCTGGTAAAGCCAACGACACTTCAAGTTCCTGATCCGATTCCTGTTGAAAAATTTGCCAGTCAATCAGTTGAGAAAATTGAACCGGTTCTTCCTGTGGCGAGTATTTCCGTTGAGGCAGGACCCGCGCCGATGGCGCTTAAAGTAGAAAGTCCTCAAATGTCGGCGACGATGGCGACCATTGAAGATAAGAAAGAGGACGTTGATTTACCTGAAATAAAAGAAGAAGTCACGGTTACGAACGAAACCAGGTCAGCTGGTCCTTCTGTTGAAGGTCAAGTCTTGAATTGGGTTGGTAAATTAAAGCGAGTACGACAAGAGGCATTCATCCTTAAGGTTTCTAGAAAAGAACAATTTTATCTCGATGCTTCTCCTGAAGTTTTGAAAGAATATTTAAATAAGCGAGTTTCAGTGCAGGGTGTTATTCAAGAAGTCGCTTCAGGACAACCCACGATCCGCGTTATTTCCATCGGACCGGCGCAATGATGATTCCCCAACTGGTTTGGGATTTACTTCTGATTTTTCTTCCGGCTATTGTTTTTCATGAATTCGCTCACGGTTGGGTCGCCCTAAAGTGCGGGGATTCAACTGCCAAAGATCAGGGGCGACTGACGTTAAATCCGCTTAAACATTTAGATCCGGTCGGTTCAGTATTCTTACCGTTGGTTTTATTCATCAGCCATTCTCCGTATTTGTTTGGTTGGGCCCGCCCTGTTCCGGTTAATTTCTCTAATTTTAGGTTTCCTCGGCGGGATTTGGCTTTGGTGGCGATGGCCGGTCCCGCGATGAACATGATTCTTGCGGTAGTGGCCAGTGCTTTATTGGCGCTATTTCCTTCGGAATCGGCGATTTCGTACTTAAGCGCGACGGTTAAAGTGAATTTAGGGTTGGCTATTTTTAATTTGTTACCTTTTCCTCCGTTAGATGGTTCCAAATTAGTGTTAAGTGTGTTGCCAGTCTCGGCGGTTAAATATTATCGCGAATTTGAGTTGATCGGTATCGTGGTGGTATTTGCGTTGTTGTCTTTTGGTATTTTGGATAACTGGTTGTGGGGAATGGTCGCTCAGTTGGCTAGTTGGTTGGGAGTTCCATAAATATGAAAATTGTTTCAGTCCCGCTACCGGGACGTTCTTATCCTGTCTTGATTGGAGAGCAGCTACTTTCCCTGTCTGGAAAGCTGTTAAGGGATTTTGATTTGGGTCGTGACGCGGTGATTGTAACTAACGCGCTTATCGCGCGTTTGCATGGCGGGCGTCTGCGCCAAAGCTTGGTCAAGGCAGGATTCTCAGTCAAGTTTCTTATGGTTCCCGATGGAGAACAAAGTAAATCTTCTCTCTGGGCCACTCGTCTTACCGAACAAATCGCGCGCTATGATTTGCGACGCAAGATATTTGTTATCGCTTTTGGGGGAGGGGTCATCGGTGATCTGGCTGGGTTTGTCGCGGCAATTTACAAACGGGGCGTTCCGTATGTTCAAATACCAACGACACTATTAGCCCAGGTGGATTCGGCGATTGGTGGAAAAGTTGCCATTGATCTTTCTGTTGGGAAGAATTTGGTGGGCGCGTTCTATCAGCCGCGTTTGGTTATAAGTGATGTTAGCGTTCTGAATACGCTTTCAGATCGCCAGGTGCGTAACGGGTTAGCGGAAGTCGTCAAATACGGCGTGATTCAAGACGCAAAATTGTTTCGGTTTTTGGAGCAAAAGGCTTCGTTGTTATTAAAGAAAGATACCGCGTCGCTAGCACACGTGGTGGAAGCTTCTAGCCGGATTAAAGCAAGTGTTGTCGGTCGCGATGAGAAGGAAATCAAAGGGTTGCGGCGAATTCTTAACTTCGGGCATACGGCAGGACACGCCATAGAAACGGCCGGTGGTTATCAAATGTATCATCATGGAGAAGCTATTGCTTTGGGGATGAGAGTGGCGGCTATTCTTTCTCAGCGATTGAATAATTTTCCCAGCGCGGATAGTCAGCGCCTCAATCAGTTGCTTTCTGACATTCAGCTACCCGCCCGCATCGAAAAGCTACCTTTAGCAAGGATTTTCTCCGCGATGGGGAGGGATAAGAAATTCTCCGGAACAACGAACCGTTTTATTTTGGCAAGATGTTTGGGTAGAGTCGATACGGTTGAGAATGTACCTCTTGCGATGGTTAAAGAGGCCATTCTCAGTTTGATGCTGTAAGTCGGTTGATTTTATAATTTGGTGGCTTTGAGAATCAACACTTCACCCTTCGAGAAAATCTCCACTTGATTCTCTAGTATTTTTAAGATTCTAGCTTCTCCAATATAATCCCCCGGTCGGACAATTTCATTATTGATGAGGGCCATTTGTTCGCCTTCCGACGACATGATGCCGTTGAGAACCAGCGATTCTCCGGAAGGAGTTTTGGTTACCGCGGCTTTCTTTTTTGCAGAGGCTAGATTTTGGAGTGCTTGTTGATTGGCTTGCTGATTTTTTTCTTCGGGAGAAATTTTTGGGCGGGAAGTCTGATCGCGGCGGTTAGAAGCGATCAACGTAAAGGTTAATCCAAAACAAATAAGCACCAGCGTGAATACCAATCCGGAAATAATCCACATTTGGAGGTCTTTTTTGGAAATAGTCGGCGTTGGTTTGGCGGCCAACGTTTTGGAACGGGGGACGGATACTTTTACTTTTGGCGCTGGAGTCGTTTTCACCGGAGCAACGGATGGCTCCGGTCTGGATTCCGCGACGGGTTCAAGGATGACTCTCGGTTGAGGTTGTTTAAGCTCCAGGGTAGTCTGCGGAGACGGTGTGCTGGGTGCCGACGTGGTTGGTGGCGGGGAGGGGGCTGCTTTATTATCCTCTTGCATTTTGGCTTGGGCTCGTTTTAACGCGTCATGAATAATGCTCATAATATTTCTCCAGCTGATTTTTGTACGGTATCGAGGTCAATTGTTTGTTTGCCTGCGGCAAATCCCGCCAGCATCGCTCGGTCGCAGAGCACATTGATAAGTCGGGGCGTGCCACCGGAATACACATAAATCTCTTCCAGGGCTTCGGGCGTGAAATTTAATTGGCCATTCGCGCCGGCTATTTTTAGTCGATGTAAAATGTATTCTTTAGTTTGATTCTTTTCTAACGGTTGAATATGAAATCGTACTGCAATGCGCTGGTTTAACTGGCGTAGGGAAGGTAATTTAAGGCGTTCAATCAATTCCGGTTGGCCGACAAGGACAATTTGTAGAAGTTTGGCTTTTTCAGTTTCTAGATTGGAAAGCAGGCGAACTTGTTCTAATTGGGGTGGTTTTAAATTTTGAGCTTCGTCAATAATTAAGGCCACGTTATTGCCGGCTTCGGTTTCCTGGAGTAGAAAATCATTTAAGGCGCTAATCAGCTGGAATTTATTGCGACCTTCTGCCGGTAACCCAAAATCTTTCATGATAAGTTGTAGGAGTTCAGTTTCCGAAAAATTTGGGTTCAGAATAAAGGCGGTTTTGGTGCGACGGTCGAGGCGGTTTAAGAGGGCTCGGCACAGGGTAGTTTTGCCCGTTCCTATTTCACCTGTGATCACGATGATGCCTTTGCGTTGTTCAATACCGTAAGCTAAATGAGAAAAAGCGTCCGCATGCAAAGAGCTGGCAAAGAAAAAGGAGGGATCTGCAGTAATATTAAAGGGGTACTCGCGAAGTTGATAATAATCTTTATACATGGGCGGGATTATAGCACGCAAGGCTAGAGAGGTAAAGTTTCCTGTGTCGCTATTGTGGCCTTTGAAAAGCCTGAAGCAAGGACAGTCAGTTGAAAATTATTTTTGTACTGATTGGAGTCTGTGTTATAATGCCGCCGTTTAATTTGAGGAAGAAAGAGATCCGTACATGCTTGACTTAGAAATTCCTGGAATTAAAGAGGACCAACGTCGGTTTTCCCGGATTGAGTTTCGGGAGTCGGTTGAATATGAAGTTAGAGACGCCCGCCATTTTGGCGGTTGCTTGTCCTGCGACCTTTCGTTAGGGGGCATGAGGATTAATTTTGAAGAATTTCTGCCCCTTCATACCTTGGTGAACGTGCGGTTTCGGGACCAAAGTGGTCGATGGGTTGATTTGGTGGGAAAAGTCATGTGGATTAGCAAACTTCCTCACACCGATCGGTATCAAATGGGCCTTAAATTTGTGGAGGAAGACAACTTAAAAGTAAATCCTGAGGAACGCTCTGGAACCTATAACACCCGCTGAAAAACATCAGATTCAGCTAGTAGCACTGAAAGGAGTACCTTCGTATTATGGCAGATCAAGCAGCAGCACCAGGAGTCTCGGCAGAAAATTTGAAAAATTGCGCTGCCTGCGGTAAACCCATGAAGCGCGCCAAGCGGTATTACCGTAACGGTAAGTATTATTGCAACAATAATTGCTTTAAAGGGAAGGGCAAAGCAGCCATAGCCAATAAACCCAAAGAAGGCGAGTCATCGTAAATTGAATCCTCCTGCCTCTGAACGACGAAAACATCCTCGTCTGGAACAGACCATTCCCATCAAGATTTCCAGCGAAGAGACGGATGTCGTTACGGAAACCTATAATCTCAGCTGTGCCGGAGCTTACTGTAAGGTCAATAAGTATTTTGAACCGATGACCCGAATCAGTATTCATCTGCTTTTGCCCCTTAAGCGTCGGGGTAAAACCGTGACTAAGAAATTAACTTGTCATGGGGTGGTGGTACGAACGGAATCTATTCCAGGGCAGGATTATTATAAGGTGGCTATCTTCTTTAGTGACATTTTACCCGCAGATACCAAAGTTATTTCCGAGTATGTGTCCGGTCAGATGAAGGCGGGTCCATCCCAGGATGTCCCCCTCAATTGAATGAACGTCCTCCCGGCAGGGAGATTTAGGAGATAGAGATGGAACAAGCATTGCAGATAAGTGTTACTCCAATTCAGGCCTTATTGGCTGTGGCCTTTCAGCTGTGGCTGATTGTTTTTCCGGTTTTGATTTTGAGAAAACTCAATTATCTGACGCAGTTGATAGAGGGCCAGGACGAAGATTCTTCCGAAGAATCTTGATCTCCCGATTGACGGCATGCCTGCCCCCATCCCAGTATTGTTCCAAGATGATTTTTTGATGGTCTTTGATAAACCGGCGGGCATGCTGGTGGTTCCTTCTCCCAAGAGAGAAAAAAATACCCTAGAACAGGTCGTAAACCGTGAGCATCCGGCGGTTCAGCAGCGAGGTCCTTTGTTGCCTTGTCATCGACTGGATCGGGAAACGTCCGGGGTCATTGTTTTTGCTATAGGTCGCTCCAATCAACAGGCGATGATGATGCTTTTTAAACAACAGGTTGTCCGAAAGAAATATATTGCCTTAGTCCATGGCAAAGTTCGCCATCCGGCGGGTGAAATCAAAAGCGTGATTCAGGATGTTGAGGAAGAGCGTTTTAATCGGGGAGGAGCCGGCAAGCTTTCTGTTACTCGATATAAGCGTGTTTTGGTCAAACATCGTTTTAGCATTGTTGAAGTTTTTCCTTTGACCGGTAGGACGCACCAAATTCGGATTCATATGCGTGATTTGGGGTATCCACTTTTAGGAGAACGTCAATACGCTTTTGGAAGGGATTTTGATTTGAAGTTCCGCCGAGTGGCTTTGCATGCGAGCACGATTGAATGGAAGCATCCGATTACCAAACAGTTAGTGCGGGTAGAATCTCCTTTACCCGAAGATATGGAAAATTTTATTGAGAGGAATTAATGATGAAGAAAGACTACACTTTAGCGGAAATGTCTCAGCTTTGCCATGAAATCGCGCGTTCTAAGGGATTTTGGGACAAAGAACGTAATGTCGGCGAAGCGCTGATGTTGATTGTCACGGAGTTGGCCGAAGCGATGGAAGCCCATCGTAAGAAAGATGACGAAAACTTTAAAGAAGAGCTGGCAGACACCTTTATTCGCTTATTTGATTTGTGTGGCGGATTAGAAATTGATATCCAGGCAGAAATTAATAAAAAATCCGAAAAGAATAAAGCGCGTCCCTATATGCATGGGAAAGTTTGCTAAGGAGATTGTTGCATGAAGCGCATGTTTTATTTGGCGGTATACTTATTGGTTCTATGCGGGTGTGTCAGCGTTAAGATCCCTAAGTACGTAACTGATCAAAATCCTTATAAAAAGATTTTTCATAGCGACTATGGTTCGACTTTGACGGCGGTCAAGGAATCACTCGCGTCAGCCGGTTGGTCCATTAACGAAGAATCTGATCCCATCCAGTATGAACAAGGTCGCGCCGGCGATGCCCAACAGCAAGTCGTTTTGTTCACCGAGGGTCGACAATCTTCGCGAGTTTTGTATTCCCGGTATCGCACATTAAATGTGTATGTCAGCAATTTGGGCGATCGGGTGGAGGTGGAAGTCCGATATTTAAGTTTGACCCCCGTGTTATTCAAAATTTTTGAAAGCCGGCGCAACGATCCTCTCGTCAACGCGTTGTTTAATGACATGGAACAACGTTTAGCTGGCACGCTTGTCCTACCCTAAATTTTATGGAACGATTTGTGTTGCAATCTAAGTTCCGCCCTGTTCCGGAACAGGCAAACGCGATTGAACTCTTAGCGCGAAATATTCAGCAAAATAAATTCTCAGCGCAAGTGCTGCTCGGTGTCACCGGTAGTGGCAAGACCTACACGCTGGCTAATGTTATAGAAAAGATCAATCGTCCAACCTTGGTCATCTCTCACAATAAAACGCTTGCCGCCCAACTTTACGGCGAGTTCAAGGAATTTTTCCCTAAGAACGCGGTTGAGTACTTTGTCAGCTATTATGATTATTACCAACCGGAAGCCTATATTCCCCAAACGGATATGTACATTGAAAAGGACGCTTCCATAAATGACCGCCTAGATCGGTTACGCCTGGCGGCCACGACGTCAATCATGTCGCGTCGGGACGTGGTCATCGTGGCGAGCGTGTCGTGCATTTATAATTTAGGGGATCCTGCGGATTATCGGAACTATTTGCTTTTTCTGTCGGTAGGTCAGTCCATTGAACGAGATGCAGTTTTGGAAAAACTTATCGCCATTCAATATGAACGGAATGACTATGAGTTTGTGCGAGGCAAAATCCGGGTGCGGGGTGACGTGGTAGAGGTCTTCCCGGCTTATCGGCAGGATGCGCTGCGTTTAGAATTTAATGGAGATTATTTAGAAAGAATTTCTCAATTTGACCCGGTTTCTGCCGAGGTCCAGCATGTACTTAATCAGATTGCCATCTATCCGGCGAAACATTTTATTATTTCTCCGCCTAAATTAGAAGAAGCGTTAGCGGAGATAGAAACGGAATTAAAGGAGCGGGTGGAGGAACTGAAGAAGGCCGGAAAATTGTTGGAAGCCCAAAGGCTCAACTCTCGCACGCGTTATGACCTCGAGATGCTTAAGGAAATGGGATACTGTCACGGTATCGAAAATTATTCACGGGTGCTTTCTCGGCGTCCTTCGGGGGCGAGGCCCTATTGCTTGCTGGATTATTTTCCTGAAGACTACTTGGTTTTGATTGACGAATCGCATGTAACTATTCCGCAACTCGGAGGAATGTATGAGGGAGACCGGGCCCGTAAGGAAATGCTCGTTGAGCATGGTTTTCGGTTGCCGTCCTGTTTGGATAATCGGCCGTTACGCTTTGAGGAATTAAAACAATTATGGCGTCAGCGAATTTATGTCTCTGCAACACCCGGGCCGTATGAATACAAAGAGGCTCAAGGAGCGATCATCGAGCAAATTATCCGTCCTACGGGGATTGTAGATCCTCCCATTGAAGTGCGACCTACCGCTGGTCAAGTTGAAGATGTTTTGAAAGAAATTCAGAAGCGAGTAAAAATGAATGAACGTATTCTTTTAACGACGTTAACGAAACGTATGTCAGAAGATTTGACGGATTTCTTGCGGGAGAAGGGAGTTCGGGTCAAATACTTGCATTCTGATATCGAGACGATTGACCGTGCTAAAATTCTTCAAGATTTGAGATTGCAGAAATTTGATTGTTTGGTAGGCGTTAATCTGTTGCGCGAGGGGTTGGATTTGCCCGAAGTTTCGCTCGTGGTTATTTTTGATGCGGATAAAGAAGGATTTCTGAGATCGCAGACGTCACTGATTCAGACGGCCGGACGCGCCGCTCGCAATGTCAATGGTATCGTGATTATGTATGCCGATAAAATGACGGCAGCGATGCGTGCGACCATTCATGAATGTGAACGACGCAGAAAAATCCAAATAGCTTTTAACGAGAAATATAAAATAGTGCCAACCTCCATCGAGAAAGCCATTCGCTTGGGGATTGAAGAACTGGCCGACGCTCAGGAAGTGGTAAGAGATGTTGCGGGATTTTCCGAGGAAGAATATGCCGTGTCTTCTGCGATTATGGAATTGGAAAGTGAGATGGAATTGGCGGCGCGCAATTTGCAGTTTGAAAAAGCCGCTTTGCTGCGCGACAAGATTAAGGAATTAAAATCTTTACCGGGACAGCGAAATTCGGTTGAGTTGCTGGAAACGGCAGCAAAGACTAAAGGGCTTCGAAGTAAAACTAAACAGTCGAAGAAAACGTGATTTTTTTAGGTGCTTATGCAATTTGTCGCTGATATAGGGAATACGTCCGCACACTTCGCGCTTATGCGGGGATTTAAGGTAATTAAATCTTGGCGATTGGAGACGCAAGAAGAGCCAGCCCATTTGCGGTTAGGTATTCGCCGTTTATTAAAAACAGTATTACATCAGAAAATATTGTTGCGTCGCGCGATTATTTGTAGTGTTGTGCCCGATTTGAATCATTTGGTCGTCGCTGAGATCAAAAGAGCGTTGGGAGTACCCGTTTTCTTGGTGGGAAAGGACATCATCGTCTCTATGGTGAATCGTTATCGGGTGCCCCATCAGGTCGGGCAGGACCGGTTGGTAGGGGCGTTTGCCGCTAAACATTTTTGGGGAGCTCCGTGTCTGGTCATTGATTTGGGCACGGCGATTACTTTTGACGTGGTTTCGCGTAAAGGAGAATATTTAGGAGGATCTATCGTCCCGGGCATTCGGTTATCAGCGGAATCTCTACACAAAAAAACCGCACTTTTGCCAAAAATAAGAATTCGTGGCCCTAAGGAAATTATTGGCAGAACGACGGAAGAAAGTATATTGAGCGGGATTTTCTTTGGTTTTGGCGCGCTGTGTTCGCAGATGGTTCGCCAGTTGTCGAAGCGGGTGGGCGGGCGACCAAAGGTTATTTTAACGGGAGGTCATGCGAAGTTGATGCGGCGATATTTAACAATCAAAATTAACGCTCTGGACGAGGATTTAGTTTTTAAAGGTTTGGTACTTCTGGATAAATAAGGAGTGGGAGGTGTTGTTGTTGTTGTTGTTGTTGTTGTTGTTGTCAGGCGCGGCGTTTTAGGCCGCGCCTGATTTTTTATCATTATTAGCACTCATTTTGCAACACTGCTAAAAAAAATCTTGACAAGCACAACCGATTTTTTTATATTAGCACTCTAAATTTTTAACTGCTAATCAGCGTTAGAAGTTTTCTGGCTTACTGACCTCTAAGTTATCGAAGTTTAAAGGTCAATCATCATCAACACATCAATCAGGAGGTGGGCAGTGGATATCAAACCATTAGCAGACAGAGTTGTGGTAAAGCCTTTGGAAGCGGAAGAAAAGACCAAGGGTGGCATTGTGTTACCGGATACCGCTAAAGAAAAACCTCAGGAAGGTAAAATCGTGGCGGTGGGTAAGGGAAAGATCTTGGAGAGCGGTCAAGTCCAAGCCTTGGAAGTCAAGGTAGGCGATCGGATCCTTTATGGAAAATACAGCGGGACCGAAATTACTACTAAAGATGGGGATGAACTTTTGATTATGAAGGAAGAGGATATTTTAGCGATCGTAAAGTAAGTTAATCTCAACAGCATTAATTTTCATTTATTTAAGGAGGAATACATGGCTAAGCAATTGTTGTTTGATGATGAGGCGCGTCGCGCGGTATTGCGTGGTGTCGAACAGCTCGCCAGAGCGGTAAAAGTGACCTTAGGTCCTAAAGGTCGCAATGTCGTTTTGGATAAAAAGTTTGGTTCACCGACGGTTACCAAAGACGGTGTTACGGTGGCAAAAGAAATAGATTTGGAAGATCCATTTGAAAATATGGGTGCTCAAATGGTCAAAGAAGCCGCCGAGAAAACTTCCGATAACGCCGGCGATGGGACTACGACCGCTACGGTGTTGGTGGAAGCGATCTATCGCGAAGGTCTCAAAAATGTGACCGCCGGGGCTAACCCCATGGCGTTAAAACGGGGCATTGAGATGGCGGTAGAAACGGTGGTTGGAGAGTTAAAGAAACTTTCCAAGAAAGTTGATAATAAAAATACTCGCGAGGTCGAGCAGGTCGCGACCATTGCTGCCAATTCCGATAAGTTTATCGGCCAAAAGATCGCGGAAGCGATTGAAAAAGTCGGTAAAGATGGCGTCATCACGGTCGAAGAATCTAAGACCATGGCGACGGAACTAAAATTGGTCGAGGGGATGCAATTCGATCAAGGGTATCTTTCTCCGTATTTCTGTACGGATACTGAGAAGATGGAATGTGTTTTAGAAGAGCCGTATATCCTGTTGTACGAAAAGAAGATTTCCAACATTAAGGATATGCTTCCACTTTTGGAAAAAGTAGCCAAAACCGGTAAACCGATTTTGATCATTTGCGAAGAAGTTGAAGGGGAAGCGTTGGCGACTCTGGTCGTTAATAATATTCGAAAGACCCTTTCTTGTGCGGCGATCAAAGCTCCTGGATATGGCGACCGTCGTAAAGCGATGTTGGAAGATATCGCTATCTTGACGGGTGGACGCGCGATTACCGAAGACCTGGGATTGAAATTGGAAAATATCAACCTGGCGGACTTAGGACGTGCTAAGAAAGTCAAAATTGACAAAGATAATACCACGGTCGTGGAAGGCGCGGGTAAGACGGCGGACATTAAAGGTCGTATTGCTCAGATCCGTAACCAGATTGAAAGTACGGATTCTTCCTATGATAAAGAAAAATTACAGGAAAGATTGGCTAAGCTTTCTGGTGGGGTTGCGATTATCAATGTTGGTGCCGCAACGGAATCAGAAATGAAGGAAAAAAAGGCCCGCGTTGAAGACGCTCTGCACGCAACTCGCGCAGCGGTGGAAGAAGGTATTGTTCCCGGTGGCGGCGTGGCTTTATTGCGCACCATTCCCGCTTTGGAAAAAACCAGAAAAGAGCTCAAGGGTGATGAGCGCACCGGTGTTGATATTATTCTGCGTGCCATAGAAGAACCGGTTCGCCAACTCGCATTAAACGCTGGCTTGGAAGGGTCGGTCATCGTGGAGCATCTGAAGAATGAGAAAAGTTCGAGCGTCGGTTATGACATGAACCAGGATCGCTACGTGGACATGTTTGAATCCGGCGTTATTGATCCAGCTAAAGTGACTCGGACGGCGTTGCAGAACGCAGCCAGTATCGCGTCGTTGTTGTTGACGACTGAGGCTTTAATCACCGATAAGCCGGAAAAGGATAAACCTGCCATGCCAGCGATGCCACCCGGTGGCGGTATGGGAGGAATGTATTAATAGTTAGCTGAGTTTCTGTCAGCTGTATTAAAACGGGCAAAAGCCACTGTGAATCAAGTGGCTTTTGCCCGTTTTAATTATTGACATTTCTTAGGAGAGTCCTTATAGTATAGGCCATTAATTTCTAGCCATTTTTGTTTACAAAAAACATCTAAGTCATTTAAGGAAAGGGAGTTAGGCATGGCAGAGTGGATAGGTATTGGTCGCCGGGCACGCCGTTGTTATGGTTTTGATGAAGTCGCTTTGGTACCTGGCCGAGTGACGGTTAATCCGAACGAGGTGGATGTTAGTTGGAAAATAGGCAAAATTAAATTTGAGATCCCCATCATTGCGGCTGCTATGGACGGAGTCGTCGATGTTAAATTCGCGGTCGCCATGGGTAAGTTGGGAGGGATGGCTGTTCTTAATCTTGATGGAGTTCAGACCCGATATGATAATCCCGACCAAGTCCTGCAAAAAATTTCTAACGCCTCACCCGAAGAAGCGACTAAATTGGTCCAAAGTGTCTATCTTCAGCCGGTCAAAGAGAAGTTAATTTCCAAACGAATTAAAGAGATTAAATCGCATAAAGTTCCCGCCGTCGTTAGCTGTATTCCCCAAAATGCTCAGAAATTTGGCGCTATCGCCGAAGAGGCTGGTTGTGATGTTTTTGTTGTTCAATCGACGGTAGCGACGGTTAAACACGTGTCATCAGAATATAAAATTTTAGATATTGAAAAGTTTTTTAAAAGCATGAAGATTCCCGTCATTATTGGTAATTGCGTGACTTATGATGTGGCTCTGGAATTGATGGAAGCGGGAGCTTCCGGATTGTTGGTCGGTGTCGGCCCTGGTGCCGCTTGTACCACGCGCGGTGTTTTGGGAATCGGGGTTCCCCAAATCACGTCTACGGTAGACTGCGCGGCCGCCCGCGATGATTTCTTTAAGAAAAGAGGTAAATACGTTGCCACGATTACCGATGGTGGTATGCGAATCGGTGGCGAAATTTGCAAAGCGTTTGCCGCAGGCGCTGACGCAGCGATGGTCGGTTCGGCATTCGCTCGTTCTCAAGAGTCTCCGGGGCGCGGATATCATTGGGGCATGGCCACCTCACACGCGAATTTGCCGCGCGGGACACGAATCCGGGTCGGAACGACCGGAAGTTTGAAAGAGATTCTGTTTGGACCGGCCAATGTGGATGATGGTTCTCAGAATTTGGTGGGGGCTTTGAAAACATCCATGGGGTCTTTAGGCGCTTCCAATTTAAAAGAAATGCACGACGTGGAAATGATCATTGCTCCTTCCATTCAGACTGAAGGCAAGGTGTTTCAGGTCGGGCAACGGGTGGGGATGGGCAAGTAAACGTCAATGGTCGGGAAGACCTTGGGGAAAGTTGAGCTTATGAAAAAGAAAATGATGTCGATGAAAAAAAAGTTTTACCGCAATAAAAAGAATTTTTCTTTAATTAAACCACGTCTTCCTGGCAGCGGGTTTGGGCAGCGTCCTCAGAAATTGTCCGCCGTACTCAAAGCGATGGATGAACAAGAAACGCCGATGCTCAAGACCCGTTCTAAAGAGGTTGTCCTGGTTTTAGATTTCGGTTCGCAGTATACGCAGCTTATTGCTCGACGTGTGCGCGAAAATAAAGTTTTCAGTAAGATTGTTCCTTATAACATCAGTGCCGAGAAAGTAAAAGAGATGAACCCCAAGGGGTTGATTCTTTCCGGCGGTCCGATGAGCGTTTATGACAAAGGCGCTCCGTTACCCGATAAAGATATATTTAAATTAGGCGTTCCGATTTTGGGTGTGTGCTACGGAATGCAGGCGATCACGCATTTGTTTGATGGGAAAGTTGAAAATAGCAAACAGCGCGAGTTTGGTCAGGCGGAATTATTCGTGGACAGCAATAAAGATCTGTTCGCGAATCTTCCTACGAATCTTACGTGCTGGATGAGTCATGGGGATTCAATTAAAAAATTGCCGGCTGGGTTCGTAGGGATCGCGCACACGTTGAACGCTCCCATCGCCGCGATAGCCAACCGTCAAAAGAAATTTTTTGGCGTGCAATTCCATCCGGAGGTTGTGCACACGCAACGGGGCTCGCAGATTCTGGTTAATTTCTTGTTTCAGATTTGTGGTTGTCTGCCGCGCTGGACCATGGACAAATTTATTCATTCCAGCGTTAAACAGGTCCGTGAAATTGTAGAGAAAAAGCGCGTGGTTTTAGGCTTAAGCGGAGGCGTTGATTCGTCCGTGACCGCGGTGCTGGTGAATGAATCGATCGGCAAACAATTGCATTGCATTTTTGTGGATAACGGCTTGTTGCGCAAAAATGAAGTTTCGACCGTTGAAAAAACGTTTAAAGGTAATTTTAAAATGAATTTGACGGTGATCGATGCGCAAAAACGTTTTCTGCAGCGACTGAAAGGCGTTGAAGATCCGGAAGAAAAACGCAAGATCATCGGTGATGAATTCATTAAGGTGTTTCAAGACGCCGCAAAGAAAATTAAAGGAGCTGATTTCCTGGCCCAAGGGACGCTTTATCCGGACGTGATTGAGTCGTTTTCTCCCATCGGTGGGCCATCAGCCGTCATCAAGAGTCACCATAATGTCGGCGGGCTTCCCAAAAACATGAAGTTTAAGCTGATTGAACCGTTGCGCGATCTGTTTAAAGATGAAGTGCGCATAATCGGTAAACACTTAAGTATTCCCGAACAAGTGTTAAAGCGCCAGCCGTTTCCTGGTCCTGGTTTGGCGATTCGGGTCATTGGTGAGGTGACCGAAGAACGGTTGAACGTTTTGCGTGAGGCCGACGAGATCGTCTTAGATGAAATCAAAAAGGCTAACTTATATAATGAAATTTGGCAATCCTTTGCCGTGCTGTTACCCATCAAAACTGTTGGCGTTATGGGGGATCAGCGCACGTATGAAAACGTGATCGCGATTCGCTGTGTCACTAGTGTCGATGGCATGACCGCTGATTGGGTCAAGCTTCCTTACGAATTGTTAGGTAAAATCGCCAATCGAATCATTAATGAAGTGCGCGGTGTTAATCGCGTTGTTTATGACGTGAGCTCCAAACCACCGTCCACGATTGAATGGGAATAGTTTAGGTCACTCGTCCTAAGGTCACCTTGTCAATTGCGAAATTTAAAGGGCCTGGTGTCTGGTGACGTGGTGATGGAAATAAAATTACCACATGAACTATCACTGCGATTTTGTCCATCTGCATGTCCACACGCAGTATAGCCTGCTGGATGGCGCTTGCCGCGTTAAAGAACTAATCCAAAAAGCCGCCGACTGTAAGATGCCCGCTCTGGGCATGACCGATCATGGCAACATGTTTGGGGCGATTGATTTTTATCAAACCGCCGTCAAATTGGGCGTTAAGCCCATCATCGGTTGTGAGGCGTATCTCGCTCCAGGTCACCGCTCCGACAAATCTCCTGGAAAAGGTGGGGCCTCGCATCTGGTTTTGTTCTGTCGTGATGAGACCGGCTACCGGAACCTGCTGAAATTAGTTTCGCTTGGTTATCTGGAAGGTTTTTATTATCGTCCCCGTATGGACAAAGAAATTTTGTCGCAATACGCGGAAGGTTTAATGGCGACGTCTGCGTGCCTGCGCGGGGAACTCGCCTGGAACATCCGCCAAGGGAACTATAATGTGGCCTTGAAGGCGGCAGATGAATATGTTCAGATTTTTGGAAAAGGCAATTTTTATCTTGAACTTATGGAAAATGGGTTGCCGGATCAGAAAATTGTGAATGAGGGGCTGCTCAAAATTTCTAAGGATCTGCGCTTACCCTTAGTGGCCACCAACGACGTTCATTATCTGGAAAAAAATCAGTCCATCGCCCACGAAGCGCTTCTTTGTATCCAAACTCAAACCACGCTGGATGATCCCAACCGCATGCGATTAAAGACGGATGAATTTTATTTTAAGTCGCCGGAAATCATGAAAGAAATGTTTGCCTGGGCGCCGGAGGCGATTAAAAACACATTGGAGATCGCCGAGAAATGTAATCTCGAGTTGCGATTTGATAAATTTCATCTTCCCAAATATGATCCGCCGGTCGGTCAAGCCAAGGAAGAATTCTTTCGAGAATTATGCCTGCAGGGAGTAAAAGATCGCTATGGCACGGCTACATTTGAAATTAATCAACGCTTGGAGCATGAGATCGCCGTTATTAGCAAAATGGGATTTATTAGTTATTTCCTGATTGTATGGGATTTTATCCATTACGCCAAGTCCCGCGGGATCCCCGTCGGTCCGGGGCGCGGATCCGCAGCCGGAAGCCTAGTAAGTTACCTTCTGGGGATTACTGATTTGGACCCTTTGAACTATGGATTGCTCTTTGAACGTTTTTTGAATCCGGAACGCGTCAGTATGCCCGATATTGACATTGATTTTTGTTTTGAACGACGTGGGGAAGTCATTGATTATGTGACCGATAAGTACGGAAAAGACAACGTTGCCCAGATTATTACCTTCGGGACGATGCAAGCGCGCGCCGCGATTCGTGATGTCGGGCGAGTTATGGGGCTGCCTTACGGTGACGTTGATAAAATCGCGAAGCTGATTCCGGGTGATCCCAATATGACGCTTAAGGACGCGTTGCGTATTGAACCTCAGCTCGCCCAGCTCCATGAAAAAGATCCCAAAACGGCGCAATTGATTGACACGGCCAAGGTTTTGGAAGGGTTAAGCCGGCATGCTTCCGTGCATGCGGCCGGCGTGGTGATTTCAGATAAGCCGTTGACCGAATATGTCCCATTGTTTAAATCTACCGATGGTCAAATCGTCACAGGATTTTCGATGGATGGGATTTCCAAAATCGGTTTATTGAAAATGGATTTTCTGGGCTTGCGAACCCTGACGGTGATTAGCGAGGCCGTTAAACTTATTAAAAAGCATCGTGGTTTGGATTTGGATATCAATAAAATTCCGTTAGACGATAAGAAGACTTTTCATCTCTTGGCCCAGGCCAACAGTTATGGCATCTTCCAGTTGGAAAGCGGAGGGATGCGGGATCTTTTGAAACGCGTTAAGCCGACTCAGTTTGAAGATCTTATTTCTATCTTAGCGCTGTATCGTCCGGGGCCTATTGGGTCGGGCATGTTGGATGATTTTGCCAAACGAAAGAAAGGCGAAACGCCGATCAAATACGATCACCCCAAATTGGAATCGGTTCTTAAGGAGACTTACGGGATTATTGTATATCAAGAGCAGGTCATGCAGATGGCGAGTGTTTTGGCGGGATTTTCAATGACGCAAGCCGATCACTTGCGGCGGGCGATGAGTAAGAAGAATCCGGTTGAGATGGATAAGATGCGTAAGGAGTTTGTCGCCGGCTGTTTGTCGGCAAGCAAAATTAAAGAGGATCAAGCTAACAAGCTATTTGATTTGATTGATTATTTTTCCGGATATGGTTTTAACAAAAGTCATTCTGCCGCCTACGCGCTGGTGTCTTATCGTACGGCTTATTTAAAAGCCAATTACCCGGTTGAATTTATGAGCGCGTTGCTTTCTTGCGAAAAAGATAATACCGAGAAAGTTGTTGAATATGTCAAAGAGTGCCAGGCCATCGGTATTCATGTCCTTCCCCCCGATGTTAATCATAGCTATTCCCAATTTTCCGTAGTGGACGAGCGGACTATTCGGTATGGATTATTGGCTGTAAAGAATGTCGGTTTGACCGCTATCGAGTCGATTGTCGCCAAACGCGAAGAAAAGGGCCCGTACGAATCAATGACAGATCTGTGTGATCGGGTCGATTTAAGGTTGTGTAATCGCAAAGTATTAGAAAGCCTGGTAAAGGCGGGTGCGTTGGATTGCTTTGGGGCGCATCGTTCTCAGTTAATGGCGTTAGTCGACCAATGTTTAGATCAGGGGGCCAAAACACAAAAAGAAAAGGCGGTGGGACAGTTTTCTTTTTTTGATATGGATTTAGGGGGAGGGTTTGAAAAAAAATCTCCAGCCTTGCCAGATATCAAAGAATGGCCGCAAGCGCAAATTTTGATTTTTGAAAAAGAGGTGTTGGGATTTTACGTGAGTGGTCATCCTTTGTCCCAGTATCGTTCTGAAATTAAAGAATTTACCGAGATTTCGACGAACAAGTTGCGTCAAGTCCGGGACGGCATGGAGATTCGATTAGTTGGATTGATGAATATTGTGAAATTGACGACCACCAAGAAAACTAATGAACGTATGGCGATTGTGACGGTAGAAGATTTGGATGGTGAGGTAGAGGCGTTGGTTTTTCCATCAACGTATCCTACCGTGTCGCATTTGCTTAAAGAAGGAGACGTGGCTATTATCATTGGAAAAGTCAGCTTGCGTGATGATGCTCCGCGGCTGATTGTCAGCGACATTCGTCCTATTGAAGAGATTTATCGGGCCATCAAATCCATCAATGTTGATTTGTCAGAAGTTTCAGAAGATGGATTGAAGTATTTGAAAGAAAAATTGGCTAGTTCTCCGGGAAAAATTCCCGTTTATTTGAGTTTGGACACCAAGGTTTATAAAAGTGTGCAAATTCTTGTCGGCGAAGACCTTTACGTTAATCCTACCAACGCTTTGATGGATGAATTGAAGGAAATCGTCGGTGCGGATAAGTTTTCGGTGAAAATATAGCCAGCCATCTTCATAAAAATAGGAACCAAGGTTCAGGGGAAAAGTCATGATCAGAAATATTATTGTAAACCCTTGGAATATGAAGAGTACCAGCTAGCAGCTTAATTGACCATGCGGTGTCAGCGGATATTTTACTTGACAGGTCAGGACCGGTTTCACTATACTTCTGGCTGTATGTTGTTGGGATGTATTTAGATAGAAGAATATTCCGCTATTCCTGAAAAATCTTGCGGGTATCCCAAATAATCGAGTCGGGAAAAACTGAAAATTCTTTCTATTATGATCCGGGCTAGCCGGCTTGCCAGGTGGCAAGATAGATGTCGCTGAAGCTTTTGAAAATGATATGTAATTGACATCGAGGAGGATAGGTCGATGACCAAAAAAGATATTGTCTTAAAGATCACCGATATGACGGGAATCAAGCAGGTGGATGTCAAACGCATTGTTCAAAAAACGTTTGATGTGATTGTGGATTGTTTATTAAGAAATGAAAAAGTCGAATTGCGCAATTTCGGTGTTTTTAAAATCAAAGAACGCCGCGCGCGTTTCGGTCGCAATCCTCGCACCGGGCAAAGTGTTCCGGTTCCTCCCCGTAAAGTGGTTGTTTTTAAACCGGGTTTGGAGATGAAACAGAGGATCAAATAAGCGATTTGGTTTATCATTTGTTTCCTCATGAGATTGAAGGGGCGTAGGAGACGCAAGCTGTCTTTCCTATGCCCTTTATTATTAATTGATAAATAAGATGTCTGAACGTATAACCGCCCCGCGCGGGACTACTGATATTTTACCGGATGCTGTCATCCGTTGGCAGCGTTTGGAGTCGACGGCTCGCCAGATCATGCGTTGTTATGGCTATCAGGAAATCCGAACGCCCATTTTTGAAGATACTAATCTGTTTGCCCGCTCCTTGGGGCAGGCGAGTGATGTTGTTCAGAAGCAAATGCTTAATTTGGCTAAGAATGTTTCACCATCCGATAAAGACAGTCAACGAGAGCAGGGTGCTCTCACGTTGCGTCCCGAGGGGACAGCCTCCATTGTCCGCGCGTATATCGAACATCATTTAGCCCGACAGGAAAGTTTAAGCAAATTATTTTATTGGGGACCAATGTTTCGTGGTGAGCGTCCGCAGAAAGGACGCTTGCGACAGTTTCATCAGGTCGGGGTGGAAGTTTTGGGAACTCAGGCTAATTCGCCCTATTTGGATGTGGAAGTGATCGCTTTGGCAGTTGAACTTCTAAAAGGGTTTGGGCTGACTGAGTTTAAATTAAAGATTAATAGCCTGGGCTCGACAGAGGATAAAGAACAATTTTCGACCTATTTGCGAGAGCGGCTGGGGCAGCATCAAGATAAATTATGTGCTGATTGTCAGCAGCGTTTAGAGCGCAACGTCTTTAGGGTCTTAGATTGCAAGAACCCTTCTTGCCGGTCGGTGGTGCAGGGATTGCATTTAACGGATGAGCACTTGGCCCAGGAAAGTCGCGCGTATTTTGACAAAGTTAAATCGCTGTTGAATGATTTACAAATTCCTTATGAAGTTTCCGCTCAGCTCGTTCGAGGGCTCGATTATTATTCGCATACGGTTTTTGAATTCTCCGCTGAAGGGTTGGGTAGCCAGGACGCCGTAGGCGCGGGAGGACGATATAATAGTTTGGTCAGTCAGTTAGGAGGCGATGCTAAAGGAGAAATTGGCGCGGTTGGTTTTGCTTTAGGGATTGAAAGGATTCTTCTCGCGACGGAAGCGAAAGCATCAAGTTTGGCCGGGCAAGAATCTGTTCTGGACGCCTTTCTCGTGGTGCTAGACAACGACGGCGAAGACAAGGCTTGCGGAGTTGGGTTTTCACTGTTGCAAGCTTTGCGCGCCAAAGGTGTCGCGGCGGATATGAGTTTTGGTCGAGGTTCCCTAAAAAGTCAAATGCGCCAGGCGGATAAATCTCAGGCGCGGTATGTTATAATCATCGGCGAAAATGAGCTGAAAACTAAGACCGCGACAGTCAAAAATTTAAGTTCCGGCGTGCAGGAAAATATTAATTTTGATCGATTAAGCACCACTATTAAAAAAGAGGAATAAACATGCTGCGTACGCACACCTGTGGGGAGTTGAATAAGAATCATAAGGATCAAGAGGTCGTTTTGTGTGGTTGGGTTCATCGTCGCCGTGATCACGGCAAACTTATTTTTATTGATATTCGGGATCGTTATGGGATGACACAGGTTGTTTTTGTTCCCTCGGTCAGTCCGCAAGCGCATCAGTTAGCGCAAACCTTAGGGCCGGAATTTGTGATTCGCCTCAAAGGCAAGGTGGGTGTTCGTCCTCCTAAAAATGTTAATCCTGACAGTCCTACTGGAGAAGTCGAGTTGGCCGCGACCGAATTGGAAATTCTAAACACCGCGAAAGTTCCTGTTTTTGAAATAGAAGAAGAGACTAACGTGTCGGAAGAGATTAAACTGGAGTACCGCTACTTGGATATCCGCCGTCGTAAAGTCTTAAACGCTCTGCAGGCACGGCATACGATCTGCCAAACTATTCGTAAATTTCTGAACGCCGAACATTTTATGGAAGTAGAGACTCCGGTTTTGACTAAATCGACACCGGAAGGGGCGCGAGATTTTCTGGTGCCATCCCGTTTAAACGCCGGTGAATTTTTTGCGCTACCGCAATCACCACAACTTTTTAAACAAATTTTGATGGTCTCGGGAATTGACCGTTATTATCAAATTGTGAAATGTTTTCGAGATGAGGATTTGCGTGCGGATCGACAGCCGGAATTTACGCAAATTGATATGGAAATGTCTTTTGTCGAAGAGGAAGACATCTTTTCTCTGACGGAGAAAATGTATCAGGAGATTTTCAAAGCGGTGAAAGGGATTGATTTGAAGATTCCTTTTCCCCGACTAACACACGCCGAAGCCATGAGTAAGTACAAAAGCGATAAACCCGATATGCGTCAAGAATGGGGTCAGGAATACGCTTTTGTTTGGGTCGTTGATTTTCCCTTATTTAAATATAATGAAGAAGAAAAGCGTTGGGACAGCGAGCATCATCCCTTCACGTCCGTCAAACCGGAAGATCAGTCCGCCTTTGAGAAGGGAGATTTAGGGAAGGTTCGTGCCCGATCTTATGATTTAGTTTTGAACGGGAATGAAATCGGCAGCGGGTCGATCCGTATTCATGATAGTCAGATGCAACAGAAAATTTTTGAGATTCTCGGGTTGGGCGAAGAAGAGGCCCAGAAACGTTTTGGCTTCTTGCTCAAGGCTTTTCAATACGGCGCGCCACCGCACGCAGGGGTCGCCTATGGTATTGACCGTTTAACGGCGATTCTGTCGGGGTGCGAATCAATTCGAGACGTGATCGCTTTTCCCAAAACTCAGAGCGGTGGCTGTCCTTTGACCGGAGCGCCTTCGCTCGTTGATGATAAACAGCTTAAAGAGTTGAGTTTGTTAACCATTAAAAAAGCAAAATAGTTACCAGGGAGGATCTCTTATGAGCGGCGTATTTAAATTGTTGTCTATTTTATTGCTGGGGATTTTTATATCGGGCTGCGGGCATTCATTAAAGGTATACAAAAAGGATCAAGAACGGGTTGATCAAGAATTGCCGCCCGGCTCCGATGTGGAAGGTAGAAAGAAGACCCGGAAGGTTTTGTTTTGGGAAATTAACAGAAAGAAGATTGATGATGAGGTTTCCTCCACCAACACCATGGATGAAACCACCGATAGTGATGTTGAGGATGTTGGGGAAGATAAGAGCGTGGAAGTCTCGGGTGGTCATGATGAAGCGATGGACTTTTCTGCCAATGATTCGACGTTGTCAACGAGTGATGAATCCACTAAAAGTTGGTCTCGTTCTCGCGATGTGAGGGAAGAGCGCCTTAACGTGGAATCTGCGTCCTCTGTAAGTTCCAGCGCTACGGGCAGCACGGTTAGCGCGGCTGATTTGCCAACGGATTATACGGTGCAAAAGGATGATACGTTACAGACGATATCAAAGAAATTTTATAACTCTTATAGCAAATGGCCCAAGATTTATGACGCCAATAAAGAAATTATTAAGGACCCCAATCGGATTAAGCCCGGCATCACGATTACGATCCCGGCCCTGTAACCTCAGTCAATCATAAAGGAGTAGCACTTGGCCAGTTTAGAAAAGAATTTTCAGTTTGAAAACAACAAGGATTTGCAGCAGCTGTTCGGTAAGTATGATCAAAACCTTAAACTGATTGAAGAAGAGCTAAAAGTCCGCATTCATCGCAACGGTTCGGGGTTACGGGTCAGTGGCTCGGAGGAACAATTAAACAAAATCACCGAATTGTTTGATTATTTATTGACCATTGTGGACAGCGGTCGCGATGTCAAAAAGCGCGACGTGAGTTACGCTTTGCGGATCACCCAGGATGAAAAAAAAGAAATTGACCTTAAACGCCTGGCGAAAGAGAAGATTGATGTCCCGGTCAAGGGTGGGGTGGTTATCCCGAAGACCAAGGGTCAAATTGAATATGTCGAAGCGATCAAGCAGTTTGATATCGTTTTCGGTATTGGCCCAGCGGGAACGGGAAAAACGTATTTAGCCATGGCTATGGCGGTTAATGCATTGAAAAAGGGATTAGTCCGTAGAATTATTTTGACTCGTCCCGCTATCGAGGCTGGTGAGAATTTGGGTTTTTTGCCTGGGGACATGGTTGAGAAGGTCTTGCCTTATTTGCGTCCGCTTTATGATGCCCTCTATGACATGATGGAGGCGGAGAAAGTCGAAGAGTATACCGAACGTGGCATCATTGAAGTGGCTCCGTTGGCCTACATGCGCGGGCGCACTTTAAATGACGCGTTTATTATTCTTGATGAAGCTCAGAACAGCACGCCTTACCAAATGAAAATGTTTTTGACGCGATTAGGTTTCGATTCAAAAACGGTGATTACGGGTGACATTACCCAAAGCGACTTGCCGGAAGGTGAACCGATCGGCTTGGTCGACGCCGAGAAAGTGCTGAAAGGCATTGAAGGGATTAAGTTTGTTTATCTGACCCGGGAAGACGTGGTTCGCCACGAACTGGTGCAGAAAATCATTGAAGCCTATGGAACCAACCACAAGAACCCCTAATTATACGGTATTGATTGCGATTGGCGTAACGGCGCTTTTGCTGCTGTTCTGTTATGTCGCGCATTTGTCGCTGGTTTATCCGGTTATGCTATTAGGGATGGCTATTTATCTCGGTGAATTCCGCAAAGCCAGAATGAAGTTGTTTTTGCACATGGGATTCTTGTTGAGTCTACTGTTATTTTCCAGCCATCTGATGTTGAACTATTTTGGGCTAGGGGACTTCTTTATCCCGGTAGCGTCTTTAGCCATGTTGGCGATGCTTTTGTTTAACGACATGCAAATCGCCTTTATTACGGGTTTCCTGGCGAGTTTGCTGATTGCATTGCTTTCCAAGAATGATTTTAATCTTTTCCTGATTTCACTGATGGGAAGTCTCGTCGGGATATTCACTATCAAAGGAGCTCGGACCCGCGCGCATTTGATTCAAGCGGGTTTCTGGACGGGGTTAGTGCAAGTCGGGACGGCTGTTTTGCTGTATCGAGAAGTTTTGGAATCTTTGCTCAAAGCGAAACTATTTTTGTTTTACGGAATATTACCGTTGTTCTTTAACGGCTTTGTCTGCGCTTTTGTTATTCTGGCGACGTCTAATATTTTTGAATGGTTGTTTGGAGTGCTGACGAATTTTAGTCTCGCGGAAATGGCCGATCCGGATCAACCGTTGTTAAAGCGCATGAAGCTGGAAGCGCCGGGAACCTTTACCCACAGTTTATTTGTCAGTAATCTGGCGGAAGCCGCCGCGGAAGTGATCGATGCCAATCCTTTGTTAACGCGCGTGGGGGCGTATTATCACGACATCGGTAAAATGGAAAAGGCGGAATATTTTACCGAGAATCAACTCTACACAGGAAATAAACATGAGCATCTGGATCCCAATATGAGCCGTTTGGTGATTTTGAACCACGTCAAAGATGGGGTAGAGCTGGCCAAGAAATATAAGTTAAATCCGATCATTATTGATTTTATCCCGCAGCATCATGGTACGGGGTTGATTCATTATTTTTATCAGCGAGCTCTGGAAGAAAAGGGACCTGATGAAGAGGTTTTGGAAGAAAACTTTCGTTATCCGGGTCCCAAACCGCAGACCAAAGAAACCGCACTCGTTATGTTAGCTGATTCGGTGGAGGGGGCGACTCGTGCGTTGGCAGATCCCTCACCAGCGAGTATTGACGAACTGGTGCGAAAAGTTATTAATAACCGTTTCATCGACGGTCAGCTGGATGAGTCCAACCTGACTTTGCGCGATATTGAAAAAATCTGCCAAACGTTTTCTCGAACGTTAACCGCGATGCACCATTCCCGCGTGCGTTATCCTGAAAAGAAAAATCATGAAGACGATAACGATTCAGAATCTGCATCCGAAGATTCCGATTCCGGCCCCCACCATCCGCGCGGCCGTTGAGAAAATTCTAAAGATCGAGAAAATTTCTCGCGCTACCATTGCGATCATTTTTGTCTCTGACCAGAAAATGCTCGCGCTCAATCGGCGTTTTTTAAAGCACGCTTATTATACCGATGTATTGACATTTCCATACGAGGAATCGTCAGCGACGCGACCTGGTGCTATCGCGGGGGATATTGTTATTAGCGCGCCTTTTGCCCGACGTCAGGCGAGAGTGGAAGGGGTTACTTTTGTTCGTGAATTGACACTGTATGTCGCGCATGGGATCTTGCATCTGCTGGGCTATGATGATCACGTTGAAGCTGAATTACGTCGCATGCGTGCCGCTGAGAATCGACTGCTCAAGAAAATTTTTCCTGCCCCATGATTGTTAACACGCCCGCGGTGGTTCTTAAATCTTTTGATTTTCGGGAAACCAGCCGCATCGTCACTTTTTTTACAAAGCACCACGGAAAGGTCAAGGGAATCCTGAAGGGCATCCGTAAGGACCCGCGCAAATTTGGTAGTAGCGTTGACAAATTTACGGTCAACGACATTGTTTTTTACCAGTACCGCAACAGTGAAATTCATCTAGTGAGCCAATGTGATTTGCGGCAGTTCTATTTACCCATTCGTCAAGATTTGCGACGGAGCATGGCTGCTTTATACATTTTGGAATTGGTGGATGCTATCATGCCCGTGGAAGAAGAAAACTCGGCGGTCTACGCACTGTTGCTCAATTTTTTTGAGGCCTTACAGATCGAAGCAGACATTAACAAACTCGTGCATGTATTTCAAATCAAGATTTTGGTCTTAAGCGGATTTCGGCCGCATTTGGACTCGTGTTTAAAATGCGCTCAAAAAATCAAAACTCGGGCGAGATTCAGCTTAAAGACCGGTGGGTTGGTCTGCCTGACGTGCAAAAGTGATGATCAGACACTGACGTTAATCTCTCAGGGGGCGGTCGCTTCCTTAATTTTTATTGAACAACAGCCGTGGAGCAAAATTCCGTTGTTAAAAATTTCCGATGCCATTAAAAAAGAACTAAAGTTCGTTCTTAATAATTTTCTTGTTTTTCATCTGGAAAAAAGATTGAAGACGGAGAAATACTTGTCTTATTGACCTTCGGTTTGTTCCTGCAAGTTTTCTTGAAGTCTATTTTTGCGGTTGCGTCCGGAAAGCTGATCAAGGATATCGCGAGCTAAAGCTTGACCGATTTGTGGGACCTTGGCAATCTCGTCCACCGAAAGATATTTGAGCTGCGCCAAAGTGTGTAACCCTTTCTTGAATAGTTGCCGAGCGCGGACGCGGCCTACCCCTTTGAGGCTGGCCAGTTCCAGCAATTCTTCTCTAATGCCATAATGAACGCGTTTGCGTAAATCATCCAACACAAAGGTTAGTTTACGAAAATTCATCAGTTCCGCGATGGAGGTGGCGGAATGGAGCAGCCACTGGGCGGCTTCCACGTGTCGATAAATGTCTCCAGGTCCGACGTTAAACTGATCGCAGAGGACTTCTTCGCGTTCTTCTTCGATCCACTTCAGCAGCATCCAGGTCGTTTTAAGAGTAGCGAGATAGCCATACACGTCATCCAAAATGGCGGTTTCCCCTTCTTTAAAAATAAGTTCGTCCTGACAGCCGTTAACGAAAATTTCTAATTCTTCGTAATCGGTTTTGTTGACATTCAGTAGTTCGCTATCCGGGCAGCAGGTCATCAAATGCAATAATCCAATACTGGAAAAAGATTTCCCTCGGTCCATTTTACGTAAGCCCTCGCGCAGCGTAATTGCCGTTAAGGGGTCGATGTAGAGTCGGGAGGTGAGAGCCCCAAAGGTCGTTGCAACGAAATGAAATCCGCTTTTTTCGATGAACCCCTCACGAGAGAGGAATTCAAAAATATCTCCAATCAGTGAGAGGAGATCCGTGTGCTGTTTTTGGTAAGCCAAAAATGTGTGGGAGATGAAGTCCAGCATGGCGTTGACGTCATGCACAAATCCTCCCGCAATTGAAGCTAGAATATGCATGCGTAGAGCAGACTCATTGGATAATTTCGAAATGACCGGCTCAGGGTCAGCATTAATGTAGCGGTCAAATAAGAGTGATGATTCCGAATAGGATTTTGCAATAAGAACCGCTTCGCCGTAATCATCATATTGTGGGCGCCCGGCGCGTCCTGCGCACTGTTTGTATTCCGACGTCGGGATGTAGGCGCTGCCTAAGCCACTTTCAAAACGTTTGATGTCCCTAATGATGGCTCGACGGGCGGGGAGGTTGACGCCGGCGGCGAGTGTCGGAGTTGAACAAATCACTTTGATGAGGTTTTTCTTAAAATTATCTTCTACCAGTTTGCGCTGACGCGGCTTAAGTCCCGCGTGATGAAACGCGCTGCCGGTCTCCACCACTTCCGCGAGTTTTTTGCAAATCTTGGTGGCGTCGGCCTGAGGACCGGCGATGTCTTTGGCTACTTGTTGCAGCTGTTGGCGTTCATCCGCCGTCAGTAATTCCGCCACGGTGGACGAAACCTGCTTGCTGGCGGCTTGCGCGGAGCGGCGGCTGTTGACAAAGACGAGCACTTGGCCTTTACCTTTGAGGGTGTCACTGGTCAATTTGCTAACATCATCCGGCGCATTCTCAACGAGGACTTTGGTGCCTCCCGTATTGAAATTTATTTTTTCATTAAAATAAACGCCTTCTTTTAAGGGGATCGGTCGCCAGGTGCTTTTGATGAGTTTGGCATTCAGCCACCCTGCTAATTCATCGGCATTTTTGATCGTGGCGCTCAGAGCCAGAATTTGGAGATGCTTGTTTAATTGTTTGAGTCGTGCGGTGAGAATTTCTAGCGTGGGTCCGCGTTCACCGTCATTGATAAAGTGAATTTCATCCAGCACGACCACCGACAAGGAATCAATAAGCCATTTGGCCCGTGAGCGTAAGAGCGAATCCACTTTCTCAGCGGTGGCAACAATGATTTGATAGCGGTTTAATAGTTTGCTGGGGCTATCGAGGTCGCCGGTCGCGATGCCGACGTTGACTCCGAGGGGTGCGTATTTATTTTTAAAATCTTCATATTTTTCCGAGGCCAGTGCCTTTAATGGCGCGATGTATAGGCAACGGCCGTTCTCATGAAGAATTTTCTTGAGCATACAAAGTTCTGCCATGAGGGTTTTTCCAGCCGCGGTTGGTACCGACATGAGTACATTTTCACCCACCAACAGACCTTTACGAATGGCCTCGGCTTGAGGTGGATAGAGTTCTTGAATTCCGGATTTGTTCAGGATTTCGCAAACAGAGGAGGGGAATTCAAACTGAGTGAGGACGTCGACTAATTTCATAGGGGCCTAGAATAGCATAGGCCGTTTTAATTAAGCAAGAAGTTCTTGGCAATCTTACCAAACGTTGAGAGTGGATAGATGAGGGGGCCAGTTCGCTTTCCAGAAATGGGTTCCACGACTTAAAAAAGTCAATAAGCCAGCGGGTGATTGTCGAGATTTTCTGTTGACCCTCTAGAGGGGCCCCCGTATAATGTCGCTAACTATTAAACTATAAATACTTATATAAATATTTATGAAGTTATTAATTGTCGGACCTGGGGCGTTAGGCTGTTTACTGGCGGGATTACTCTCGAAGAAAAGTGACATTACCCTCCTGGACCACGACCCCAAACGTGCGCAACAACTAAAGACTCAAGGTTTAAGCGCTACCGGTGTCTC
>CAYXGG010000005.1:27221-130107 GCA_964464475.1 uncultured Planctomycetales bacterium | reverse complement strand
AGTTGTTTTTGCATGGGCTCCACTCTATCACACGCTTGCAGGTTTTGTCAATCAGGCGGGGGTTTTCTTAAGCATCTGTTCATAAGAAACGGTAGGCTCATTCTGGCGAGCCCGAAAATCCTCAAGGTCAGCCGTATCTTCCCGCAATTCATGCCGGAGCGCCTCGTTGACCAAATCAGAAACAGACCGGGACATTTCCGTGGCTTTGAATTTTAGAATCTTGTGCAAGTCAGGATCTAGATATACCGTCACTCTTTTGGTAGGTTTGATCATATTGTCTCCTTTTGAACAATGCATAACAACATGACGTTATAACGTCAAGACGCTAAATCTACGGTACCGAGCACCGTTTCTCATCGCCTGCCAACCGGCTGCTTAAGATGGCAGCGCGTCAAACCGGGGGATTTTGTCAAAGTCCTTCTCCCAATTGGCCTTGCTCCCCAAATGAATGTGCCCCTGCGGGATGAAATCGATAGCGGAATCCAGACTTCCCGCCGGCACGACGATGCTATGATCTTCGCGCACCGTGGGCAGCGCTGATCCGCAATCTTCACAAAAGGACTTGGCGAATCGCGTCTGGGGCAAAGCGTATTTCTTCACCCTGCTTTCACCGGACGTCCAGCGAAAGGCCGCACTTCTGGAAAATAAATTGGCGGCATGCGCCGACCCCGTCTCCTTGCGGCAGCGGCTACAGTGGCAAAGGTAAAACTTCTCAAAATCACCAACCACCTCATAAGTGACTTTTTGACAAAGGCAGGAGCCGACATATGTGTTGTTAGGCATATTTTCCTTCCGGGGTTAGAGATTTTTAAAAATACGTCTTCTGGTTAGACAAATCACACCGTCAGCTTTGACGCTTAATGACAGCACCGTTCTTCGCAAATCGTAGTTCTCTTTCGAATTTTAAGAAAAGCTCATCCCAAACCCGATCAAAACTATCCGCAACTTCCTGCGAATCTTCTGTTGAAGCACTCCAATCTTCCTGACTGTCCACCATCAAACCATAATTATCAAAAATCGGAGCCAAGCAGATCGGGTTATTGTTTTCATCAAATCCTATTTCTCTGGTAGGCTTACCTTTGTCATCAATCTCCAACCACCAGACATGCGTAAAGTAATAATATTTTTCCATGTCTGGATTGGCTGCTGGTAATATTTTCTTCAAGACCTTGCACCACCAAGGAAGCGGTGGTTTCTGAGCAATGGGTTTAATATTCAATTTAAGATAACGCATAATTGTGAATTATTTTGAAAGAAGAGCAACTCTCCCCATCAGCCCTGTCCCCTTCGCTTGCCGCCGAAGGCGACAGATCGAATAAATTCCTGGAGATTTCTAAGAATGGTCTAAAGGTTTCTTTAGCATTTTTCTCATACACCACTCAAAAAAAACACCTGCGTAATAATAAAAAACCAGATTGCCCACCATCGTCGGAAGCATAAAAGCGGGGTTGGACCAGCGATACATCGTGTATGAACTCCCAAAAAAGTAAATGAGATCAAGCGCCTTAACAACATAAATGCAAACAAAACCAAACGGCACCACGACTGGCCAGGCTTCGAGATCACAGAACATCCCCGAACAATTCGTGATGCCGGCGAACATGACAATTGCGGCGGCAAGATACACCCCCGCGAACAATAATCCCGTTACAGACTTAAGCATCCGCATTTTTGGCTTCATTATCTTTGAGAACTCTCGCAACCCTCAACACTCCCGGAGAGTGGTGCGGTTCTGTCCCTTTTTAGGGGACTGTCCCTTTCTCACCAAGCGACAGGCACCGTTTTCTTTGGTGAAATTCAAATCAACACCAAGCATATACTATTAATAGCCTATCTCTATGCCAGAGACAAAGGGATTACTGCTTAATTTATCATATCCGTTTCTGGTCACTTTGATGCCGAGGGTCCCATAATGATCAAATTGATAGTCGGCAAAATCCCCGGGAGCCAACGCCGCAACAATATGCTCCACGGCGATTTTCTTTTTCATTTCAATGACTTTATCGCTATTGAATTGTTTTGTCATTTCCGGAAAATCGGGATGACGAACGGAGGCCCAAACAATAACCATGGTTTGAGTTCTGAAGGCCGCCTCAATCTCGTTAAGCCGAATTCTTGCAACATGGCTATTTCGCTTTAAGGCTTGATATTCTTCCCGAGACACTTCGGTTTGAAAAAAGGTATGCAGCTGGTCTGCAAATACTTGGATGTCCGCATCGGCCACATTTTTTCCCAATGGTTTGATCACTAAGTCTTGCGTTAACTGGATGCGCTTGTTGCGAACGGTCTGGATATCGTTATCGTGAAGCCCCACTAACGTCCGACAGGTGATTTGCACCGGGACGTACAGGTTGTTTTGAAATTGATCCAAGATTTGTTGCTCCTGAGCGTCAATCATTGCCGTATATTTTCTTTGTTCTTGAATCTGCGGACTAATACCTTTCCAAAGAAGACCACCTGTCAAGACGATCACTAAAGCTATACACAGGCGGATGATCCTCACTTGTATTTCTGCACTTAAATCGGAAGACTGTATCAATTTCTTGAAGCACCGAAAGAGAATCCATCCTATGAATGTCATCGGGACACCAACGATGAGAATGAAGATGCTCAGATTCCCGCCGTAGGGTGTAAGCGAAATAAGAGTGGCCGCCAGGCCGTAGACTAAAGAAAACGTTGTCGCCACAAAAAGCCCAACGATCCCTACAATCCGCATCCCGGAAACAACTGTTTTAGATGATGGTGTTATTGACATTTTCGTAGTTAGATTTATTTTCCTTATAATGAATTTTTATTCATATACATTTTCCAGACACCTCTATCAACCCCGGGGGTTGAGGTGGGTCGATTCATGGGGATATCAGGAGATGGGCTGAAGGTTTTCAACCCATTTATTAAGTTGTTCAATATATTGCTCCAAGTCATGAATCGGGGTCGGAAAGCCGTATTTGAAGATTGCTTCTACCAGATCAGCCGGTATCTGTTTCCCCAATTTTTGATCAATCGTTTCAAGTGCTGAAAAAATGCTTTCAGAGTAGTTCGGGTCTAACGGAGATTCAAAGTGAGGAGCCAAGGCTATATTGTGCTTCTTAAATTCTTGTCTCAGTTCTGGTATTTCAGTAATTGAACCTCCCCTGAGACCCATATGATAAGGCACAACTAGCTTATTAATGGCAATTTTTAATCCTTCCTGATGAAAAAGAAATTCCAAATAATCATCCCAATGTTCGACTATTTTGTTCCGAAAGAATTTAATTCTGTAATAATCTGGAAGAATCTTTTGATATTTTAGTTCAAAAATTCGGCCATAACGATTGAGCTCTTCGATAAAACTAAAGTAGCTGACTTTTGCTTTTAGCGATTTTTGATTCGCCTTAATCATTTGCTCACTTAAGCCGTCAATACCTTTATTTAATTCCTGAATTGTTGTCGTACCTAAATCCCAGTATGCTTCTGAAGCTTCATACATGTGTAAATATTTGATTTGCAAGGTTCCAATGAAAGCCCATAACAATTTTTGGGGTCTTGGGAAATCAATAGGATTCTTCGCTACAAGATCGAATTGTAAGGGATTCTCTAGTAAAACAAAGGCAACTTTGTCAAAAGGCGTTTTATTCATGTCGAAACAAAACAACTATCAACTTTCAGTGGGCTTTTCCCGTCAGTCCAGTCCGTTATTGGTGACTGTACCCTACTAATCAGTAACTAGAGTTTTAAATTCACTATTAGCAAGAAACTCATATAAGATCGCCCCAGAACTTTCAAAATAATTCATCTCTTTAATGTCTTTATTAAAACCTTTCTTTACTTTTTCACCAAAATTTATTTCCAGTTCTTTCAGCAAATCTGTTCTTTGAGTACTAGTAATACCCATCGTTGAAATCTTACCATTTGAATCTGTTCGCGGACTTACCAACATTTGAGTAATAAATATCGATGTCTGCATAAGAAAACGCATAATTTCATTATGCTGAGCACCTAAATCTGCCTGACGACTCATCAGCTTTCCCAAATCAACTTTACTTGGGTTATTTAAATTGTTGGGGCTATATATCTCTTCAAGCAAAATTACTGATTCATCATTGAGTTTAACGTGATTTTCGTAAACCTTTATAATAGCTTTTGCCATCAAAGCAATGGTTTCATTCTTTGAAACAGTATAGTCTTTGATCTTTGAGGCCGCACGTTTGTAATCGTTGGTAGAAATTTTCGTATCCTGCATCATCTCAATAGTTGATTGAACGAAATCTTGGGAGTACGCGTCTTCCGTTTTAAATCGAGATAGAGCATTACCGACATCCCCCAAACTATCAATGTACGCCTTGGTAAACTCATATTTATCAATATCTGGGTTTCTTTTTTGCAAATCATCAATCACTCCATCAGCAAGAACTTGACTGGGAATAATTAAGAATAATGCCATGAGAAGACTTTTTATTTGGGAACTAAACATTTGTATCCTTTCTACCATCATATATAGATTATAAGCTTTTCAACTATTTATGTTATAGATTCCGAGCTCCAGCACGCGTCCTCAATTCCTGCCCATTAAATTTTCCCTTCTCCATTCATTTATTTGAATTACCATAATATGTAACCGACTTTAGTCCCAACAATAAGTGTTCCACATAATCAAACTCAGCCTCAGTACTGCCAGCCAAAGATGCCCCTTCTTTCATCATTGGATTGATAGTCCTCACATAACCGGATCCATTACGAGCCAAAAAAGTAATGTACGCCCCACTTTGAATACGCACCAATTCCAAATTTTCTCTGGTTGTCCAATAATATTTACCGTCAATTTCTGTAATTGTACATATCAGCCCTATCGCTTTTTCAGAAGAAATCTGTTCGGGAAGACGCTCCACGCCACCTTCGCTGATTTTAATTCTAGGGATTCCGGTAAAAACAATTTGTTCCGAGGCAAACGAAGAAATTGAAACGGCTAGAAGAAGAAATGTCAAAATTACTTTTTTCATTACAAAACCTTTCTTAGTTTTTCAGGGACACGTACTTAATTCCCAAAATTAGTACGTGTCCCTGAAATTTAATAAATTAATTTACTAACCCAGGTTTCCTGGCTGCCTCTTTAAGGAGTTTTTTTAACGCCGGTAAATTCAGATCCTCGAGTTTTTTAAAACGGATACAGCTTTTGCCGACACTGACCTTACCAAGTTCCTTCTTGTTTCTTTCAGCTAAATACTGGCCATCGGTGATACAACAGACATAAAGACTTATATAGTTTTTTTGGCTGGCCAGGGCGATAACCGGCCAATCGATGGTTTCTTTTTTGTAATTTAAATATTTACACGCCTTTTCTTTACCAAAAACTGTAAGGAAGGCGGTATCTCGACCTTTTCTTTCTGAGGAAAAGGCAGTATTGACTACTTCAATATCATTGGAAGAAAAAAGGTCAATAAACGTGCCATAACCCAGCATGTTGTATAAAAAGTTAGGCTTAAGAGTAGGAACCGTTTTTTGGATCAAGCGATCCAGCGTGATGATTTCCGATTTTCTCGGTTCAGCGATGCTTTCTAAATAACTGGCTCTATCTTTCGCTTTGACGGGTTTGAACATGTTCATAGAATGCTCTCCTCGCTAGTAATCACTACCGCTGGGCGTGTTTTATTGAGCTTTGCTTCCTTAAAACCGCATCGCAATACTTAAATTCCTGGGAAGGCAAAGCTCTATACATGGGCGGCAAAAGCCGCCCAGTACTGGGCCAAAGGCCCACGTATTGGCTACCACCATACGTCTTTTCTAAAGAAAACGGCAATAAAATCCACTGCGTGTGTTCATTGCTTATGGCAACCGATGATTTTCCGAAACTTTAAAAGCATTCACCATATTTTTATGATACTATTTGACCATGATATACAAGCCGCAAAAATCATTGATCAAAACCAATCCTTACCTGAAAAACCCCAAAAAACGCCAGGCGCAGTATGTTGCCGCTGTCGTCAGCTCTAGCTCGGTGGAGGGCGTCACCCTTGCTCCCGTCGAATTGCGCGGGCAAATGAAGCACACCGCAAAAAGAAAATAATCTCGTCTTAATCGGAATTCTTTTTTATTGAGCGTTCAATAACCGACTCAAAAATAACTGTCATGGGGCCATAATCACTCCTGACGCCAGCCCTTACTGCAGAAAAATATTCCCTTTTCGTTTCACCTTTGATACCCCCGAAATCCAAAGTCGGCAATTGGGCCTGCCACCCCATTACTATCGAAAGCAAGCGGGCAACCCTGCCATTTCCTTCCCGAAAGGGGTGGATCAAAACGAGCTCGGCGTGGACAACGGCCAATGCGCGGGCGACTTGCTTTGAATCTTGACCAAGGCAGGGAGTCAATTCCTTAAGCGGTCCCCGCTCAAAGTTCGCCATCAGTTCAGGAAGATGCGCGGCTGTCGCGAAAGAGAAATTGTCTTTGCTGATGTTAACCTGACGGTAATACCCCGCCCAGGGATAAACGGGACCGAGCCAGAGTTTATGGATGTCACAAATATCCCTGGCTGTGAAACGATGGCTTTGAGCAAATATTTTAGGAAGAAGAGCGATGGTTCTAAGCTGCTCTTTGGCTTCAATACGGTCCATGTCGCGTTTTCTGCGGATCTTTAAAAAATTCTTAAGGACACGCCTGCCGGACCCCGGTTCATACTGGTCTTCCAACAATCCAGACGTGTCATATTTTCTGCTTTTCTTCATGTTCACATTCTACCGGCGTTGTCGTGCCCGTAACAAATTATTCTGCGAGACATTTTGTTTTCTAATGTTCAACTCTGGCCGGTATCTTACGCCTCGGGCTGATTTTTGCAAAGAGAAAACTATGGGCGGACTGAAGATTTTCTTCTTTGAAATAAGACTAACGCCAGGACAAAAAATAAATAGTACGCGTACGTTTGCGCGACACTCACCTCCGGCACCAGCCAATACGCGCCCGGGCAACGTTCGAAAGAATTAACCGCGGCCACAAGCCCCTGGCCCACCACCTCAAGACAAACGGCAAAATTTTCGGCCATCCACGGCCACCAGAACACCACACTCAAGTAGCCCATGCCCAACACAATCAAAAGAGAAGCCAACGGAATGACCACGAGATTAGCGAGTACGCCAATCGGCGTAATAATGCCAAAATAATACGCGACGAGACCCAAGACCCCGACCCACGCCGTCAGAGAAACCGCAAGCGTTGAGACAAGCGCCCGCCACCCCTGCCGCGCCCACTCAATCATCAAACGGCTTTCAGCGTTAGCATCGTTACGTGTCAGCATTTTCTCCAGCAAAGGCTGCGCCAACCAGAGGATGCTCAGTACACTAAGAAACGACAACTGAAATCCCACGTCAAATAAATTAAAAGGATTGGACACTAATAGGATGAGGGCAGCAGCGCCCCAGGAGTTTAACGCGTCAGGAGGGCGTTCAACAATAAAACTCAGCAAATAAACGATCGCCATGATCGTCGCCCGCACCACCGGCGGCTGGCTTCCGGTCAACCACGCAAAAACAACCAAAAACACCATCGTGGCCCATAGCTGTGCTTTGCGTGAGAACCGCAATAGAGACCACACCAGCATCACCCCAAAAACCACGATCCCGACGTTAAACCCACTGATCGCGAGGATATGCGTCGTGCCGGTATGATTAAAAGCTTCTTTTAATTCTTTCGGAATCTGCTGACGCAGCCCCAGGACCAACGCTTTCGTCATCCCGGCGGTAAACGGATCCAGATAACGGTCAAACCCTTCCCCTAGCCGGCGAAGGAACCGGTCCCTTAAGCCCCCCAACGATGCGGGCCCTGGCTCGACGGTCACCTCGGCGGATTTTTTGACCGACAGGATCCAATAGATCCCGCGATTGGCCAAGTAATCGCGATAAGACGATTTGGCCAACGGATCAAAATCAAACGGTCGATGCAGTTTCCCGCGCGCGGTCAAATAATCTCCGGAATAAACCTTTAAATCTTGATAAATCTGAAACCGGACCTTCCCCCTGGCGATGACCCACCAGCCATCTTCCTGTTGCAAAAAATTTATCTGCAAGACGCCCACCTGTTTGCGGGGTTGGCTCTCTACTGTAAGTACTTGACCTTTGACCGTGACCGCTCCCGAACCAAAGGGAAGACTGTCCGCCAAATGGTCCTGGCGAAAACAATAGTGATACCCTCGCGTGTAAAAATACCCAAAGCTAAGCGTCGCTAAAGCCACCCAAATAAAAAACACTTTCCGAAACCATCGACTTGCCCACCGACGAAGAACCCACGCGCCAGCTCCCAAGAAACCCAAGGCCAGGATAAATACGAAAGTCAACGGCTTAAAGGACGAGAACGCAATCCCCAACGCGAAAAAAATCGCGGCCAAAAATAACGGACGATAAACAAACATCATGGATGATTATTTTCTTTCTAGAGGGTGCGCATTTATTTCCTGATGCTTAAAAGAACAACCGGCCAAAGCGCAGCCCCTTAAGGTCACACCCAACAGGGTGACGACCAACACAAACCACAACACGGTCTTTTCTTGACGAGTTAGCGACAACATCTCCTGACCCAAATGGCCTTAGAGACGGAAGGGATATCAAAAAGGAATTGATTGACTACAAGGAAGGTAGAATTCTAAAACTTATCCTAAAATTACTAGTGAGCAGATTTTGGCTGAGCCTTACGCCGGAACGTTGGTCCAGCCCCGGCGAGGCTGGCTGGTTCGACAAGCTCACCATCCTGAGCAAGGCTTAGTGTCTAAACTTGAGCCGCGTCGAAGGACTGCACTCGACCGAAACCCTTCGCTCGTACCAGTTTTGGAAAGAATTCCAAAACTGGTACTCCCTGCCCGCTTCGGGTTTCGGACGTCCGGCTTCAGACTCATCCAAAATCTCAGGGATAATTTTCGGATAGCTGCTAAAAAAACTAAGCAACCACCACGTTCACCAATTTATTGGGGACCACAATAAACTTGGTGACCATCTTGCCATCGAAATACGTTTTCAACTTCTCGTCCGCCAAAATTAAGGGACGCAACTGCGCTTCGGTCAAATCCGGGGCAACGTCAATCTTGCCCCGCAATTTTCCATTGACCTGCACGACCATCGAGAGCGAATCCTGCCGCAGCGCGCTTTGAGAAAACTTCGGCCACGCGGCCTTGCTTAAAGGAGCAGGCAATCCCATCAGCGCCCCCATTTCCTCGGCGACATGAGGACAAAAAGGCGTTAACAATAACACCAGCGTCTGGATCGTTTCATTGACCAAGCCTTGGTTAAGGCCGTTCGCCTCTTTTGAAGAACAATACTTTTCGAGCTTGTTTAATAAAATCATTAAGCGGCTGATGGCGGTATTTAATTTGTAATCTTTGGTGATATCGTCGGTCACTTCTTTGATAGCGAGGTTGCGTTCTCTCTCAAGGTCTTTATCATCCGCGGCGGTCAGTGGGCCTAACGTGGCCCCGCGCCCAAAACGCTTCTCAACTAAGGACACGATCCGGCTTAAGAAACGCCAGCTGCCTTCCATGGCCGAATCATTCCACTCCAGCTGATCTTCAGGAGGTGCCGCGAATAAAATAAAAAGTCTTAACGTGTCCGCGCCATATTTAGCAATCACCGAATCCGGATCGACGGTGTTGCCCCGCGACTTGGACATGACTTCCCCGTCTTTTAAAACCATTCCTTGGGTCAACAGGCGGTTAAAAGGCTCGGTAAAATTGATCAGCCCTAAGTCTTTTAAAAACTTGGTAAAGAAGCGCGAATACAACAAATGCAAAATCGCGTGTTCAATGCCGCCGATATATTGGTCCACGGTCATCCAATAGGCGGCCTCATTTTTATCAAAAATCTCCCGGTCGTTGCGCGCCGAACAAAAACGCAGGAAATACCACGACGAATCAAAAAACGTCGCCATCGTGTCGGTTTCTCGACGGGCGGGGTGCTGGCATTTCGGGCAGGTACAGGTGACAAATTCTTTGACCTGCAACAAGGGGCTTCCCCCTTCGCCCGTAATCGTCACATTCGCGGGCAATTCGACCGGCAACTGATTTTCCGGCACCGGCACGACACCGCACGATTCACAATAAATCATCGGGATCGGCGCGCCCCAATAACGCTGGCGGGAAATGAGCCAATCGCGTAAACGCCAATGTTCGGTTAACTTGCCCATGCCCTGCGTTTCCATCCACTGCGCGATTTTTTCTTTCCCCTCGGCATTGGGCAGGCCGTCAAATTGGGCGGAGTTGATTTGCTTGCCTTCGCCTTCGTAAGCCGCCGTCATCTGGGCTGGGGTTTGGGTTGGGTTCTTTGGGTCTTCAATCACGATCCGCAAAGGTAACCCATGTTCTTTGGCAAAAAGAAAATCCCGCTGGTCGTGGGTGGGTACGGCCATGATCGCCCCGGTCCCATAATCCATCAAGACATAATCCGCGATCCAAATCGGGATCTCTTCGTTGTTGACGGGATTAAGGGCCGTGGCCCCGCTAAAGACGCCTTCTTTTTTTCCTTCACCGGCCAAGCGAACGCTTTTGGGACGATTGCTGATTTTCTCACAGAACGCGCGGACTGCCTTTTCTTGCGCCGTCCCTGCGATCAATTTCTCCACGAGCGGATGTTCCGGCGCTAACACGACATACGTTGCCCCAAAAATCGTGTCCGGCCGGGTGGTAAAAACTTTTAGCGTCTCACCGCTTTTTTTAATTTTAAAATTAATCTCTACCCCAACACTACGGCCGATCCAGTTTTCCTGCATCGCCAACACCCGGCTGGGCCAATTCGTAAGCTCACTTAAATCTTTTAATAACGGCTCGCTGTAATGCGTGATTTTTAAATACCATTGCTCTAATTCTTTTTGCACCACGACGGATTTGCAGCGCCAGCATTCCCCTTGAATGACTTCTTCATTCGCCAGCGTCGTCTGACAACTGGGACACCAATTTACCGATGAGCCTTTGCGGTACGCGAGACCCTTCTCGTACATCTTTAAGAAAATCCATTGGTTCCAACGGTAATATTCTTTATCGCAGGTGGACAACTCGCGCTGCCAATCATAAGAAAACCCCATGCGCTTTAATTCCACTTTCATTTGATCAATGCAGCGGTAGGTCCATTGCGCGGCGTCGGTCTTATGCTTGATCGCGGCGTTTTCGGCGGGCTGCCCGAAGGCATCGAATCCAATGGGGTGAAGCACATTAAACCCCTGCATCATTTTAAAACGGGCAATCACATCGGCGATGGTGTAGTTACGGACATGCCCCATGTGGATTTTTCCGGAAGGATAAGGGAACATCTCCAGCACATAATATTTGGGACGTGAAGGGTCGGCCTTGGCTTCAAAAGTTTTTTGGTCTTCCCAAAACTTTTGCCATTTGGCCTCAAGCTTTTGAATTTCGTCGTTGGTGTAAGGCATAAGCGTTAAAGTTAAAGATACCCACGGGCAAGGCCGTGGTTCGACCCATTCAACGCTTTACTCCTGCGGTGAGCAAGCGAAGCGAGTCGAACCATAAAAAAAGGGAACTAATCTTGAAAATAGTTCCCTCTTTTATACTCGAATTTTTCAAAAATGCAAAACTATTTTGCCGCTAAAGCCGGGGCCTTTTTATCGACGGCGACATGCCCGCCTTTGACCGTGACCGTGGAATAACTCGAATCAGCCTTGTAATAATCGGCCCCGCGCACAATGTATTGCTCATCAATTTTCTTGGGAGCAAAAAACTTGCGGCAAAGGTCCTTGGCTTTTTCCAGGGAAAACGGCTTGCAGCAATAAACATCGACGGAAATAAAATTCTTCGGCGTCAAGGTGTGAATAACAATCGAACTTTCAATCAACGGGGCCCAGCCTGATAACCCGGCTTTGTCGGGAAACCGAACGCCGTCGCTGCGAAAGATACTGGGCGGCGACTGTTTTTCCATCCCCAAATCAGTCACCATGTCATCTAAAAACTGATAACACAGGTTTAAATCGTCACAAACTCCCTCTTTACAGCCGTAAAGATCCAATAAGTATTGGAACCCAAATGCGGAGTCTTTTTCCATGGTCGCTTTAATCGGTGTCCTCCTTGTGACAACGGTTTTCGTCTTTAAGCGAAAACCTGATGTTACGAAAAAATTATTTACTTGCGCAACATTTATACATCAAAGGATTTTAAAAATCTATACTTTTTTCTATTTTATTGAATTTTTCGGCCAATTTCTGCCCTTCACGCTTGACCAAATTTTTCTTCAAAGCGCTTTGCGCGGACCACTGCTCATGAAACAAGACACACAAGCGTTGGTAATGCGGCGCTGTTTTGCCATCTTCGATCGGAAAATCCCGACAATATTGCGGACGCACATCGTAAATCTTGCACAAATTTGTTTTATCTTGGAAAACGCATGTCCCGTTGCGCACGACGGTGGCGTAAGGATGCTCAGCGTCGGATAATTCTTTACCTTCTAATTTTCTAAACCAGGGAATAGGCACCTGCGGATGCGTCGCGGCGATGCGCTGCATTTCTTCCGTCGTCATCTCCACCCCTTCATAACAACAGGAACCGATTTGGCAAGTATTACAAGCGTGCGTGTCCGCGACTAAGGGTTGCTTTGATTTTGAATTCATGTCACCTTTCGACAAATAAAATTAATTTTAGTGACGTGATTATGCCATTTGTCTTTATTATCGTCAACTAACTATTTTTCCCTTTTCTGGCTCTTACAAGAGCCTTGCAATCTCCGGCAAATTCCTTTAAGATGAGCTCCTTATTTACACTTAATTCTTAACTTAACTCTAAACACCATGCGTATCACGTTAAACGGCAAACACCTTGAAACAGAAGGGGTTTCCACCCTGGAAGAATTAATTATTCAGCACGCCCGAGATTTACGACACGTCATCGCCGAAGTCAATGGCGAGGTTGTCAAAAACCCCTCTTGGCGTCAGCGTCTGCTTAAAAATAATGACGTGATTGAGCTCGTCAATTTTGTGGGAGGCGGCTAGCATGGCTTCAATTCCCAGCACATTTAATGATTCCCCTCTCACTATCGGCGGTCAAACCTTCTCCAGCCGCTTTCTGTTGGGGACCGGAAAATTTAAAAAGAAATCCGAATTGACCGACGCGATCACCGCGTCTGGCTCACAGATCGTGACGGTCGCCCTACGACGGATTGATCTGGAACGTCACGAAGAAAATATCCTTGAGCACATTCCCAAAACAATCACCTTAATGGCCAATACCTCCGGAGCACGTAACGCCCAGGAAGCGGTGCGTATTGCTCGCCTGGCACGCGAAAGCGGCTGTGGCAACATGGTCAAGATTGAAGTCATTAACGACAGCAAATATCTTTTACCAGACAACAGTGAAACGATCAAAGCCACAGAAATCCTCGTTCAGGAAGGCTTCGTCGTCATGCCCTACATGTATCCGGATTTGTACGCCGCCCGAGCGCTAAAGAAAGCCGGAGCCGCCTCGATTATGCCTTTAGGATCGTTTATCGGCAGCAATCAAGGGCTCAAAACGGAAGAGTTCATTAAAGTCTTAATTGCAGAAATTGATTTACCCATTATTGTCGATGCAGGTATTGGCGCCCCGTCCCAAGCCGCGGCGGCGATGGAGATGGGCGCGGCAGCTGTTTTGGTAAATACCGCGGTGGCGACCTCTGAACATCCCGCTGCCTTAGCCAGCGCCTTTGCGTTAGCCATTACCGCCGGAAGATTGGCTTATCTTAACCGACTTCCTTCGACGACGAATCAAGCCCAAGCCTCCTCTCCTCTGACCGGATTTCTATTTAACGAGTCTGCGTATGATCACGCTCAATGATATTCAAAAGATCCTCGCTGATTCACGACGGGAAAGCTTAGAAAGTCTCGCCCGGCAAGCCCAACAAATCACCGAACAATATTTCGGTCGAACGATCGCCTTATACGCGCCCTTATATATTTCCAATTACTGCAGCAGCCATTGCACCTATTGTGGTTTTCATAGCCACCATCGCATCACGCGCTTTAAACTAACCGCTGAACAGATGCACCAGGAAATGCAATTCGTGGCGCAAAAGGGCATTGAAAATATTCTGATCCTCACCGGAGAATCTTACACGGTCACTCCTCTCACTTACCTTAAAGAAGCGGTTCAAATCGCTCAGCACTATTTTCCCAGCATCAGCCTGGAAGTGCATCCGATGGAAACCGAAGAATATGCCGAATTATTTGCCAGCGGTGTCGACGGCATTACCGTTTACCAAGAAACGTACGATCGCCAACGCTACCGGGAAGTGCATTTATCCGGAACCAAAGCTGATTATGATTTTCGCTATGGAACACCGGAAAGAGCAGCCCGAGGGGGCATTCGTTCGCTTTCCTTAGGCATTTTGTTAGGACTAAGCGACCCGGCGACCGATTTATATGCCCTCTTTAATCATTTACGCCAATTGGAAAAAGATTTCCCCGGTGTGGAATATAGCCTGTCTTTTCCACGGCTTAAAACGATCAAAGGAAAAGATTTTGCGGCTTGTTTAGTCGATGACAAAACCTACCTAAAGATTATTTGCCTGACTCGAGTGCTCTTCCCACGCGTTGGCATTAATCTCTCGACCCGGGAAAGCAGCCAGCTGCGCGACCATTTGCTAGGCATCGGCGTCACCCGCATGTCCGCCGGATCCAACACCGCCGTCGGTGGCTATACGCTCAAAGCGCCTCAGGAGCAAGATCCTCAATTCGACATTGAAGACCAACGTAGCGTTGCAGAAATTATGAAACTATTAAAATCAAGAAATTTTGACCCTATTTTGACCGACTGGCGTAGAATCAACAATACAGTTCCAAGATAAAGCTAAAGAAACGATTATGACCAAGAATTCCAAAAAGTCTCAAGACTCATTAAATTTAGGCAACATTGATATCACTAAAATCCAAAATGTTTTCTTGGAGGACTGGCAAAAGTTTTATACCAGCCACTTCGAATTGCTTTGGCTGCTATTTGCCTTTGTTTTGGTGGTGGGCACCATGCTCTCCATGCGTCCCGCTGATCCCAAATATAAAGCCAGTCAAGCCGAACTTAAAACCACGCTTAATGATTTAGAACCGGAATTGGAAGTTGATTACCCGCAAGGTTACAAATTACTTAACATTGATGGCCTACGCCTGAAATCGCTTCAAGATGACTCTCTCAAACAATTTAAGATCGATTGGAAGAATAGCCGCGTATTAAAAAACGATGGGTACGAAATTATCCTCATCTTAAAAAATGTCGTCAATCGATCCAAACAAATTAATTTAAAGAATATCCGCGCCGTCATTCACGCTGAACCCGAAAAAAAACAAAGTCTGATCAATGCCAATGGCGTTCAGCTATTCTTTCGAGTCCTCAAAGTTGAAGATGACAAAATACTGGGAGTGGTTTCCTACTCAAGCATTGATGATGAAGGTGTATTTTAATTTAGGCGAGCGACGAATGACTCAGACAGGATCACGATGGACTGTTTTCGGTGAGAAAGCAGGCAAACAGACAGCAATATATTGAGCTCCTCCTCGGTCTGGAGAACTATACCGTACCCAATTCCCCTTCGGCACAATAATAGCTTCGCCTGCCTTGACCGTCCAAGCTTGATGACGACTCTCGACCTGTAATTGTCCTTTTAAAACCAGCGTATATTCATCAAAACGCGGGGTTTGACCAGGCTCTTGCCATCCGCAAGGACTTTTCATGACGGCGATGCTCGCGGCCGTCGTTGCTGAATTCACGCGACCAACATACTCCTCAATAATCTTTATTTTGTTACCAGCGGCCTTGATCCTCACTGGCTTTCTAATAAGAATAATCTTTTTCATTATTCAACCCCGATCTCTTGCTTTAACATCCGCAAACTCAACAAGTCTTCTTCCGTCAAAACGCCGGGATCCAACGATTGCGCCTTTTCATAGAACTTCACCGCGGCCCAGAGGCTGGCATTTTCTCGTCGGATTTTAGCCCGCTTGTGGTGAGCGATGGCCAGCAATCGATAGGCTAATGGGTCCTCACGATTTACAGTCAACATCTGTTGAGCATAAGCGATGGCCTCGGCATATTGATCCAGACCCAAGTAAGCAATCGCCATTCCCAAATAAATTTCCACGTAAGAGGGTAACGGCAATCCCGAATAGAACTGCAAAGGGATCGCCGGCGCTTCGGTATTCAAAAGGTTAGAGCACCAGTCAATCACCTCCTGGTGTCGCTGCAATCGAGAATAAGCCAACGCGATTTTATATTTTAATCCCGAATCTAAAGGAGAAAAGAAGACTGCTTTTTTCCACTTTTCGGCTGCCTCAGCATAATGGTGATTATCAAAATCATTGAGACCCGCGCGCACATTCCAATAAAAATAGCTGTACAGGATCGTCATCGCCAAAAAGCAGATAAAAATCATCTCAAAAAGCAGGCTATTCTTCTTGCGATCCAGGCCACGACGTTCTACGTAGGTTTCCTGTTTTTCTGCCATAATTTTTTGTACCTTATTGATGAAGCTGAGGGTTTCTTCTTTTAACAAACCCTTCGGCCAACATTATAGCTGAACCATACCTGAACAATTTCTTCTTTCTTTAAAAATAATGCCTGAATTCCACAGTCCCGCTAAAGCCAAATTTATGGTTCTTCTCTTAATCTAAGCCCTAAAAGTAATAGCAATCCGCGCTCATCTTCACCGAGAAACACCAGACTCATGTCTCCGTAGTGCGCCAACTGGGTTTGGACCGCGGATTTAGGCCGACGATCAACGGCAAACCCCAAATGGTGAATGCTAGTATCACCTTTAAATCTAATTTCCGGAAATTTGACTCTCAACAAACCGTCTCCCGGACTTTCTGGCTTTTGCAAAAAAGCCTGCTTCCAATCAATATAAAGCGTCGGTGGCAAAGTCCCTATCTTTAAGGGAAACAGTTTATTCTCCCGAATAACGAAAAGCTGATACCCATCCGGAAATTGGTAATCAAAATCCCTCTGCATTTCTTCCGTAATAGTCGTCGTGATCGCCGCCAATTCGGGATCATTTTTTAGCTGGCCGGTTAAAACATAAACCAAGAAAGCTAACGCGAAGATGCAGATGATAATAAATATTTCTCGGCTATATTGAACCCAAAAAGACCGCTGCGGATTAACTTTACGTTCAAAGTCTTCGGCCTTTTTACGACGTTTATCCAAGCTCTTTAAATATTTCTTCCGGCGCTGCTGACGTATGCCCATTTAGCTTATCCTATTTTTGAATTTAAGAAGAGTCCAACCGGTTAACCCGGCATACCCCAAAACAGCCACCGCCGACAAGGGATGGTCTGTAAAATAATCCACCCCCAAATTCAAATTCTTGAATAAGGACACGCCTAAAATACCCCAGAAATATTGTTGAAATGAAATTCTAAACGGCGTGCCTAACACGACTGCCGCGAAATATTTCCTAAATTGCAATTTGGTCAAACCTGCGGCCAGATCCATAAAACGATACGGAATAAGCACAACGGCGCGCAGTAAGAAAAGTTCGAGAAAAGAAAACTGGCCTAATTTCTCATGGAACGCGGCAAAACGGCCTTTTAGCTTCTTTTCAACATAATCCTTCCCAAGATAGCGACTGGTATGAAACAGCACGATGGCGTTACACATTTCTCCCAGTGACATAAGCAGCACGCTCACCGGAATGCCAAAAATATAAATTGCCGCTAACCTTAAGATATCTTTAACAAACCAAAGGAAGAAGGTGGAAAAGGAGTACACCCCGACAAAGATTAAAGCCGCCAGCGGTAGAGGAAACCTCTGAAAGTACACCTGAAAGGACTCGACGTTAAGATCGAAATTCTTTCCCAACCACAAGCATAAACTAATGATGAGCACCAAGAGCGCTAATCTAATTTTCTTATGTAGACGGGCTGATTCCATAAGTAAGTTGAATGGAGCCCCACGTCTAAAGACGTGGTAATTTTAGTATGACCCGTCTTCGCCAAAGTGCTTGCATCTTTGGCTTCGCCCGAGTTCATCCGCCCTATCTAGATATAGGCGAACATCCGCCGAAGCCGCAATGCTTTTTTCGCCTTCCTCCACTATCAAACCCGCAGTTTCTGGCGTAGGCGGATGAGAAAGGCCCCCGCTGCTATCTTGCCTGGCTGTCGGCAGACAGGCGACAGCAAGACGCGGGGGCCTTAAGTTAATTCATGAATAAAAATGCAACCATTATCCGCGATATTCGGCGAATAAATCCGTACTCAAATAACGCTCTCCCGTACTGGGAATAATAGCCACAATCAATTTCCCTTTATTCTCAGGTCGTTTCGCGACTTGCACGGCTGCGGTGATGGCCGCCCCAGAAGAAATACCACACAAAATCCCTTCTTCCTTAATAAGCCGTTTGGCCATGGCGAACGCTTCGTCATTGTCCACCTGAACAATCTCATCGATCATTTTAGTATTTAAAATACTCGGGACAAATCCCGCGCCAATCCCCTGAATCTTATGCGGGCCCGGCTTCCCACCGGACAAGACCGGAGATCCTTTGGGTTCAATAGCAATCGCCTTAAACGAAGGCTTACGGGACTTAATCACTTCAGAAACACCCGTAATGGTGCCACCGGTACCAATTCCGGAAATTAAGAAATCGACTTTGCCATCCGTATCCTTCCAGATTTCTTCTGCCGTAGTCTTGCGATGAATTTCAGGGTTGGCCGCATTGTCAAACTGCTGAGGAATAAAATAGTTAGCATCTGACTCCGCCAGTTCCTTGGCCTTCGCAATCGCTCCCCGCATCCCTTCAGTTCCCGGAGTCAACACCAACGTCGCTCCCAAAGCTCTTAACAACGCCCGACGCTCTAAACTCATAGTTTCAGGCATGGTCAGTGTCAATTTATAACCCTTCACCGCGCATACAAAAGCCAACGCGATACCCGTGTTGCCGGATGTAGGTTCTACAATCACCGTGTTCTTATTAATTTTGCCGGCCTTCTCAGCCGCCTGAATCATCGCAAAACCGATACGGTCTTTAACCGAACCCAACGGATTAAAAAACTCTAATTTTGCCACCACTTCGGCAACACAGCCATCGGTGACTTTATTCAAACGCACCAACGGTGTTTTACCGATCAGTTCTGTAATGTCATTAGCGATATTCATGCCCGACTCCTTATGGTAATCAGTTAACTTTGACGACGGAGATTATCAACTTTGGCGGATTATAGCACTCTCGCCAAAAAACTGTCAACCGGCAAATTAGCCGGTCTTGTCCTGTGAAGTTTCTGCTTCGCGTTTACTTAAATAAATCATCAACAACGAAATGGCAGCCGGCGTCACGCCTGAAATGCGGTTGGCTTGCCCTAAAGAAACCGGCTGAAAACGCTTTAACTTTTCCTGAATTTCTCGAGAGAGGCCGGAAATACGGGAATAATCTAAATCCGGAGGAACGCGGATATGCTCGAGATTCCGAAAACGATCAATCATGCTTTGCTGCCGCCCAATAAACCCTTCATATTTAATCTCATACTCAACTTGGCTAATGACTTCCGGGGGAAAATCTTTAAGATTCCCGTCAAACGGCGCGATCATGGCGTAATCGACTTGGGGTCTTTTCAGAAGTTCACTTAAAAGCGTAGACTGCTTTAAAGGTGTACTCCCCGCTTTAATCAAAGCGTCGTCTAATGACGTTCCGGGAGGCACCCGCGTTGAGCGTAAATGAACAATTTCGCGTTCAATGGCGTCATATTTACGACGAATCGCGTCAAAATCCTCCGACGATAACAATCCAAATTCATGACCATAGCGAGATAGCCGCCGATCAGCATTGTCTTCGCGGATGACCAAACGATGTTCGACTCGAGAGGTGAACATGCGATAAGGCTCTTCCGTTCCTTTAGTCACCAAATCATCCAGCAGCACGCCAATATACGCTTCCTCACGGCCCAAGACAAAAGGATCCTGCTCCTGGACTTGCCGGGCGGCGTTAATGCCCGCCATCAAACCCTGCGCCGCGGCCTCTTCATACCCGGTCGTTCCGTTAATCTGACCTGCCAAAAACAAACCGGCAATCTTTTTAGTTTCCAAAAATGGCTTTAATTCCGTCGGGGGGACCACACCATGCTCAATGGAATATCCCGGGCGTATCATCACCGCCTTCTCTAAACCGACAATGGAGCGGACCATCTTTAACTGAACGTCTGCCGGCAGACCCGTGGAAATCCCGTTAGGATAATACTCATAGGTATCTAACCCTTCGGGCTCCATAAAAACATGATGCGTTAAGCGTTCCTTAAATTTGACAATCTTATCTTCAATTGAAGGGCAGTACCGCACTCCCGTCGATTGAATCCGTCCGGAATACATAGGGGACAAATGTAAAGACGATTGAATAATATCATGCGTCGCTTCCGTCGTGCGCGTGATCCAGCAAGGCATCAAACGATGAGGAAGCTCGCGTGTTCGAAAAGAGAACGGAATAGGCCGCGCATCCGAATCTTGCCGCTCCATCACGCTAAAATTAACCGAACGCCCATCCAGCCTCGGAGGCGTCCCCGTCTTAAAACTCAGCATCGGCAAGCCTTCCGCTTCGAGGCTATCGGCTAAACTATAAGCAGCCGGCTCTCCGACACGGCCACCGGGAGTAATGACTTCGCCCACATGAATTTTGCCTCTCAAAAAAGTTCCGGTCGTAATGATCACGGTCCGCGCGCCCAGCGTTTCACCCGCGGCGGTTTTGACGCCCATCACTCGGTTATTCTTAACCACTAAAGCAACAACCTGATCAGCCTTAAATTGCAAATTGGGTTGATTAAAAACGACCTGTTGAATATACAACTTATAACGTTTGCGATCAGATTGACAACGGGAAGAGCGAACCGCCTGTCCTTTGGAAGCATTCAACTGGCGAAACTGAATGCCGGTTCGATCCGCCGCCAGGCCCATTTCACCACCCAGCGCGTCGATTTCCTTGACCAATTGCCCCTTGCCAACACCGCCGATTGCCGGGTTACAACTCATCTGGCCAACCGTTTCAGGAAAGAGCGACACCATGAGGGTTTTAACCCCCATACGGCTCGCGGCCAAGGCTGCCTCGACACCCGCGTGCCCCGCTCCGATAACAATACAATCAAAATTATTCATAGGAATTCAACAATTGGTAAAGCAGATTTATTCCGTGGGCTTTTTGGACAAGAAACTGTTCAGCAGCGTGAAAAACAAGACTACCGCAACAATTAGATTCAGATCCATGTACTGAAACTTGGTAAATGTCACAACCAGAATGCCCACCAAAGATAGCGTCCATAACGCATACATCATGATGGTTATGAAAATATTCAATTTGACCTCACGTCGTAAAAACGCTTAATTTGGATTCAAAAACCAGGTTAAAGATACCCCTAAATCGTTGGGTTGTCAACCTTTAGACCTAGCCCGAAGAAGCCTTCACTTTATCTAATTTTGTAACAATCAAATCAGGCAGGAGACGCGCAAGATTCCCGGATAACCAACTTAGGCGCCAAAACTACCTGTACCGCGCCACGTCTTTTTCCGGATACGATATTATTGAGTTGCTTCACGGAATCTTCCGCCATTTCAAACAGCGGTTGCTTCATGGTAGTCAACGCCACCGGACCATAAATCGACGCGGGATTATCGTCAAAACCGATAATGGAATAATCTTGAGGGACTTTAAGACCCCGTTCCAATAATACCGCAATAAATTCTAACGCCATTTCATCGCTAGCTAAGAAAATAGCCGTAGGCTTGTCTTTGAGGGCCAAGATTTTCTCCGCCGCCACTCGGGCTGACCGACGGGAATAATCTCCCTCCAATACCCATTCAGCGGGTTGGGGCAATTTAAACTTAGTCAAAGCCTTTTTATAACCTTCCAAGCGATGCGCGCCGGCCTGAGTATGGAGATTGCCGGTAACCGTAGCAATTTTCTTATGACCTAGCCCGTGTAAATATTCCACCGCGCTAAAAGCTCCCCCGATATTATCCACGGCCACATAATTAACCGCCAGATCATCCACCACATTATTAATGACCATGCAGGGAATGCCGTCATCAAGCGAAGCCATAATTTGCTTTCGATTCTCAATAATGTCGGCAAAAATAACGCCACCGACATTATTAATATTTAGCGGATTATACCCATTCGTGATATGAAAAATTAGATCCAACCGCAGCACTTCACAAGCGTGGCCAACGCCCCGCAGTAATTCGACACCATAAAAAGAATGAAAAATGCCCGGATATCCGGGCATGATCAGAGCGACCGCGTTATTCAAACCCTTGGCCAGGCGCTGCGCGCTGACGTTGGGTTTAAATTTATAAAAAGCAACCGCTTCTTCGACTTTGGCTAAATTTTTTTTACTGACGGAAGGCTGCCGGTTAATAACACGTGAAACTGTCGTGATCGAAACCCCGGCGCGGGAAGCAACGTCTTCAATACTGACTTTTTTTATCTGGGACACGGCAAGAAGAATAGTTTATCTGACGATATCACCGACTTGCAAAGATCCGGCCTTCTCTTTGATATCGGCCGCGGAGATATCTTTGCGGACCTGAATGATTTCCAATCGGGCAATGTTCTGAGCACCTCGAAAAACCCCGAGCGACTCTCCGATTTGAACCCCAGAATTCTCACCTAAATCAACAATGACAAAATTATTGTCACTATTGATACTTAAAATCTTACCTTTAAAACCAACCGGGGAATCTTCAACCGTAGTGGAAACGGAAGAAGACGGAGCGCTGACAACAATCGGAGAAAGCTCCACTTCTCTTTTAAGAGACCCGTCTTGCTGACTCTTTTCAAAACTTTTATCCAAACTCTTTTTAATTTCCCAAATCTCATCAATGCGTCCTTGAATTAATCCTTCTGTCTCAACCAACTTGCGCTCCACGGAAGTTTTATCTTCGCTCAGACGCGCCATACTTTTTTCAAGCGCCAGTTTTGTCTCGCTTAATTTCTTAACATCCAATCGAAGACCATCATTTTCTTTCTGCAACCGTTCCACTTTATCACCAACAAATTTTCGATCATTTCTGACGCGAGCCAACTCCATTGAAAGACTGTCCGCCAAATTCTCACCGTGTTTAATTTTTTGCTCAATTTCCAATCTCTCTTCGGTAAAAGAACTCATCTCCAGCGTAAGCTCGGAATTCTTCTTTTTTAATTCTTCAACTTCCAAAATCTTGGCATTCAAATCTTTTTTGTAATTATCAAGTTGTAACGCCAAATCCGCACGCTCCTTTACAACCTGGGCCCAATAAGGATCATCCGTTGCTGGAGCCGGCGTTAACGATGTTTTAGCGATGGCCTGACCCGTACCCGGAGTCGTTCCTGAATTGGTAATTTCTTCAATGGGTTCTACTTTGACCACCTGAGCCCCGGAACCATCGCCCGGACGAGCGGCCAACTTAGCCATCAGATCATCACGCTCTTGTTTGATGGCATCCAATCGGCCTTTCCAATCATCGCGATCCAGCGTGATTTCATCAACCTTTTTTTGGATATCTAAAATTTGCGTGTTCGCGGAAGCTAAGTCCTCTTCCAGCTTTGTTTTAGCTTCTTGAACTTCTTGCAAAGAAGTTTCTAAATTTTTCTTTTCGATGATTAAATCTTTTTCGCGCTTTTCCGACTTTTGAATTTGGGATTCCAGATTGGCCTTAGCCTGCTCGAGGGTTTGCTTCTGATTATAAGTCGTGAGCACCATAAAAATGCTCCCTCCTAAAAGTAGGAAGAGAACAAGAATGATGCCTTGAGCCATTTTTGACATTACAATCCTCCGCAATTGGGTAAGCGTTGAAAAAGACTATATCAAACTCTCTAATTCAATACAACAAATTGTTAAATTTTTTTCCAACATCTTTTTATAAACCCTTGAAAGAGTCACAATTAGAATCATGGCGAGAAACAACAGGGGCCCCTCGCCGTTCGGCGAGGGGCCCCTGTTGTCCACACACTCCCTCTGAATTAATTATTCAATTATTCGTACTGAACCTGATCTAAATAAAACGTGCAATTTTCCGGATTAACTTCCACGTTAGTCGACCAGGCAAAACCACCGGCAATATACGTCAAGTCTTTGCCACGCAAATCAATCGTGTACTGCTTCCATTCATTGGTCAAAATAACCGGCCCGATCATCGCCATGTCGCTGTCCGGATAATCTCCGGTCAAGCCACCCATTTTAATTTCTTCAATTCTTTCGCCACCCTTTTCCCCTTTGGCCCAAAAAGTTAACTTAGTAGCACCGTTAAGATCAAAGCCCCCTTTTTGTTTTCCCCAATTATTAGCGGGATTTAGCCAATAGATCCCGGCCCATTTCTGACCATCTCGAGAACAGGCCACATCATATTCAATTTTAATGCACGTTGAACCCGCTTGACAGCTCTCTGTCCAAGCATCATTAAAAGTCAAACACTTTCCATCAGGCATAAAACCCGATGGAATATAATGGTTTTGTTTAGAGGCTTTGTCACCGTAAACGACAAATGGCTGAAAGGTTGGCTCGGGGGTGGGTGCGCTCGTAACCTGGCTGGATGATTGCAATACCGCAACCGCTGCTTGATTAACCTTAACCCCATTTTGGTCCGCAGGTTTTTGTGAACAGCCGGCCAGTAATCCTAAGATGACAACAATGGAAAAAAATCTATTCATAACTACCCCTTATTAAACGGATGGATGAGAATCACAAAAAAACCCAGCCCCGAAGAGTTCGGGGCTGGGTTAGTTAAATTAGAATTAATTGGCAGCTAACTCAAGAAGTTTTTGCTGCGCGGCTTCAGCGGGTTTCCAGAACCAGCCTTGCGGATCCCAGCATTGCGCGAAAGAATATTCGTCGATCAATTTCTGGAATGCTTCCTTGGCTTCATTAGCCTTACCGGCATTTTTGAAAGCCTCGCCCTGGATAAACAAGCAAGTACCGACATCATTAAGGGCCCAATAAGAGAAAATTTTCTCTTTATTTTCCCACGGAAAATCCGTCAATTCTGATTGCATTTCCTTAGCTTTTTGGGCATAGGTCTCAATGCATTTGTTGGTATACGTCAAAACCGTATCCAACTCATTTTGGTTTAATGCTTCCCATGCCTTCGTGGTTAACGTGGAAGAAGAATTGTCACCAAAATCAATGTTTGAACCCGATTCCAATAAAGCCAACTTTTCCTTTGCGGCTTCGGCAGGTTTCCAAAACCAACCTTTGGTGTCCCAGCATTGGCCAAAGCTATAATTATCAATCAGCTTCTGATAAACTTCCTTCGCTTCATCTTTCATTTCCGCTTTACGATACGCTTCACCTTGAATAAAAAGGCTCGTTGCCACATCATTCAAAGCCCAATACGAAAACACCTTCTCTTTTTCACCCGTAGCAAAATCCGTTAACGAAGCCTGCATTTTTTTGGCTTGTTCGGAATACAATTCCAAACATTTATTGGTGTAGGCCAAAACGCCTTCAATATCGCCCTTATCTAAAGCTTCCCACGCTTTGGTGGCTAAAGTCACGGAACGATAATCACCAAAATTATACGCCCAAACAGAAGGGGTATTCACAACACCTAACGCTGCCAAAACTAAAAACAAACCTAAAACTACCTTTTTCATCTTTTTAATCCTCCTTTTACGAGTTACACGAAAGTGACACAAGTATACACTAATGAGACCTAAAAACAAAATTTAGCTTACCGGTGAAAACGTGACGCCTCCTCTCAATTTTTTTCATTCCAAGCGCGTTTATAATAATCATAAACGATCCGCAACTGCCTCAGGAATGGACTATGCTGCCCTTTTCCCTGCGCGATCAGACCAAACCATTCTTCATAATAGTACCCTCCGGGAAAGGGCCCGATGGCATCGGATTTTTTGTCGTGAAAAAACGGCTCGTAATTTTTCCACCATTCATCCAGCCATTCAAAGGCGACCCCGCCAACCGCGCTACCAACTCCATCAGCGTAACCGGCAGAATTAAATTTAATGTCGTTCCAGTTTCCTTCATGATAGCCGGCTTGGGCTTTTTCACCATCAGTCAAGCTTGCGTATTTGACATACGCGGGAGCCCCATATTCCGTAATGAATCCCGCCTTTCCCGTCGCATCCGCTACCTGTTCCCAAAAAGAACCAAAACCATAATCTCCGCGATAGACATTCGCGCCAAAAAGATCCACATCCGGGGCGTTCTTCGCAAAGATATCCAAATACAGCGTGTCCCCGTTACAAATCGCCACGGGATGATTCGGATCAACCGACTTAATCATCTTCGCCACTTCGTTGACAAACTTGAAATAGGCTTCCGGTTTCTTATCGGCGTTGGAAGCGACCCCATAATTGTTTTCATTACCCAGCAACCAAAACAAAATATAGGGTTCATCCTTATATTCCAAAACCATCTTTTTTACCGTTTCCAACATATTTTTTTGATGCGTCGGATTTTCATAATCCGTACCTTCATACCAGCTCGCGCCGGAACCAAATGTATATTTCCCTAAGAAATCACCCAAGATGACCCGGATACCATATTTGTCATACATCTCTCGCAACAATTGCTTGTTCGGTTCAAACGGCTGATGATAAATGCGCATCGTGTTAACGCCCATCTCTTTCATCAGCTGAAAATCTCCCACCGTCGGCTCATCGGGATCTTGCTGGTTGTTGTGATTTTTATCAACCCAGGCATCATACGGACCATCGGCCTTACCATTCTCATTGACATCGGAAATCATCCAATCAGTCAAAGTACCTTTATCCGGACTTTGGCCGATCTTCGTGGGGGCATACGTAATTCCTTTAATAATATAGGGCTTATTATCAACCAGCATTTGCCAATGCTTGTTTTCATACTGCACCAGCCGAACCTTACCCTGCCCCAAAGAACGCGTCACTTTACCTAATCGCTTAAAAAAAGGAATCTGAATTTTTTCTTTCCATTGATCCATCATGCCGCGTTTAGCAATGACCCCCGGATAAGGAAGCATGACGTCATTGCGGACATCATTATCAAAACCATTTTGAATTTTGATACTACCGTACAGATACTTAAGATTTAACTCCGGGTGTTGACGGAGAAGATGTTTGATCTTGGCCACCGCGGCCTGAGCCGGGTACCACGGCGTATGCCAATACGTCCAAGCGACCGATTGTGGAAAATGAACGATGAGCGCGTGATAAATCTTAATCGCCTGGGTGTACATTTTGGCTTTTTCAAAAATCGTTCCCAAATAAAACAGCTTTACTCCCGGCGGCTCCGGCGCGGTCACCCATTTAAAATAAGCCGCCTCCATATCTTCAGAATGCACGTAATCCCAGTGCGACCCTTCCAAACGCTTTTCCTCTTTGGCTTTTTTATAAAGCGGTGAATTCTGCACAAACGACGAGGAATTAGGATAAATACCTTCACCCACAGCTTCGGCTAAACCCTTCGGATCTTTGATTTCGTATGAATAATCTTTGGTTCCCACCGCGTGAAATACCCCGTATTTACGATAATCCACAATGTCCTCGGTTCCCTTTTTCTGCAATTGGGGAACGGATCGAATCAAATTAGGATCAATCACATCTTCCGCTTCTGAACGGGCTCCAGTTAAGACATCAATACTATCTTTAGATTTTTCTGCGACCGACCAAAACGCACCGCGACTGGGATCCCAGGCCTGCGCAAACTTATAATCCTGCATAATTCTTTCAAAAACCACTTTGGCTTCTTGAGCCTTACCATTCCCCATCAGGCTTTCCGCTTGAATAAACAAACACGTCGCCACATCATTCAACGATTGATATTCCTTTTCCTTGCCGCGATCGGGAAATCCTTTCAATTTGGATTGCTGCTCTTTAGCTTGCGCGCCAAAACTAGCCACGCATTCATTCGTCAATTCAATAACCTTAGCTAAATCATTTTTGCCGGAAGCTTCCCACGATTTCTTAACCATATCGGAAGAGGTAACGGCAGGCGTAGACGCAACCGAATCACTTTTCTCAACAGCGGGAACTGTTGAGTCATCGGCAGACGCCGGAGCGAGCTTATCCCCAATCTGGGAAACAGCGGATTCTACCTCATCTTTTACTTTTTCTACAACAGGGGCGTCGGGAAGAACTGTGTCTTGTTTATTATCCAGCAGCGGCTCGGAGGACTTGACCGCGTCGAGAGCTTTTTCAATAATGAGTTCTTTCTCGCTTCCGGTATCAGTTTGCGCGCACAGTGAAGCGCTCCCGAAAGCGAGAATTGAAACCCATCCCAAAACACTAAAGAGAAGAAGTCTTTTTTTCATCCTACCAAAGCACCGGAAGAGAGTCCCTTGATGATATGCTTTTGCATTAACAAATAAATAATGATGATGGGTGCCGCCGCGATCGTCAAACCTGCCATCAACAATGGATAATCCACGCTATGCGTACCCTGAAAAACCATTAACCCGCGCTGTAACGGCATCAGCGACTGATTATTCAATAACAGAGACGCTAAAATGTATTCGTTCCAAACATTTAAAGAATTAAAAATCACAATAACCGCCAAGGCCGGTCGGGCTAACGGAAGTGCTACGTGCCGCCAAATGCCCAAACGCGAACAACCATCAATCCGCGCGGCATCTTCCAAATCCTGCGGCATTTTATCAAAAAAAGTCTTCAGCAGGTAAATTGAAAACGACAAACCGACATTAATCATGCAAAGTATATACCCGATTCGCGTATTATCAAGGTTGAGCTTGTTCATGAGGACATACAGCGGCACAAAACTTCCCGGCAACGGAATCATCATCGCTCCCCAAAAAAGATTAAAGAAAAAATTTCGTCCCGGAAACTTGAGCCGAGAAAAGGCGTACGCCGCCAGCGATGACACCACCACAATACCCACCACCACGCTCACGGTATACAGCAAACTATTCAACGAATAAACGGCAAAATTACCCTGCGTCCACGCTTCAACAAAATTCTGAAATTTAAATTCCGACGGGAACAACGATTTATTCACAAAAATCGTTTCGTTGCTCATCAACGCCGAGCGGACCATCCAAAAAAGCGGAAAAAGACACGTTAAAGAGACCGCGATCAGGAATACATGAATCACGGTTGATTTAACTAAATCTTTGACTTGATAACGATTCATGGCCATCTTTAAAGCTTCCTCAAACTTACCGTTAAGCCTGCTTAAGACGGTTCGACAAAAACCGCAACGTCACCGAAACCACCAATAAAATCAACCCAAAGATAATACCCTGAGCGCAGGCATAGCCAAACTGATTTGTTCCGGTCATGGAAGCCAGAATGCGGGTGACCGGGACCTCCGTATGGTAGACCAACCCTTGACCCACCATCGACAGAATGACAATAAAAACCTGCATTGAACCTAGGATTGTCAAAATAATGACAAAGAAAATCACCGGTATCATCATCGGTAGCGTAACATTCCAAAACACCCGCCAGGATCCGGCCCCATCAACTTTGGCGGCTTCATACAATTGGCGTTCAATCGTCTGTAAACCCGCTAATAAAATAATAAAACCCCAACCAAATCCCTGCCAGCAATGAACAATCGCGATGCACGTCAAGGCGGTTTTCGGGTCCGATAGCCAGTTATGCGCCAAGCCCCCCAACCCAATGTGAGTAAAGAAATAATTCAATAAGCCTATGTGTTCCCCATTCTGCATCCCGGAATATAAAATCCATTGCCAGATGAGCCCGACCACGACTTGGGATAGCACCGGTGGTAAATAGAAAATAACGCGATAGACTTTGGCCCCTTTAATATCTTGGTCGCAGGCCAAAGCCAAAGCAAAAGCCAAAATGTTTTGAAAAGTTAACGCGATAAAACTGATGTAGGCCGCATGCCACATGGCCGACCACCAGACCTTGTCGGTCATCAATTCTTTAAAATTTTGTAACCCCACAAAAGTACGCTGAAGGCTAATGCCGTTCCATTCATGCAAGGAAAGACTGAAAGTTTCGTAAAAAGGATAAATATAAAAGGTGGCGAAAATCAGAACAGCGGGGAGGATAAATAAATAATTCTTAAAATAGTCTAACCACGGTATGGGTCTAACCGTAGCGACGGATACAGATGAGGAAGGGGCAACTTGAGCCAAACGCAAAAACCTCTAATTAATTCTTTTGGGCACGACTTTTTATTTTATTCATTTCACGAGTCTTCACTCCCTGCACGGCCTCTGCCACTTGCTGAGGTGTTTTCTCGCCAATCACAATCGATTGCAAGCCTTTATCAAAGGCTTCAATCACTAACGGCAATTCGTTATGCTTCCAAATCGTAGGATGCGTCGTAAAGTCCATGGCGCTTGCAAACTCCGACAACACCGATGGGATTGAACTTAACGCTTCTTTATTGGACGGTAGATTTTTGGTTTCTGTCGCTAAAAATATTTGCGGATCTTTACCGCTAAGCCACTTTAAAAAATCAATAGCCAAGGCCTTATTAGGGGAAATATTGTTAACAAAAAAAGACGCATTAGCTCCTCCCCAGATACGCATCGGATGGGCAGAAGCAACGGCAGGAGGCAGCATAGCACCGTATTCCAATTTCGGATTCATGCCGTTATAAACATTCACGCACCAGGAACCATTGTAGGCAAAGGCGGCCCGCTCTAAGGCGAAATCCTGCTCGGCAAATTTGTTAGGCTTAGTCACAATGCCTTCAATAAACATTCCGTTATCTTTCAAGGTCTTAAAAATCTCGAATACTTTGATCCAATTCGGATCCGTATAGGGAACTTCTCCGCGATAGGTGGCCATGACCTTCTCTTCACCCATAATATTAAACGCATAGTTAGAGGCAAACGCATCGGCCATCCATAATTCACCCCAGCCAGACACAAAAACCGCGACCCCTATCTTTTTTAAAGCCTCACCGACTTTAAGAAATTCATCAAAAGTCTTCGGGGGCGCGTTGAATCCAGCCTTCTTCAATAAATTTTTGTTATAAAGCATTTGGATATTGCCAATGTCAATCGGGACACCGTAAATGCCCGCCGGAATTTTATAGATATTCCCGTCTTCAAACTGATTAACCGCCAGCGCCTTCGGGAAAATGGTGTTTTGCCAAACGCTATTATTAGCCTTAAAGTCCTCGGAGAGATTGGCCACGAACCCGCTTTCAATAAAGGAAGCGACCACTTGCTTCTTATCCAGAATACCAAAAATATCCGGAAGGCTTTTAGCTTGGGCCGCAGCCACTATTTTCTGAGAATAGGTATCAGAAGGAGCATAAAGCTCCAAAACCACTTTAACACCGGTTTGTTCTTCGTATTGCTTGGCGAGCTTAAGGAGGGCTTCATGTCGATCGGTCATCCAGTGCCAGATCGTCACAACTTTTGCGGAAGAAGAATTGTTGGCTGCGGAGCCACACCCGAATTGAAAAAAACAAAACAGAGCGATTAAAAAACCACCGACAAGTGCACCTTGCTTCTTCATGGATGACTCCTGAAATTTAAATTTGTCAAAAATTTATTGAGCGGCAGTCTAACATAGTGAATTTGGACGGTCAAGGTTTTTATTGCGGAAACAGGAAAGAAAAACAGCACACTAAAAGCAGGATTATTCGTCGAGACAGAATCTAAAAATTCGCTGCAGACCCATCAAGCTAAGCTTATGAAAACGGATACCGGCGTCCCAGTTCTTATCATCCTCCCGTTTAGACCAAACCACCTGCCCGCTGAGTGGGAAAGGATCCTTTCCATCAGGCAACTGGACTAACAAATTAACGGTATCGTTTAAAAAAAGACTTTTCTGGCTGGTAATTCGGGCCCCTGAGGCGGAAAGATCCTGCAAAAAAACATTGGTTCCGAATTCTTGACGGGAATCCCGAAATTTCACCGGAAAACGGGCCATGAACCGGTCAAACAGTCTTTTGTCTTGAGTGCTTATTGTGTCCATATGGATCTCTCTCATGAGGACAGCATGTTAACAAAAGGCTCTTAAATTGTAAATCTTTATTTTTTCAGGAACTTAGAGAGACGCGATCGCACTGGAGAAGGCAATTTTTCAAACTGTAAGCCATAACGATACTGCTCGGTGCCGGTTAACTGCCGAACCCATTTTACCCGGCCCACCACTACTACCGATTCACCTTTATCGTTAAGTTCAATTTCAATCGCGATGCGTTCATTAAGAGGAATCGCTACTTTGGACAAAAATCCGATGCCATTTTTACTAAAATCCATGGTCTGAGTTTTGGAAAACTTGGAACCATTCTTGGCGTCTACAGGAACGAAGCAGTCGAGGCGTTGTTCTTTTCTTCTTTCAGCGGCTTTATTCATAAGAGGTGTGGGTTTAAGTGGTTTAAGCGCTGCTAAATTTTTACTGACAAGATATTTATGACACAAAACTTTTGATTAGCAACACTTTTTTTATTTTTTTTAAAAAAGCTTTGTGAAAATTATTTTTATTTACTTTTTGTCAGCAATATTAACATGGTATATTCATCTCTACTTTAAAAAGCCAATTCAAGGACATTCTATGCCTCCTCTAAATAGTGCCGATTGGATTATCATTGCTTTTTTATTGCTTTTCTTCCTCAACGGAATCCGCAAAGGTTTGGTTAAAATATTAATCGGCCCCCTCGCCCTGATCATCGCTACTATTTTTAGCTATTTTTATTACATTAAGACCAAACAAATCGTTCCTTCCCTGTTAATCGGCCTGCTGGGCCCCTTCATCCTGGAGATAATGTTTCATTTGCTACTCAAATTTTGGCAGAAAGCCGTCAGTGCTCCCCAAAGCATCTCAATACCGAGTCGCGTGGGGGGCGGCGCCATCAGTTTGATCTGGGGCGCCGCTCTTTCCGCCTTAACAGTGGTTTTAATCATGGTCTTGCCCAAAGAACTACCGTACCTCAAGAGCTTCCAAAGCCAAATTAACAATTCCTGGATTTACAATTCAGTCAGTCGTTGGCAAAAAAAATCCCACCCCAAGCTACAAATCCCTTCGTTTGACCAGCAAATGGCGGCTTTGGCGGATCCAAAGAAAACTGAAACGTTGCAATCCTCGCCAGAATTTATGGCCTTGATCAACGACCCGGACATGCAAAAGATTTTTCAAGATGAGGAAACCGTCAAACAGATTCAAAGCAAAGATTTCACCAAGCTCTTAACCAATCCTAAAGTATTAGAATTAATGCAAAACGAAGAGCTATTGAAAAAAATGATGGGATTACAGCAGAAGATGCTTCAAGACAGTCCGGCAATTCCCGAACACCCCACGCCACCAAGCGCTCCTCGCTATTGACCTTTGTACTACCAAAGAAAAAATGGAAGTCAATATTAGGTCTTTTCTCTAGAGGACAAAGGTCGTTATATTGGGCTTCCGCATTTCTATTAGCAAGGAAAAGACCAATAAAAACTATTTTCCAATACAGAAATCGGAAAAAATCTTGTCCAGCAAATCCTGATCAACATTACGCCCGGTAATCGCATCCAATTCATTAACTGCCGACTTTATGTCTTCGGATACAAATTCCAAAGAAATTTTCCGATCTAACGTTTCGCTGGCTCGCTCAATCGCGGCCAATCCCAACCGCAAACATTGAATGTGGCGCAAATTACTCACGAGGATCGCTCCCGGCTCGAGCGTTTTTCCCTGCAGCACGCGCTGCACGATCGCCTGCTCCAAATGATGAACTGATTTATTCTGCAGGGCCGACACCTTAACATATTCCTGGCCCGGAAGTGATTTCTCTAGATCCTGTGGAGCAACGACGACGGGTAAATCACATTTATTCAACACTAGTAATGTTGGTCTACCCACTAAGGCCTGCGCCAGCGACACATCATCAGGGGTCAACGACTGACTGGCATCCATCACCAATAAAACCAAATCCGCGCTCTCAATGCTTAGCCGACTGCGTTTGATCGCTTCTTCTTCCACCAAATCGCGCGGCTCAAGAATGCCCGCAGTATCTACCAACTGTAGCGGCACGCCCTGAATCTGCGCGGTCTCTTCAATCGTGTCCCGCGTTGTTCCGGCCATCGCACTGACGATCGCTCGCGGCTGCCTTAACAGAACATTCAATAACGAAGATTTCCCTACGTTGGGGCGTCCGCACAAAACAATTTTAGCGCCGTCCCGCAAAATTCTTCCCTGCTCACTCGCCGCCAATAACTGCTGAACGTCTTTAAGAACGTCATTAATTTTTTGGGCAATCTGCCCCAAAGTGGACGCGTTGATTTCATCCTCCGGAAAATTCACAATGGCCTCAATTTCCGTATAAATGCTCAGGAGTTGCTCACGTAACGAATCCAATCTCAAAGAAAGCTCGCCTTTAAGCTGATGCGAACTCACGCGCAAGCAGGAATCCGTCTTAGCGTTGATGATATCCAACACCGCTTCCGCCTGGGCCAAATCAATCCGACCGTTCAAAAAAGCACGCTTGGTAAATTCACCCGGCTCGGCCAAGCGCGCTCCCTGCTCCAAAACTAATTTTAATATTGTTCGTTGAGCGACTGGACCACCGTGACAACTTATTTCCACCACATCCTGCTTCGTATAACTATGCGGTGCCCGCATCACCGAAACCAAAACTTCATCGACCACCAACCGCTTTACGTCGGCCTTCTCCGGGGCCATAATCCACCCATAAGTGAGAGAAAAATTTCGCGCGTTGTAAAGACGCTTCTGAGAACGCGCATTAAAAATCCCGTCCACCATCTCCACCGCCCGCGGGCCACTTAAACGCACCACCCCAATGCCTCCCGCCCCAAGAGCAGTTGCCACGGCCGCAATCGTATCGTCTAAACCTTTGTATTGATACATAACTTCCTCACTTCTCCAACGACAAATAAAGAACCTGTTACCAAAACAATCTCTTGGGGACCCACACTTTGCTGTGCCAACGCCACCGCTCTCGCGACGTCGGGTTCCAAAATTATTTCTTGTCCACTAAACCATTGAGCCAACTCGGCGACAGAAAACGTGTGCGCGCGTGGATGCCGGGCTCGAGTGGCAATCACGACTCGAGAAATCTTCCGTAATTGGCGCGCCATTCCTGCGCGGTCTTTATCTTCTGAAACACCCCAAATCAAAACTACCTTAAATCGAGAAAAAACACGACGGAAGGTCCGGACCAATAATTCCGTTGATTCTGGATTGTGAGCGCCATCGAGTATCCAGACTGGCTTTCGGGACGCTATCTCAAACCTGCCAGGCCAACGCGTTAACTTAAGACCTCGACGCATGGCCTGTTCTGAAATGACAAACCCCTTTTTTCGAAGTTCATTCAACATGCCGATTGCGACAGCGGCATTCTGCACTTGGTGCTCTCCAACAAACGGCAATCGCCAACGTCCGTTTGCGCCTCTCTTTGAATGCAACAAAAATCCTGTCTCCAAAGATGACGGACGCACACCTTTTATTGTCAGGTCTTTTCCCACTTCAACTGGTTTAATCCCTAAAGCCGTGCAATGTTGTCGTAAAACTTTTAAAGCAGCAGGTCGCTGTTGGGCCAACACTACCGCGGAATGAGACGATTTAATGATCCCGGCCTTTTCCCGCGCAATTTTAGACAACGTTTTTCCCAAAATCTGAGTGTGTTCTAAACTGATCGGCGTAATCGCGCACACCAGCGCGCTGATGACATTGGTTGCGTCCAACCGTCCGCCTAGTCCTACCTCCAAAACTGCAAAATCGACCCGACGACGAAAGAAAAAATAAAACGCTATCGCCGTCATCACTTCAAAATAAGTCAGGCGACCAAACTTCCGGTGGGTACGAAAAGATTCAAGGTGCGGCTCAATCTCCTGAATTAATCGCGTCAAAGCCCTCTCAGAAATCATACCCGCAAATTCCTTTGGGTCATGAGAACAAAAATCCTGCGGACTCAAAATGCGCAAACGTTCTTTATAGTCATGCAGGTGAGGTGACGTATATAATCCGACCCGGTATCCCGCGCAGGCCAGCATGGTCGCTGCCATCACGCAGGTCGAGCCCTTCCCCTTTGAGCCCGCCACGTGCAGGCAACGCAATTGACGTTCAGGGTTTCCCAGACTCGCTAGCAAAGCGCGTAAACGTTCCAGCTTAAACGAATCGCGAGGCAGAGACGCCAACGACAATTCCAAATTAACAAAACTGTCCAGATACGCGGCCGCACCTGAAAGCATAAGAATTAGTGTTTGAAATGCCGGAGACCCGTAAAAACCATAGCAATTTTACGGCGATCGGCTTCTTGGATAACTTCGGCATCGGCAATGGAACCGCCGGTCTGAACCACCAACTTAATGCCCGCCTTGGCGGCGATTTGAATGGTGTCTATTTTGGGAATGAAAGCTTCAGAGAACAAAACGGCATTCTTAACATCTTTTCCAGCCTTACGAATGGCATGCAGGGCGCTATCTACACGACTGGTTTGACCGCACCCAATCCCAACGGTTTTTAAGCCCTTCACCAAAACAATCGCGTTAGATTTGACGTGCTTCACAATTTTCCAACCAAAAAGCACAGACTCCAATTGGGATTTGGTCGGTTTCAGTTTGGTGACAACTTTTAAATCCGCCGGATTTAATTGTTTTAAATCCGCGTCCTGAACGAGCAACCCGCCTTCCACTTTTTTGTAATCGCGGGATGAACGCGGGAGATGATTCAAATCTATTTCTAACAAACGCAAATTCTTTTTTTGCGTCAAAAGCTTGATCGCCGACGCTTCAAACGCCGGGGCCACCACGCATTCCATGAATCCACTTTTGGCGATCAACTGCGCAGTTGCACCATCGACCGGACGATTTAAACCGATAATGCCTCCAAAGGCAGAAAGCTTGTCTGCCGCGAAGGCCGCTTTATACGCTTTACTTAGCACCTTATCTTGCGCCACGCCCGTCGGGTTATTATGTTTAATCACCACGACCGCCGGCTGATCAAATTCCCGAACGACATTAATAGCCGCTTCCAAATCCAGAATATTATTGAAACTTAATTCTTTACCATGCAGCTGTTTTAATTTCGGCAACCCTCCGTTAATATCGACATCTTTATAAAACGCCGCGGCTTGATGCGGATTCTCTCCGTAGCGTAAATCCTGCAATTTAGCAAAACGGAGTGTTAGTTCCTTAGGGAAACCAGAGAAGTCACCCGAGCGCATCCGCTGGTTTAAGAAATTATAAATGATGCCGTCATAACGGCTGGTGTGCTGAAAGGCCTCCATCGCTAAGTTACTTAAGACAGCGTCGGGCAGAATGCCGCTATTTGTTTCCAATTCTTTAAGCACTTCTTTGTAGCGGAGGGGATTAGCGATCACCGCGACACTCTTATAATTTTTAGCGGCGGAGCGCAGCATGGACGGTCCGCCGATATCGATATTCTCAATCGCTTCTTCCAGACTTACGTTCTTTTTTTCAGTAACTTTTTCAAAAGGATACAAATTAACCACCACCATATCGATAAGATTGATATGGTGGTGTTTGAGTTGCTCGAGATGCTCTGGCTTATCGCGCAACGCCAGAAGGCCCGCATGAATCATCGGGTGCAACGTTTTTACACGCCCATCAAGCATTTCCGGAAAACCGGTGTAATCGGCAACTTCCTTCACCGCAATGCCATTAGAAAGCAATAACTTAGCTGTTCCTCCCGTGGAAAGAATTTCAATTCCTAACGCGACCAGCCCTCGGGCAAACTCCAGCAATCCAGTTTTATCGGAAACACTTAGCAACGCTCTTTTAACTTTTATCATGGAGAAATTTAGATACGGGGGACTTAGTTATGTTCGACGTATTTAATTAATTCTTCGGTGAAACGAGGCAAATCATCGGGTTTGCGCGAAGTAATCAAATGACCATCCACCACCACTTCCTGATCAAGATATTGAATGCCCGCCGCGATTAAATCATCCTTGATCGCCGAAAAGCAAGTGGCTTTAACACCCTTGAGAATGCCGGCCGAAACCAGCACCCAGCCGCCATGACAAATACACGCGACCGCTTTTTTCTGCTCGTACATCACGCGGACGAATTCATTTATTTTGGCAAAACGACGCAAGATATCCGGAGCATATCCTCCGGGGATCACAACACCAGCGAATTCTTGAGGGTTGATTTTGTCGATGGAGGTATCGACTTTGCAGGGATAACCTTCTTTACTTCCGTAAGTTTCTTTCGTACCGGTGCCGACAGTTATGGGCGCGATACCCGCTTCTTTTAAACGGAGAAGCGGATACCACACCTCTAACACCTGGTAAAGATCCTCGACAAGGATTGCGACTTTCTTAATTTTCTTAGCCATACGGTTTATATAACTAAAAAATTAACGGCCGCCGGTTCCCTTACGACGCTTGCGCTCGGAAGGCTTGGTATAATAGCGACGTTCTTTAGCTTCAACGAGAAATCCTTCCTTCTGGCATTGCTTCTTGAAAATACGGATGGCTTTCTCGAAATTATGCTTGTCGCCGATTTTTACTTCTACCATGTCTAATCACACCCTTTCGTTAGTTTTGGTACTACGTTAAATAGCAATCGCCCCTTGTTCCCCGGTGCGAATGCGATAAATGGTTTCTAAAGGAATAATGGCGATTTTGCCGTCGCCCGTGACTCCCGTACGAGCAGTCCGACAGATCATGTCAACAACCTTATCGACCTGAAATTCATCGGCGTAAATTTCGATCTTAATTTTTTCTTTAAGCCCGTTACGGTGATGCCCAAAGCCTTGGGCTTCGGTAATGGTCATACCCCCAATTCCCGAATCCACCAAAACATCATAAACTTCTTGAAATCTTTCTTTGCGGACAATCGCTTCAATTTTTTTCATAGGTTTCCTCCGTGAAGCTGAATTGAAGGCGGGTATGATAACAAAAACCCTCCCAAACGTCAATTGCTGTTTCTCTCACTTCTGAAGGTGGAAAAGCAGTAGGGCCCATCCGACGCTGAAGCGTCGGATGGGCCCTACTCCATTCCTAACAGCCTATAACTTCACCATTTACGCGATCGGATCCACGTATTGGAAGCTCTGACCGGCAAAATTGCGCAAATTGTAAATGCCGTTTTCCACAGACACAATATAGTTGGGCGAAATCGGGATCTTGCCGCCCCCGCCTGGACCGTCAATAACATAGGTTGGGACCGCATAACCCGTCGTGTGCCCACGCAGCTTTTCTATAATATTGACCCCGGTAGCCACAGGCGTGCGGAAATGCCGCGACCCCGTGATAGGATCACACTGATAAATATAGTAAGGACGCACCCGTATTTTCAGCAACTCATGAAACAATTTCTTCATGGTCGCCGGCTTGTCATTAACCCCTTTCAGCAAGACCGTCTGGCTGCCCATAACAATGCCATTATCGGCCAGTAAATCCGCGGCAAATTTAACCCGCTTGGTCACTTCCTTAGGATGGTTAAAATGAATACTCAGCCAAATCGGACCGTACTTTTTAAGAATATTCACCAACTCCGTTGTAATCCGCTGCGGTAAGGTAACGGGAACACGACTACCGATACGCACGAACTCAACATGGGGAATCGAACGAATGTTCTTGATAATGCTCTCGAGCATATTATCCCCTAAAGTCAAAGGATCCCCGCCGGAAATCAAAACATCGCGGATCTTTTTATTGGAACGGATATAATCATACGCCGCTTCATAAGTGGAGGGTCGCAACGTCCGGTTACCATCACCCACCATGCGCGAACGCGTGCAATAGCGGCAGTACATCGCGCACATTTCATTGACCAAAAACAAAACCCGGTCCGGATAACGATGCACCAACCCATGCACCGGCATGTGTTTGTCTTCACCACACGGATCAGCCATTTCTTCGGGTGACGTGATTAACTCCTGTTCTCGAGGAATCGTCTGCAAACGAATAGGGCAGGCAGGATCTTCTGGGTCCATCAAACTGGCCCAGTAAGGCGGAATTGACATCGTTAACTTATCATTGCAGCCATCAACGCCCCGCTCTTCTTCGGCCGTCAAATTAACGATCTTAGCCAGCACTTCCTTCGTGCGGATGCGATTACGAATCTGCCAACGCCAATCTTCCCAATCAAAGGGAGTCGCATCCTGAAAAAAATTAATGACCCGATTTTCTTTAGGGGTCAACTTTACATTCGGTTGACTAACCGATGAAACAGTCCCTGACGCCGCACCGGCAACTTCCGATACGTTTACTTCTTTAACTCCCGTCTGAGACTCGTTCATGTTCATCCTCCTTTAGAAGGGTTATCGGACAGACGCCGCTTCCGCCTTAAGCGCGGAACTCTTCCTTTTTCCCGAGGGACTATCCCACAAACCGTACCGCTTTAATCCTTCCTCGAGAATTCGATTCACAATCTGGTTATAATTCATCCCCATCGCCTGAGCCATAAAGGTAAACGTATCTTCCTCGGCCAAACACGGCAACGGATTAATTTCCAGCACATACGGTCGACCTTTAGCATCAACGCGAAAATCAACACGCCCAAAATCCCGGCAGTCCACGCTGCGATACGCGGCCACAGCCATTTGCTGCAACTCATTAAATAATTTTTTAGGAATCTTGGCCGGGCACAAATACACAATTTGATCAGCCTGCTGGGAAAGACGGGTAAAGGTATAAAAGTCATCCCCCAGTTTGGTTTTTCCTTCAATCTGGATTTGCACCACCGGCAGGGCCTGGGGCTTATCATTGCCAATAACGCCGACGGTAAATTCCGTCCCGCTGATAAATTCTTCCACAATCGCCCGCTGCTTATAAGATTTATTGATTAATTCCACCTGCGCCTGCAATTCTTTCAAATTGGTCACGCGTGATTTCTTGGACAAACCCTTCGATGACCCCTCGTGAGAAGGTTTCACAATCAAGGGATAACCGATTTTATTAATTTTACGCAAATGTTCCGTTCCCCATGCTTCAAAATACCGCGGGGTACGGATACCATCAGCGATAAAGCACTTTTTGGCGACAATTTTATCCAGCGTTACGCCCAAAGTCAACGCGTCCGCGCCAATAAAAGGAATCCCTTTCATCTCGAGAATGACCGGGACTTGCGATTCCCGATTTCGCCCGGCATGCCCTTCACAAATGTTAAACACGATATCGACATCCAACGTGTTAATCTGCTCCAAAAGATTCCAGACGTGGCCAATGCGCTTAACCGTATGGCCGCCGCTTTCCAAGGCTCGCGCAATGGAATCAATGGTCGCCGGCTTATCCAACTCGGCGGTGAAATCCGCTGGATCATCCGCGTTGAGCGTAACGTCCTGTTTTAAATCGTAAGTGAGTCCTATTATTTTTCCCATAAGTTATGTTCCAAAAAAAATAGGAACCCCGCTGCAATAGTTGGGTTCCTATTCAAATTTTTTAAAACTTTGTCAATTCCTTAAATCCCCTTTGCGAATAATTTATTTTTAAAAATTCTCAAACTTCGATTTGATTTTTAACATACACATATATCAATGTCAAGAAATTTGCTTAAGTTTTTTCAAAAATTTAACATCTTTATTTCTAATCAGTTAAGTCTCGACGAAACTATTAATCACAATGTCCAATCTAAACGCAAAAAAATTTATCCACAGCCCAATCACCTACACTAAATCTTCATCCTTTTGTAAATTATCACCGTCAGTGCGACCGAAAACAACGCCATCAACATGACGATCCAGAAAGAAAACAGGGTTCCATCCTGCGGGAGCGGTAATTTCAAATTCATTGAAAAAATACCAATGACCAACGTCGGCAACATAATGCATATCATCACGATCGTCAGATTTTTAATTAAAATATTCAAATTATTACTGACGATCGATACCCACGCGTCCATCATACTCGACAAAACTTGTGAATAGGTATTCGCTTCGTCGTAACACTGACTGTTTTCGATTAAAACGTCTTCCAAAAATTCATTCTCTTCAACAGTAAAATTGATCTTGGCCGAGTTGAGTTTTAATTTTTCGATCGCCTTGCCGTTAGAACCGATCGCCTTCAAATAATAAACCAAACTTTTCTCTAAATTAAACATGTGCAGCAAATCTTTGTTGGCCATGGCCTTATTGATTTCACGCTCCAACTCATCGGAAATCTGCTGAATGACGTGCAAATGTTGCTCGAAATGCACAATACATTTTTGAATCACTTTTAACAAAACATCTTGTACCGAACGCAGTCGTTGAAAATGTTTACCGTCAAATAGCATCGCGTCTTCCGATAGAACGATCACAATCTTATCGTTAAAAAGAAATAAACCGACCGAGGAAATCTTGAGCAGAAAATTATCTTCGGAAGAATAACGTTTTGGGCGTTTGATAATGACCGCGGCGTGGTTGGTTTCAAACTCCACACGACCTAACTCATCCGGATCCAACGCTGAATTTAGTGTGTGCTCATCGATCTGCAAAGCATCGATCAGGTATCGCTTCTCCGTCTCATCGGGATTCGTATAAAGCAATACCGGTGAATCTTGAGTATCATTCTCGACCAGCTTCCCATCATTTATTTTAAAACGCTTTAACATAAGATTTGCACGAACAACACTTTTGGTTAACGACGTACTCCAACGGTTAACTTCGGGCACATCCGATCAATCGGACAACTAGAACATAACGGCGAAACCGGCTTACAAATATTTTGGCCCCACAACACAAGGAGAGCATTATACTCAATCCAATATTTTTGGGGTAATTTTTTTCTTAAGGCCCATTCGGTTTCTTCCGGATTTTTTGTCTTCACATAACCCAACCGGTTTGAAATACGATGCACATGCGTGTCCACACACACACCCAATTTACCAAAGCCTTCCGTCAAGACGAGATTAGCGGTCTTACGTCCCACCCCGCGCATCGTCAGCAACTGGTCAATGTCATCAGGAACCTGACCGGCAAAACGTTGCAAGATATCTTCGCAGATAGATAAAATATTCCGCGCTTTGGTGCGATAAAACCCAACCGGATAAATCGCTTTTTCTATTTGCGCCACGCTTAACTTAAGCATAGCCGCTGGATTGTCCGCCAGTTTAAAAAGTCGTTCCGATGCCGGAAGTGTCGTTTCGTCTTTGGTGCGCAAACTTAAGATGCAGGAAATTAAAACGAGAAACGGGCTTTTCCATTTTTTCCCCACCAGCGTGACCGATGGGTCTGGTAATTTTTTCGTGGCCAGCTTAAGCGCGGCGACCACCTTATCAATATCAATTTTATTTACAGCCATGGCGCTTCAATTTACTTTTGGAATTCCGATATCGGCCACCATCACCTTGCCGGCGAGGCGTGGTCCCTCTCGCAGGAGCAATCCACGTTTGTAAGCCGTAAAAGTCACGGTCATATCGGCTTTAACACCGCATCCCCAAACTTTTCCCGTTGTCGCGTCAAGCCCAGAGGGCACATCCACCGCAAGGCGAAAACCCTTTGAGCGATTCATGAGTTGAATGACCGTCTGCGCTTCTTCCCCCAGAGGACGATTGAGACCACAGCCAAACAGCGCATCCACCACAATATCCGCCTTATTTAAATCTTTAATAAAATTCTCTTTATCTTTTAAGCAATGACCTATCTTGATCCGCAAATTCTTAAGAATTCGAGCCTGAATGGCCGCCTCGGACTTAAGCGCTCCAGTTCGTCCCGCTAAATATATGCGCGGCTGACCTCCGGCCGCTAACACTTGTCGCGCCACCACCATCCCATCAGCGCCGTTATTGCCCAGTCCACACACAATTACAACAGTTGCAGACCTAAAAGTTTTAATTCTTTTAGAGATTTCTTGAGTGACCGCGCGGCCCGCATTTTCCATAAGCACCAGCGAGGGAATGCCAATCCGCTTAATGGCCCACTCGTCTAACCGCCGCGCCGACGCCGCGGTCAGCACTTTATGTTTCATAGCCTAATTCGTGCAAAATTTCCGGATCTTCGCGCCAGCTACGTTTAAGCAAAACGTTTAACTCCAGAAAAACTCGCTTCTCCATAATATTTTCCAACTCCTGGCGAGCGAGCGTTCCGACTTTTTTCAAAAGAGCACCACCCCGACCGATCACAATTTCTTTTTGTGAATCTCTTTCAACAATAATAGCCGCCAAAACATAGAGCAGTTTATTCTTGCGGGGTTCCATCTTTTCAACGATCACCGCGACCGAATGAGGCAGTTCTTGACGCAATTCTTCCAAAAACTTTTCACGGATAATATCGGCGACAAACATCTTTTGAGGCATATCGGAAATCGTATCCGTAGGATACAGCGGCTCTCCTGCCGGCAAAAATTTAAAAAGCATGTCCAACAATTCCGGAACATTATTACCTTTTTTTCCGGATAAAGGTAACAGCACCGGCGAGGTGACTTCATTGATTTTCTTGCCCAATGCCTTTTCCCAAAGCACAATGTACTCAGCAACGAATTTCCCCTTGAGGTCAATTTTGTTTAGCCCCAAAATGACCGGCGCTTTTATTTTAACCAGCTGCTCGACAATGTGCTTTTCTTCTAGCCCCACGGGTTCGGAGGAATCCACCAAGTGAATCAAACAGTCCACTTGATCAACCATATCCAGCGAACTTCTGTTGAGAATGCGACCTAAGCGATCCTTGCCTTTCAAAATTCCCGGCGTGTCAATAAAGACGATCTGTCCGCGTTCATCGCTGTAAATACCGCGAATCGAATGCCGCGTCGTTTGCGGGACTTTCGAAACGATCGTGACCTTCTCTCCAATAATTTGGTTTAACAACGTGGATTTTCCTACGTTCGGTCGTCCGACGATAGCGACGGTCCCGGAACGAAGAACGCTAGCCGTCGGCTTTACTGGCAAAACTTTCTTTTCTTTAACCATGTTTGGTTCCTTTACGATATTTAACCACCGTGACCATCACGGCTGTAAACAGCACGAGATTGACAATATTAAACGTACGCCACACTAAATCCGCTGATCTCACCCCCGATGGCGCCATTAAAATAATACAAACCCAAACGCCTAAAGCCCACGAGAGGCTGATGTCTTGGGAGGAACCACGCTGAATAATCCTGATGATCAACGGAATATTCCACAAAGGCAACACCACGGCCGCCACTAAGCCCAACTTTTCAATCCAGAAATCCAGCACGATTAGTCCTTGTATTTTTGATTGCGATAAATAAGCTGACTCGCCTGTTCAATAAACTGCTCCAGCGTTTTATCATTATTATGAATCCGGCAGCCCGCCACGTCCCGATGACCGCCTCCGCCATACAGCGTCGCCAGCGAACCGATGTTGATACGATCCTTAGATCGTAAGGATACTCTCAGCATATTCCCGTCAATTTCTCTAAACAGCAACGCCACCTTGACCCCTTCAATCATCATCATTTCATCCGCCACGTGATCGATGTCCTCCTGGCGGGCTTGGCATTCTCGATAATCTCGCGCGCGAGCAATCGACCAAACAAGTTGCCGATGCGCCCTTAAAGTGACCCGGGTAAAACACAACCCGGCAAGCTTAACCGCAGAAAACCGCTTGCGCCAATAATAACGTTCGGAAATTTTCTGAAAATCAATTCCCAGCTTCATCAAGCGCGAGCAAAAATCAAACGTCGTCGGCCCGACTTCCTGACGACTAAAAGAAGAAGTCTCCACGAGCGTCGAGATCATCAAACACTCGCCGATACGATCATCCAATTTAATCTTGAGTGACTGCAACAGCTGCAAAACTATTTCCCCGACACAGGAAACCTGATCGCTAATCAATTGCAAATCACCGAAACGCGTCCGATACTCATGATGATCAATCTCGATGATACGTTTTGATTGACCGAAAGCCATTTCGAGTCGAGCCAGCTGCTGCAAGCTGCCGCAATCAACACTGATGGCCAAATCGGCTTTCCCCTTATACTCCTGTTTAACACTCGTCGCTCCCGGTAAAGTGCGATAGCGTTCCGGCACCGGATCCGGACACAGCAGGACCACCGACTTACGCATCTTTCTTAACCCCAAACCTAATGCCAACAGCGAACCGATAGCGTCACCATCCGGATTCATATGGCAAGCCAAAATAATCCGTGGACTGCGACGGATCAAATCTGCCACTAAGGACAAATTCTTTTCAAACTGTTGATTTTTCTTCATGGACATTAAAGTGAGATAAAATCTTCCAACTCTTTCAATCTTTTAAGCACTACCGGCATCGTCAATTTGGAAGTTTTCTCCATGCCAAAACCCTGAACGTTAAAGGACGCGACCGTAGTCGCCATTAAAACCGCACGCTTGATGGTCTTAGCATCAAACTTATTAGCTCTGGTTAAATATCCCATCAACCCACCGGCAAAAGTATCGCCCGCGCCCGTTGGGTCAATGACCTCATCCACCGGGAAAGCCGGGAACGCAAATTTGACTTTGTCACTATAAAACAAAACGCCGTGCTCTCCTTTTTTGAGCACGATAAAACGCGGCCCCAGCTTGCGCATGGCTTTCGCGGCTCGAACCAGATTATGTTCGCCCGTCAGGAGACGCGCTTCCCCATCGTTTGCAACAAACAAGTCCACTCGCTTCATTAACTTTAACAATGATTCTTTTTTATGATTGATCCATAAATTCATACTATCTAAACCAACGAACTTCGGTTTGCGCATCATATTCAACAAACCCATCTGAATATCCGGATCAATGTTGGCTAAAAAAACATTAGGAATCGCGCGTTGATGCTCGGCAACCTGTGGGGCGAACCCCACCAGAACCCCCAGTTCAGTGGCCAGTGTTAATGCCGAATTTAAATCCTCTTTTTTATACTCCCCATCCCAACGAAAAGATTTACCTTCCTCAACCCGGACCGACGTCAAATTAACACCTTTAGCTTTCAGAAACTTGATGTGTTCCGGAGGAAAGTCCTTACCGATGACCGCAACCAGATTGACATGAGTAAAAAGCCGCGCGCTCATCGAAAAATGCGCCGCTGATCCCCCCAGCATATCCCGTCGCGCACCATGCGGGGTCTTGACATTATCTAAAGCAACTGTCCCTAGCACCAACAAACTCATAACGATTTCCTTTCTACGCTGGTCACCAGACACAAGTCACACGACACAAATAAACTTTTTTGTGTCTGGTGTCTTTGTGACTTGTGACCTAAATTATTCTCCAATTATTTTTACAAGAACTCTCTTCTTCCTCTTCCCATCAAACTCACCATAAAAAATCTGTTCCTCAATGAGGCCACAACTTACGGAGCATCGTAACGTAAGTTGTTTGGCCGAATTGATCCTGCGAAGCCAAACCTACCTTCGGCAGGCAGGCGCAAAAGCAATTTGGCGAAGCAGGACACGGCCTTATTCACCAATAATTTTCATCAGGACTCTTTTTTTCCTTCGACCGTCAAATTCCCCATAAAATATCTGTTCCCAAGGCCCAAAATCCAATTGCCCCTTCGTGATGGCCACCACCACTTCGCGCCCCATGATTTGACGTTTCAAATGCGCGTCGGCATTATCTTCACCTGTATCATTGTGTTTGTACTGCGAGATCGGTTCGTGCGGCGCGAGTTTTTCCAACCACTTCTCATAATCCTGATGCAAACCGGATTCATCGTCATTAATAAAAACTGACGCGCTGATATGCATGGCATTGACCAAAACCAGCCCTTCCTGAATACCACTTTTCGTCACGGCCTTTTGGACCTGATCCGAAATATTGACGAACCCCCGACGAGTCGGAAGGTTAAACCATAATTCTTCACGATGGGTTTTCATAAATTGAATCACCTAAATTATTAGCACCTTATTAATTTCTTTTTTCGCGGCTAGCGCTAATTTATGATCTGAAGTAATAAATTCAGGAGCATCGACAACGACCGCAGAGGCCAATTGTATTGCATCTAAAGTTCTCAAATTATATTTTTTAAGCAAAATAACTGCAGTCATTATCAAATTATCGTCACAAGCAACTACAGAAAAATCCTGAAAATTGCGCTCCAGCTCCTTTTCTATTTTTTGATAATTGCCCAAGGAAAGATCCCCATCGCGCAGACGCCGCCTAAAACAAGAATGGAGCTCAATCAATGTAACGGGAGAGACAATAATATTATTTAAGCCAACTAGTATCTGCAGGAATTTCTGAGAACCAGCTTCTAAGACATATCTTTTAATCAGACTAGATGTATCAATGAAAGACGTCATCGATCTTTTCTCATCTTGGCCAGAGTCTTCGAGAAAGGTTCTCCTTTAATTTTGATAGGATCGAATGACATCTTCCAGGAAGGAGATGAGGCATTCTCTCGATAATGAGATAATTGCACACTAGGTTTATTGCGTTTAGTAATCACGACCTTTTCTCCCTGTTCAGCACGCTGAACGTACTCTGAAATATGATGACTGAATTCTCGCATAGTTATTTTTATCATAGGGCACCTCCGCAAAAATAGTAACACATGTCTAACATTTGTCAAACATCAGAAGGCTTGGTTTACGCCAAACCACACGTGGGGATCGCGCTCCCCATCCCCAATCGCTTCCGCCACATCCAAACGCAACAAGGCATTTTCCAAAAGTGAGCCAACGTTTACTTTAGCTCGTAAACCAAAACCCGCGTCTCGCCGAAATTTGGCGTCCTCATAGTCTTCACGCCAGGCTGTCCCCCCATCAAAAAACGCAACACCACTAATGGATTCCAAATCCAGCCAATGACTAACCCCGAACCGGCGTCCCACTTTAATATCCTCAATGATCGGAAAGCGATATTCAACACTGCCGAGCCAAATGTTTGCGCCGCGAATTGTTTTTCGGTCAAACCCCCGCAAGCCGTTCATCCCGCCGAGTTCATACAAATTTTTATCGTCGGGAAAGCCCCAACCGTATTTGCCTCGAAAAGCCAATCGGGTACGTGGCGTCACCGGCTGATAATGGCTGCCGTCCAGCGACGAACGGTAAAAATACTGTGTCGCCCCGAGAAAATGACCGGAGCTTTCCAGCAAAGCATCCAGCTGATACCCCTCGACCGGATCCGGATAAGGACCGTTGTTGCTTAAATGTAAGGCCGTCCCCACGATCGCTTCATCTTTTTTCAGATACGAAACATTGCGGGAATCTTCTAAGCCGCCCCCGGTTAAATCACCGCTGAGGCTGCGATCCCGCAATAAATACAACGTGACATGATCATTAATATCGCCGAGTCCATACGCCGCCGGCCACAATTCCCTGCGCAAAAATAATTTACCCCCGGCCAAATCCTCTTCGCCACCGTCATTATCCGTGACATGAAACAATTCCACCCCCGCCGCCGTCTGCGTTTTAAATAAATTCTTCCATAAGAAACCCGCCCGCGAATGCGTCAAAGATTCTCCGAATTCATAATCCACCGCGCCGTACAAATTCCAATCGTAGGGCTTTTGGAATGATGATTTAACACCCAACCCCCCATTAGCCAACTCCGGCCCGGTGATCCAGCTATACGCGTCTTCCGGAATAAAAACCGGGATTTCATACACCGGCAAATACAGCGGGACAATTTGTTTGTTCACGCGTCGGGGCCAGACATTATTAGTCCGGTCAATATCCAAAATCCGTTCATCAGGATCCAACACAACTTCCTTGATGCCGCCATAGAAACTTTCCATCTCCAGAGCTTCAGACTTTTCGTTCCAGCGTTCGACCCGCATGGTTTTTTGTTTGCCGTCTTTAAACGTTACTTTCAAATCGCGGGGCATTTCTACACCGCCTTTGTTAACCAAGAAAATCTCATTATCCCTGACTCCCGCCACAGCAAAATCAGCTTTCTTATTTGTATCCAACCATTGATCAAAAAACCACGTGTAATCCTGTTTCATTTCTTCGTTACAGAGCCGGAGCAAATCAGCGCGCGTCACATTCTTAAATTGATACTCCTTAAAAAGTCTTTTGAACACATTAAAGAAAGCTTCATCTCCTAAAAGATACCGCAACATGTCGGTAATGCCCGCGCCTTTGCCATAGGTTAACGAAAAAATACTGCTGGGTTCTTGAAAGCTGGAGAGCTTGCCGGAGATAGGACGATCCAGGTTGGTGCGCGCGATGAGGTGATAACGCGTCGCGCGTGCCGATCGAAAAGAAAAGTTAGGCAACAGCCATTCCATTTTCTTAGGCCAATCAATGATGCCTTCGTTCTTTCCATATTTCTTCTCAAGATACTGCAACAGGAAATACGAGTTGACACCTTCCTCGAGCCACATTTCCGTGAAAGCGTCAACCCCCACGAGGTTGTAAAACCACTGATGTCCGGTTTCATGACTAATGAGAAAATCAAAATAGCGGTCCAAGATCCCCGGCAGCCGAAAGGCCCGCGCGTCGATAAAAATCAAGTTGGGCATTTGTTCGCCGCCATACCCCAAATGAACCGGAGCGATACTAAACTCCCGATAAGGATAACCACCAAAAAGCTCCACGTAATACGCCATCATTCCTCGCGCGTTATCCAGCGCCAGCTGCGCGTGCCGCTCATCACCGGGCAGATAGTACGCTTTAAGCTTAACTTCCTCCCCTTGGGATTCTTTGACCTGATAGCGCGAACTCGCCGCGAGCGTAAACTCGCGAATGGGTTGTTCGGAGGACATGACGATTTCTTTTGCCTCTCCCCCCACCGACGTCACCGATTTTTCCAAACCGGAATGAATGACCGTCACCTGCTGGGGAACCGTCAACGTCACGTCATAATGAGCCGCTTCCGAAAAAAACGGACGGTGAAAAGGATAATACGGATTTAACTGCCACCCCTGCTCATCTAGTACCGCCAAAAGTGGATACCACCGAGCCAGCGCGAAAATGTCATCGTGCCAGCCAAAACGTCCATACGCGTGCGGAATCTTAGCCGAGAAATTCATCTCCATCTCTATGGATTCGTCCGGGCTTAACGGCTTTGCTAAATTAATTTTGAGTAAGGTTTTGTCTTCGCCTTCAATGCTGAACGCCGCCGCTTGACCACCAGCTTTAACATTCGCAATTTCATAATCAGGCTTCTGATAGCCGGCCGGGAAAGGATTGACTTTAAAATAGCCGCCGTAGCGCAGCATAAAACGCTTTTCTTGAGGGGAATATTCCCGATTGGGATAAATGTAAAAATAGACCTCGCTTATCGCATTACCCGACGTATTGACCAGTGTTACTTTTTGGTAACCCGTCAGCATTTTCCCAGAAGTATCCAACGTCGCGTTAATCCGGTAATGGGAGAAGACATCCGCGGCGATCGCGGGAACGACGCGATAAAAATTCACCAGCAGTAGGAACAAAAACCACCAACATGTTTTTTTCATGATTGCCTCATGGATTGAACATAGCGACACGACTGAACAAATTGAAGACCTTCATCATAATATTCGTTCTTCAGTCTGTCGCCGCAATTTTGTACTATTTACCTCTTTTGCATAAACTGCCGCGCGAAGGCCAATCGTTTAGCGAGCGACGGATGACTATAAAATAAAAACTCTTTAAGCGGATGCGGATCAAACTCAGCGAGGTTCTTGGCTCCCAGTTTATCCATCATCGACAAGAAATCTTGCGGGCGACCGGTTAACTCCAAACTGTATCGATCCGCTGCAACTTCACAAGCACGACTAAATCCGTTAGTAATCGGCATCGTCAGCAAACTAAAAACCATAAAAAGCAACATCACCACCGGCAGCCCAGCGATATCAGCTAACGATTGAACCCCAACCCAAGGAAGCAAACTTGAGGCCAACAGACTAAGCACATAAAGTCCTCCCCACGTCAGCCCTGCCTGCAGCAACGTCATTTTCACAATATCATGATGATTATAGTGCCCCAACTCGTGCGCTAACACAGTTTCAATTTCGGGGATCGTAAACTCTGCCACTAAATTATCCGTCAATACCACCCGACGACTTTTCCCCAATCCACAGATAAAGGCGTTAGCTTTCTTAGTTTTCTTAGAAAAATCAATGAGGTACGCGTCCTGTATCTCGACTTGAGCCTTTTTAAAAATATTGATCACGGCGGATTTGAGCATTTCATCCTGGATCGGAGCATATTTGAAAAAAAGCGGCACAATAATACTGGGCATGATACGCGCTAAACCCAAATTTAACAACAACCAAAAAAGCCCGGCCCACCACCACCAAAAAGGTCCCGCATGATCAAGCAGGTAATATAAACCCAGCGTGCAGATAAACGCCAGCATTAATCCCAGTAAAGAACTTTTAACATGTTCAATAAGCCATTTGAGGAACGTCTGATTGGAAAGTTTAAACTGATGTTCTAAAAAGAAACCGGAATACCAATGCAAGGGCAAAGGGATTAAAAAAAGTAGCGCCCCCAAAAGCGTCAGGTAGATGCTTCGCTGCCACCAGATAGATTCAGTCTGTTGAGCTGCGAAATCCGACAGCCACGCTGACCAACCGCTGACAGCGAAATATCCTAAACCCACAAAGAACAGCCCCAGTTCGACGAAGAAGAGAATATTTTTAATTCGATGATACTCTCTTGCTTCGGCAGACTGGGGCATTTTTTAATAACCGACGACTCAGCTCGGCTGAGCGACCATTTTTTTCTTGAGTCGCGAGATATACGTTTGAAAGCGGCGGTCCTGACGCAAATTATTTAAATCAGGGTCCTGTTCCAGATAGTCCAAGTACTCATACCCTTGCCGGATGGCGCATTTGATCGTGCGCAGCGACAACGGAATATTATTGACCAACGAATAACTACAGGCCAAGTTGTAAAGAATACAAGGATCGTCCGGCCGCAGGGCTGATAGTTTCTCGTCCACCTTCAATCCTTGTTCATACAAACCGCGCTTGGTATACAAATCGCCGAGGGCCATCAAAGCTTCAATGAAATCCGGAGCGTGCCGCAAGATCCCTTCATAAAAACGAATCTCAAAAGCCATCTCCTCCTCGAGCTTTTTGTTTTTCTTCATAGCGCCCCCTTTTTTCAAGGTTGTGGGTAAACAGTTGAGTGAACACCGCCTCAACTGATCACTCTGCCCAAAAAACTGATAATATTTTATCGCGAAAATTTCCGGAAGTCTTTATTTTTTTCCAAGAAATGCTTTAATGCGGCTGACGGCTTCCTTTAAATTATCATAACTGGAAGCGTACGACATGCGGACAAAGCCCTCGGCCCCGGAAGCAAACGCCACTCCTGGCACCAAAGCCACTTTCTGTTGATGCAGCAATTCTTTCGCAAAATCCAAAGATTTCTTTCCGGTCGATTTTATCGACGGGAATACATAAAACGCCCCTTCCGGATTATGACAAGACATCCCAATCGCGTTCAAAGCGTCCACCATAAACCTTCGGCGGCGCGCATACTCACGCTTCATATCCTGAACATCTTTCATCCCAGACTTAAGGGCTTCGATTGCCGCAATTTGCGCCGTAATAGGGGCGCAAAGCATTGTATATTGATGAATCTTGGTCATGCCGGCGATGATTTCTGCCGGACCGCAAGCATAGCCTAAGCGGAATCCCGTCATGGCGTAAGCTTTCGAAAATCCATTGAGATAAATGACTTTGTCCCGCATGCCTTTAAGAGTGGGAAAAGCCGTGTGCGCAAAATCATAAGTCAATTCATCATAAATCTCATCGCTGACGACAATTAAATTGTGCTTGGTGGCCACCTTGGCGAGCTCCGTCAACTCCTTTTTAGTGTACGAAGCGCCGGTAGGATTACAGGGATAATTCAACAACACCGCAATCGCTCCGGAGCTTGCGGCCTCATCCAATTCTTGCGGGGTCAATTTAAAACCATTTTTAATAGACGTTTGCACGAACACCGGCACACCCCCCGCTAAATCCACGACCGGGCCATAGGACACATAACAGGGCTGCGGAACAATAACTTTATCACCCGGATTAATCAAGGTCCGCGCTACTAAATCCAACGCCTGTGAGACCCCCACCGTAATTAGAATCTCATTGTCCGGATCATACTCCAAGCCATGACGCTGCTTTAAAAATGCCGCGATTTCGCGACGTAATTCAGGCATACCCTTATTGGATGTATACGACGTGTAGCCTCGCTCTAGTGAATAGATCGCCTTTTCACGGATGTGCCAGGGAGTAATAAAATCAGGTTCCCCGACACCTAGTGAAATGACATCCTGCATCCCTAGGACTAAATCAAAAAAAGCCCTGATGCCGGAAGGAGCTAATTGTTCTACCTTATCTGAAATTTTCATTAGTAAGAAATGTTTAAACGTTTACGATGATTGGCTTTTTTTAAAACCTGGCCATCTTCTTTATATTTCTTAAGTAAAAAGTGTGTTGTGGTCGCACGCACATTTTCCATGGGGGACAGCTTTGAGGCGACAAAATTGGAAACGGTTTGGATATTATCTCCTTCTACCACCAAAAGTAAATCATAGGTTCCCGAAACGAGATAACAACTGATCACTTCAGGAAAACTATAGATTCTCTCCGCGACGTAATCAAAACCCACATCCTTCTGCGGCGTCACGCTAACTTCAATCAACGCGCGCACATACTTACTGTTATCTTTGACCAGTTCTTGATCAATGACCGTCTTATATTGAATGATGGTCCCATTACTTTCGTACTGCTTAATAGCTTTCTTGACGGAATCAACTTTTTTCCCCGTCAATTTGGCGATTTCCGCCGCGGTTAACCGGGCATCTTTACTGAGCAATTCTAGAATTTCGTCCATGATCCCTCTCCTTAAAATTCAATTTAAAGTCCCCAATTGTAGTACTGGAATGAAATTAAGTCAACCGATCAAAAACTAGCGGAACAGGTAAACTTAAGGATTATTGGTGGCAGGAATTGGTAAACTCGGCGCTCGCTCCCGACCGGCTTCCAATCGATCATTCATGGTCGTTGCCTGTTGCTGCATGGCGGCAATATCATCTTTGATGCGGGTAATCTGGTCACGCAAACCCTGATTCTCTTCGTCCATCGCAATCATTTGATCTAAGAGAGCGCGTTTGCGCTGTGAAATCTGGGCGTAGTTATCCAGCTGAGCGTCAAAACTCTTGATTTGATTTTCCAACGCATCAATTTCTTTTTCCAGGCTTTCTTTCTGAGCCAATTTCTTATTAAAATCCGCGTCGGCGGTGCTTTCCGCTCCCTGGTATTTAGTTTCCAAATCGGCATTATGCCGTCGCTGGGTCTCAACATCGGAATGAATTTTAGCGAGGTCCGCATCCATCGCTTCACTCTGAGCGCGGACTTTCTCCAATTCTTCCATTAATTCTTTTTCTTTAATTTGAGATTCGGCAAAGCGGGACTGTAAGGACTCTTCCTTTTGCCGCTCCATCTCAAGCTGGGCTTGCAATTCTTTGATTTCTTCCGGTAGCGCGACGCCTTCAGCGGCAAACGTTTCTTGCAGTTTTCCGTCTAATTCCAACATGCTTTTCTGAGCGTCCAAATCGCTAATTTTCAATTTCCACAAACGATACGCGTCATCCAAACTATCCAACTGTTCCTTCAGGGAAACACTTTGCTGGTTGATGCCATCAATCTCTTCCTGTAATTTCTTCAAATCTTTCTCGGCCGTCATCGCTTTACTTTTCTGCGACCCGACGAAAGACTTAATTTCTTCCATTTGCTTTTCTTTTAATTGTTTGTCCGACCTAGCCGCGTCTACAGCTTGCTGAAGCTGCTCTAATTCGGATTGTAAAGATTCATATTCTCGTCTTAACTGCTCATTTTGGGAAGCGGCTTGCTCGGTGCTTGATTGCACTTCATTGACGGCCTCGCGCCAGGTAGGAGCAATATCAGCCTCTTGAGCACGAACAACCGATGCGACGAACAAAGTGATAAAAAATACAGAAACAATCTGAATTTGGATTTTGGCTGGCATAGTGACGATATTATAAGACCTGACGCGGTCAGAGCAAATAAAAATGTCTTTTTTTTCAAACAATTTCAGCACCCGTGATTCGTTCATAATTCCGACGCAAGTCCGCGGTCAAGCGCCCGAGTTTCCCTGAACCAATGGGTTTCCCATTCACACGGCTAAGCGGCATCAAACCAATAAGCGCGTTGGTGACAAAGGCTTCGTTGGCGCGCCGTAAATCTTGAGCGTCCCATGCTCCTTCTCGAACCACGTATCCTTTTCGACGAGCCAAGGCCAACACCCTACGCCGCGTCACTCCGTTTAAGCAACCTGTCGTTAACGCCGGTGTCCGCAGCTCTTTTCCTTGAAACCAAAATAAATTAACGCGACTGCCTTCAATCAAATGACCTTTCGGTGAAACAAACAGGGCTTCATCAACCTTTTTTGAAGCAGCCAACTGGCTGGCTCGCGCATACGCCGCATAACGCAACGATTTAATCTCTCCCCGACAAGTCAATTGGGCAGGTGGAACTGTTAACAGACACGCAGACCAGCCCCGATGATAAACGGATGGGGGCGGCGGCTGATAGGCAAAGGAGGCCGCCGCCCAATGCGTTTTCCCACGCCATCGCCACACCGACCAACGGACCCGAGCGGTTTCCCCGGCTTGTAATTTCAGCAACTCTTTAATTTTTCGGACCATCTGCTCCAAGTTAGCCGGCAGTCTAATGCCCAACGCCTTAAGCCCTGCGACCAAACGTTTTTGGTGCTGATCAAAAAAGAGAATCCGCCCCTGCTGTGAGCGCATGGTTTCAAAAACACCGTCTCCCTCGACCTTACCGGGAGCCAACGAATCAAGAAAAGCGGGCTCAGCTTCAATAAATTCACTATCTAAAATAATAACCTTTTTAGTTGGCGCGAAAGCCCCGAACAACGATCGCGCCTTGACCAAAGTCTCCTGATATTCACCATCCGGCGTTGAATCTGCGACGATCCCGCTACCCACATGAAAGAATACGTTACGCTCCTTTTTGATAAGCGTTCGAATCAGAATATTAAAATTTAAATCCCCGCTAAAGTCGACATAACCAAAAGCGCCCGAATAAATCCCTCGCTTGACGGGCTCAAGCGTCTCAATAATTTTCATCGCCCTAATTTTCGGACATCCCGTAATCGACCCACCGGGAAAACACGCGCGCAATAAATCAAAACCATCCAGCCCTGAGCGCAGTCGGCCGGCCACGGTTGATGTTCCTTGATGGACCGTGCGATAAGTTTCTACAGTACGCAATTTCCTTACCCGTACGGAACCAAAATCGCACACTCGCCCCAGATCATTGCGTTCCAAATCGGTGATCATCAACAATTCCGCCCGGTCTTTAGCACTTCGCGCCAATTCCTTTTTAAGGCGCTGGTCTTCTGCCCTAGACTCACCGCGCGGCCGGGTCCCTTTCATCGGCCAGGTCAACACCTCTCGACCGCGTAGACTCAAAAATTCTTCCGGCGATGAGCTAAGAATTTGAAAGGAACCGCAATCTAAATAACTGCCAAAATAAGACGGAGCCTGAGCTCGTAAGCGTCCATAAAGTTCGACCGGGTTGACTTGCCCACGCCCCGCGAAAGTTCCGGCAAATCGCTGAGCCAGATTCACCTGATAAATGTCACCCGCGAGAATAAAGGCTTGGGCTTGGCGCACCGCCGCTTCAAATTGCTTCTGTGTAAAATTACTTCGCCAAGTGACCGCCATAGGCGCTACTGCTGATTGCGAGGAATTGCCCTCTTGCACAAAACTTCTCCACTGCTTGAGTAAAACATGAAGCCGCGCCTGGGCCCGCTGTTGCCGTCGGGAACGATTCAACTCAGGAAAGCCGCTGGAACACAAATGTACCTGGTGCGCCCCATGATCCACGACCAGCATCACGTCATAACAACCAAACCACGCATTTGGTAACTTCAAATCATGGGGGGCTTGTTGCGGAATATCCTCCAGCAATAATCCGGCATCATACGCAAGATACCCAACCATCCCCGAAACCAAAGGCCACGCTGGACGCGGACCACCTTCATCTTGAAACCGCGCAAATTTTTTCTTTAAAATTGGAAACGGATCCTCTCTTTTAATCGCTACAACGTCAAAAGGATCAAATCCCAAAATAGAATACCGTCCTCGAGTCTTGTGCGACAAACTGCTGTCCAGCCAAAACACATGCCGCTCCCGCCCAAAAAACTTAAGCAGCGCAAACGCATCACCCCGATAAGGAAATGTTTTAATTAACGACATGATAGTGCGGGTTCCACTTTAATCTTTTTTGGTAACAACATACACCGGTAATTTTTTTACCGGCCGAAAAGATTCCTTCGTGACCCCAACATGGGGCATCCCAAAATCATCCATAACATTCACATAACGAAAACTCTTTAGGGCTTCGTCCTGACACAACGCCGAGAAAATATAGGCCGCTAATCCCTTAATACTTAAATCCGCGATTTCAAAATAATCACAAAAGGTATCGGTGGTAAGCGGATAGCCGAACGTGAAGGCCCTTATCTTCCCTTGAATTTTCACCACACGCCACACCAAGTCCAGCTTAGTAAAATCTTTAATCGCTCGCTCCAGAACAACCCGACTGTCCTGCAACATAAAGCGATAAGCATCATCGTTATTTTTCTCTTCTTTTTCCTTGGCCCAGCGATCATACAGCTGCAAACAGGCGGGGCCATCGTCAACGCCGAAAGGAAGAAATTCAAAAGAGTTATTTTTAACAAACTGATTGTACGCATTACGCTTAGTTTTATACGCGTTGCCTCTTAATTCTGCAATCGCCGCGCGCTCATAAATAAATTCATCACCTTTAGAAAAATATCGGTAATCGGCTTCGGGGAAAAAATTTAAATCCTCTTGAGGAACATTCTCAACGCGCGCGACGGGACGATCGCCATTTTCCTTTTTTAACTGCGCGAAAACTTCCGCGACTACAGCCACCGACATCTTATTTCCCCGTGGCGGCCAATAGACAAAACTGCTTTTGCCGCTGTGGACCCAGACGCAACCGCATCCCTGAATTTCTCTCCATTCAAACTCAAAAAAATCCTGCCACAGCGCCAAGTTAGTCAGCGAAGCCGAAGACAAACGACTAGGGCTCTGTGTTAACACCTCATTAACTCTGGCATGGTTCTTTAAGAAGTCGGCAAACATGGAAGAGGCTGAACTACTTAAGATAGAAAAAATAAAAATTCCAATTCAGACAAGTAGGAACGATATTCCCCCGCGAGATGCGGGTTGGCGGCAAGCATCGACGTCACCTCTGGACGTTGAAAATAATTTTGTAAAAAACCCACGTACTCGGCAAACACCGTCTGCTGGCGATACGTTTGAACATGCGGACACAGCTGATGAACATACACGCCCACGCGCGACTCATTTTTAACCAACACAAAAGGATACAGCTGGCAATCAAACGGATGTTCCCCATAAATCCGACAGGCATTGCGCCCAGCGTCAAACAATGAACACTCGCACGGTGACGTACCTATCTGTCGGGCCGGAACCGATAGCAGCTCATCGTCCGCATGCCTAGAAAAAATTTCTGACGCCAACGGATTGTGCGCTAGCTGGCGTCGCTCTTCATGCGTTAATTTCGGACGCCATTCACTACCCGGCTCTTTAAACCGGCAGCAACCATCGCAGTTTAAACAAACGGATGAGGGGACGAATTGTTGGAAATCAGAATACATTTTAAATTAAGATTTTTGTCTCTTGGGTCCGTGGAGTCCATTAAGTCGTGGCGTCAGGACGTCATCATTTACCTGCAAACCCAACGACTCAATGACCCCAAAGACGCAATGACTCTGCGACCCTACAGACTATTTTACAATGCTTCCCAAGGCGATATCCTTCTCCATACCTAAAAGCGATAACGCCTGCTCATCCGATGCCGCCAAAAGCATGCCTTGCGATTCTTCCCCCCGAATGACCGTCGGCTGTAAATTATTGACCATCACAATCCGCCGCCCGACTAATTGGTCAGGAGTATAAGCTTTGCGAATACCCGCGACCAGCTGGCGGACTTCTTTCCCATTATCAACTTTGAGAACATAAAGCCGGTCGGCATTGGGATGCTCCTTCACTTCCAGAATCTTCCCGACGACCAACTCAATTTTCTTAAAATCATCAATCGTAATCATACCTACTCCTTGTTGTCCGTTGACATCATTCATCATTACAATCTCCTTAAGTATTCCTCTGCCGCCCCAGGACTGGAAAAAGAGACCAATCCCTGACGACGCGTATAAACCACAAAATATTTAGAACGTTCCCTCTCGTTAAAAGCCCGAAATATAAATCCGGTCCCAAAACCGCCCACAAAATTATCACGGTCATTAGGATATCCTAAATACATTCCTGTGGGCACGTCGTCTTCCGCCCAAACAATGTTAAAAGAAAAACCTTCTTCGCTCCGATGGGCCTGCACAAAATCATTCAGTGTTCCCACGAGTCGGGAAAAGCCCACTTCATTTTCTCTCCGCTGCTGATTGATTTGCCAAGTTCGTAAGCCATTAAAGAATATCAATCCCGCCACCAGAATGCAAATCGTCCCTTTAAGCCAAACGGGTGGCTGCAAATTCAGGAATTCGACTCGCTTAATCCAAGCACCTAAGGCGATCAGCAAAAAGAGCGCGATGATGTAAAAATGATACAAACTATAGTAGACGTAGTCCAACAAACCATGCTTATTTAACCGCACCACTAAAAGAAAAAGAAAATACCCAAAACCTAAAATCGCACTTACCACTCCAATAAAATTGACTTGACTCCGAATTCCTAAATCCGACGTCAACATAGAAGGACGCGTGCGCAACTGTTTGCGCCTGACCTTCACAAACCAATACACAATAATGCCTAAAGATACCAAAACAACCAAAATATTGGCAGCCTGCCCCCAATTTGGATACGCGACTTGCTGCCACCACTCTTCATTAATCGGATAAATGATGGTTCTTTCCCAATATTCAACACTTAGCAAAAACGGGAAAAGGATACTGGCCACGAAAGTCGCTCCAGCTAACCCCAACTGATACCCTACCCCCGTCTGAAAAACCGAGCCTGAAAAAGCTAATTGTTTAGCGGAAAAACCCACTTTCCCAATATAGTCTGCTGCGTTGATGGAGAAATAAAGTACGAGTGGAATCAAAAGCTGCCATTTAATTCTTTTTAAGTAAATTATTTCTGGCGCGCTCAATGAGTGGTTTTCCTGACGCAACTTCCGCCCTGCCGCTAGGATAACGGCCAGCCACAACACCCCGGAGCCCACGACGCTATACTCATACGTAAAATTAGCCAGCGTTAACGTCCCAATGGCTAGGCCTAAATCACGTTGCTTCCGGAAACCCTGACCAATAAAAACAACCAATCGATAAAACGCCTCCAAAAATAATATAAGACAAAGCATATAGCCACTGATGTGGTGCCAGATGACCATTTCCATACTCATCGTTAAAACTGAAAATAAACCAACGAACAGATAACCTAGAAGCCCTATCTCCAACAGCCCCATAAACCGAACCAGCTGACAGATGAGCAAACCGTGCAACATCAATCCCGTCGCTTGCCATAACGTAAAATTAAAACCAAACAGCTGTTTCTCCAAAGCAATGAAGAAAAAAAGCAAGGGACGAAAACCAAATTCATCACCCTTGTTAAACTGTCGCTGGCGAGTATAAGAATAGGTATTACCCACCAGCTCAGGGAACGAACGGTATTCTGCGACCTCCGTCAGATACACCAGTTGGTCGGCACGGGCCGCGTGAAAGAAAGAAGGAAAATAAACAATAAAATTGAGTGCCAAAATAATCAACAAATAAACAAAACGCGGGGCTCCCGACGATAAATGTTTTTCAGTCATGCGTGCTCTCTTGCAGTTGTTCTAAGAAGTATTCTGCTGCGGTTAAATCCCGAAACACCACCAATCCCTCTTTAGTGGAATACACTAAGTAATACTTGGCGTTTTCCGTCCGGACGTACGGACGGAATAAAAAGTTAGAAACCGAACCCACCCAAAGATTCCCGTCCCACGAATGCCCTTCAAACATACCCGTTATTAAATCATGTTCAGCCCCCACCATCCAGAATGAAAAATCTGTTTCTCGACGATGCTCCTGCACAAATCGTTCGAGTGTCTTCACCATGGCCAGCGCTCCGGATTCGAGTTTCATACGTAATCGATTTTGGGTATAGGTCTGCACGGCGTTGACCAGAATAGATACGACCAAAAACAAAATGACACCCCATCGCAAAAACGACCGTCCCGAAAATAAACGTGGATGATGAGCGGCCAGCTCGGCATAGATGGCAACAACCAGAAAGGCCCCGACCATGTAAAATTGATACAAACTCAAATAAATATAATCCATCTCCTGCGTCGTTAATCGCCCCATCATGACCAACGCCATGTAAAGCCCGGCTAGAGCCAAACACAGCCAGGAAAAGATGGACCAAAACCGCGAGTCATGATTTGAAGCAACATCTGTCTGCACCACCGGACGGAACCGCCGCCAAAAGAAATTCACGATCACTGACAGTAACCCTAAAGCAAACAGTACGACCAGTAACAGGTTTAACTGATGCAGCCAATTGTCCCATTGGATGCTCTGCCAGGTGACCGTCAACGAAAAAGGATCAATGCTCGCGCGCTCTTCGGGATAAATGGTGGTCCAGCAAGGCAATAACGCGCCGCGTAGATAGGTAAACATAATGACCGGCAAGTTCATCAGCATGAACTTTAAGTCAATCGCACCTAAAGTACGAGGAACAATATTCCGCAAGCAATAGTCCGCTAGGCTGATGATAACGTAGCTCGCGACCGGCACCACAAAAATTAGAGCGTCCCGCCAAGCAGTAGGGGATTTATTTTTCTTCCCCCAATACAGCGTAAAAATCCCCAGCACCACGCACGTAATAACTCCAAATTCCTGAATGTAACAGGCCAACGTCAACCAAATAAGCGCTAGGCCCAATCTTTTTTCGTCCCGGACCGGATCATGGAGCCCCACGGCTAAAGCCGTGGTTTCAGGCGTAGGCGGATGGAAGAATCGCGCCACTTGCAACAACGCCTCCAGCACTAACACCAAAAATAAAATGTACGCGTGAATGTGGTGCCAGCTGACCATTTCGGAAGCAATGGTCAACACGGAAAAGTTGGCCACCAGTAAAGCCCCCAGGAAATCCCAACGGATAAAATTAAGCAAGCGCAGCAGCTGCGCCAACAGCAGCGCGTGCAACACAAACCCGACCAGCTGCCAAAGCACAAAATTGTAACCAAAATAACTTTTTTGAAAGGCCAATAACGCGAACAATATCGGCCGAAACCCCAATTCGTCGCCCTGGTTATAATGACGCGTGCGGTTATAAGAATAGGTGTTCTGAAATAATTCACCAAATTCGTATTGGTCAGCCACTTCCGTCAAATACACCAGCTGATCGGCCCGGGCCATTTGAAAAAAAGCAGGAAAATACACGGAAAGGTTTAGCAGCAAAATAAAAAAGAAAGTCAGGAAATATTTAAATCGTGGGCCCATGATCAATTATTCAGTTAAGATAAAAAATTGTAACACCTTTGCGAATAGCGACGCAGGAGAATTTAGTATATTTCAATTGGGCTTTGACAAGCATGAACCCCTTCCTTAGAATGAACGCGCGTTGACAAAGGATCATTTTGAACAAACCTAACGATCACCTCCCACAATTTTGGTTTTGGCTGTGCCTAACGGCTTCACTCGTTGGCGGCGCCATTATCTTGTCCCCTTTTTTAGATTTCCAAGCGATGCTTTCTCAAGGTGACCATGGACGGGACCTTTACGCTTTTGAACAAACCGCGCACGGCCAGCGCCCCTACCTTGATTATTGGTGGGTCTACGGCCCCTTGATGCCTTACATTTACGCGCCGGTGTTAAGTGTTCTGGGAATTAGCATCAAAAATGTTTTACTGGTGAAGATGTTTTTTAATCTTTGTTCCGGAATATTTATTTTCCTAACGCTGACCGCACTGCGCTCTCCGTGGCTGGGTCTTATTGGCAGCTTATGGTTTTGGGCTTTTAATCCCGATTTCTTTTATACATATAACAATGCCGCCGGGATCACGTTGTTGGCGGCCACCCTTTATTGCCTGACCCAACATATCCTCACGCAGCGTGGGGCCTTCATTTGGGCCGGATTAGGAGCGATTTTTCTTCTTGGGCTCGTTAAAATCAACATCGGCCTGGCGACCCTCGCGGGCTTCGGGGCCATGGTCATCGTTACCAACCTCGTTCACCGCCGCCCCATTAAAGAATGGTTGCCCCCGCTTTTTATCGGCGGCTTCGCTTTATTAGCTTGCACTGCGGCTATTTACATTTGGTGCGTGCGCGGCTTAAGCATCATGGAAATCCGTCAATGCTTCCCTTACGTCAAGGGCGACCAGCCCTACAGCGTCACCCCTTGGCAAGCGCTGTCCATGTTCGCGGACTTCACCAAACAAAACATTCTCTTTACCTTGACCAACAAAATCACGGCCGTCCTGTTAGTGTTGGCAATCATTCAGAGCATCTATCAATTAACCACCATCAAAACTCCATCGACAACCAAACGCACCTTCGGTCTTTTTTTAGGAGGGCTGGTCCTTCTCATTATCTTAAACTTTCACGAATTCCTGGTTAGTGGCGTCTTCTATCGCCATTTTTGGATCAAACCCTTTCAATTAACCTTGATCGTTTCGTTAATCGCTTTTGCAGTCATTAATTTACCCCGCTGGATTGCTGGAGCCCTTTTGGTAGGTGCCTTGTCCGTCGTCATCAACAACCACCAGGCCAATTTAAACGAATTAGCCAAAATAAGAAATCCGCAGCAATTCCTTACAAACTCTCGGCTGCAGATTTACACCACCAACCATCCCAGCTGGGCCCAGACGGTCAACCTGACCACAGATTATTTACAAAAGAATCTCACCCGTGATGAATTATTTTTCGCTCTGCCCTACGACTGCCTCTATTACTATTTGACCGGCAAAAAAACCCCCACCCGTCAGTTGATCTTTTTTGATCATATCAAAATCCCTCCGGAACAAGAACGTAGCGTTATCTCGGAATTAGAAAAGAATAAAGTGAATTGGGTCCTCGCCTCCAGCCGCATGAACGCGACCCAAGAACCGGGACTGGGAGTCCTAGGAAAGACCTACTGTCCGTTGATTGGGAAATATTTGGAAGACAACTTCGCGCCCGTCGCGCAATTCGGAGACTGGCAAAACGAACCCGGCTGGGCGTGGAATCATGGCACGGTAATTCTGAAACGTCGTAATTTTCTGAATTAATCTTTGGTGGTTAAATAACTAATTAATCCCGCCAGAAATACAACGCGGCAATCAGGCCCAGGCCGATCAACAGCAATCCCGTCGTGTTATAAACAAAATAGGGAAACCCCATCAAAGCGATCCCCAGAATCAACGGTTTCATTTTGCTGTTACTTTTGCCGTAGGAAAACGCGATAAAACCAATAGCGCCGTAAATTAAACCAAAAACAATATTGGCCATTGAGAATCCGGAACTAGCGCCGGCAGGGAGCATTTCTTGCAGAGAATTGGTGAGAGAATTAACTGAAAACGGATCAGGATTAATAGCACACCTCCGGGTTACGAAACATCCTAGATGTTTATGATAACCGGGAATCCTTATCCAACAATAAGAAAGATAAGATATCTTGTAAAGCATCCTTCTAACTAGGAGGTTAGAAGGATGCGCCTAGGTGGACCGCATTTCAATTTCTCAGCGGGGCCCCGTTGGGCAGGGACGCCTCTCGGGGCATCCCGCGTCTTTCCTATTAAAATCAAAAAACCTCGACCCAAAGGGTACCGAGGTTTTTGTACGAGTACATGGAGCGGGCCGCCCTTCACTATTCCCAATTTGGGAAGGGCGAGCCTCGCCAAATAAAAAAACACTCACTGTTTAAATAGTGAGTGTTTTTTTATTTGGCGGGGACGACGAGATTTGAACTCGCGATCTTCAGATCGACAATCTGACATGTTAACCAGGCTACACCACGTCCCCAAAAAACAGAATAGAGAAAAAAAGAACTAAGATTTAAGACCCATTATCAATTTACTTAACATCTTGATAACTTCAATATTTCGCATTTCAACTTCAGCAAGTGGAAATTTATTGGGACAAATACTATCAGAATCTTTCAAAATTTGCAACCAATTATCAAACTCGTAACCCGAATTAATGGCAATTTCAAAATATCTCTTCTTCCCCTTGATTGTGGATGCTGAATTTCCTTCTGCAATATTGGCTCCGATTGAAGTTGCTGAACTAATGCATTGACTAATAATTCTAGAATACTTAACAGAAGTTTCGTCCAACAATTTAATAATAAGAAGCGCGTTTTGATGTGCTTTTTGCCAAACAATAAGCTTTCTGTAATTCGGTTCATCCATTCTTAATTCTTTACTCTTAATTCTTAAACCTAAATTTTAATGGACGAAGTAGGAGTCGTCCCTGTTTTCTTTCAATAAATTCCAGAATAAAACAGGGACTGCCCCAACTTCTTCCAGAATTTCTTAACAATTTAAGGAGAGTTGGGGCGAACCTACGACCCCTTGAATGTAAATCAAGTGCTCTCCCGCCAATCCCTAATATTTTAAGATGTAGGCGGGACTCCGACCTCCTTTACACTAATCTAGAAAGCGTCGGAGCCAACTGAGCTATTCGCATCAAAAAATTTAAATGGGCAATAGAGGACGTCCCACCTTCCTCATATTATTTTAAGGAAAGGTTGGGACGAACCTCTGACCCCCAGTTGAACTAACAATAATTTATGGACGAAGTAGGAGTTGAACCTACGACCCCTTGAATGTAAATCAAGTGCTCTAACCAACTGAGCTATTCGTCCAGAATCTTAGTGCTCTCCCGCCATTCCTAAATATTCAAAATGTAGGCGGGACTCCGACCTCCTTTACACTAATCTAGAAAACGTCGGAGCCAACTGAGCTAACCGCCCAAATTCACAAAGAACGGATCTCTTCCAAAATTTTTCTTGTCGCTTCTAAAGGATCGGCGGCCTTAACGATGGGTCTCCCCACAACTAAGTAATCGCTGCCATTTTTTAAAGCCTGCGCCGGGGTTGCGGTACGTTTTTGATCACCGGCAGCCTCACCAGCCGGACGAATGCCGGGTGTCACTAATTTCAATCGGTTGCCAAATTTTTTCTTTAGACTCCCCACTTCTTCAGCCGAGCAAACAACCCCATCGCAGCCCGCTTCTAAGCCAAGCTTAGCCCGCTCCATCACAAGAGCGGATATGTTATCGGTGGCGGCCTCACTTGTCAAGACGGTAATCCCCAGGGCCAATGGAGACGTAAAACCTCTTTGTTGGGCGCGTTTTTTCCCCGCGGCCACGGCTTGACTTAACATCTGTGCACCCCCCACCGTGTGCATCGTATACATCAACAGACCACCCGAGCTCATCTCCACCGCCGCGGTCACCGCGTTGGCAACGGTATTTGGTATATCGTGAAATTTCAGATCTAAAAAAACTTTCTTTCCTAAATTTTCAACATAACGAACGATTTCCGGCCCCAACGCCGTAAAAATTTGTGAGCCGATTTTGAAAACTTCCACCTCCGGCGCTAACAATTTTACCAACCGCTTGGCTTCTTCACCAGATTCGACATCCAACGCGACGATAAGCTTATTCATATATCTCACTTATTTCCCAAAAGAAATGTTAATCACCCAAATACCTAACATTCAGCATCCCTTTAAAATCAGCATCCTTGGTCCAAAGCATAGCATCATTCATTCTGGCCGTTGCTAAGATAATACTGTCCGCCATTGGTAATTTTAATTGATGACTTAATTTAGCCGCTTTTAAAGATAACTCTAGATCCAAATCAATCACCTTCGCCTTCTCCATCAAAGCAATAGCTTGCAAAGCTTTATCTTCTCCAAATTCCAATAAAACTTTCTTAAACACTTCATATAAGCTAATGGTTGGAACAATTAAACGGCGAGTATCATGGATCGGTGATTGAAAATATTTAGCCTTGGGACCATCGGCAAAATACTCCAACCAGCCTGAAGAGTCGACTAAATTCATGACCGATCTTTATCGCGGGCCACTTCGGTATCAATACCCTTAAGAAATCCTCGCATTTTTTTAATATCACGTACGGGCACCAACTCGATCCGTCCTTCATAAGGCAACACTTGAAATTTCTCTCCCGGAACTACCTTGTGGGTCTTTCGTATCCCTAGCGGGATGACAACTTGATATTTGGGTGAGACTTTGACAGTATACATACCAATCCTCCGATCGATCATAAAAACGTTTAACGAAAGTATATCTCACCCACCAGGGGTTTACAATCAACTTTTTATACTTCCTCGCAACTCACTTAAATCTTGTATTTTATTTTCTTTCATAAAGCCCACAATGCCTTCCAAGACCTCCATGGGTGCGCGGGGATTTAAATAGTTCCCGGTCCCGACCGCCACCATCGTGGCCCCGGCGATGATGAATTCCAAAGCATCTCGTGCAGTTAAAATTCCTCCCATACCCACGATAGGAATTTTGACCGCCTGAGCCACCTCATACACCATCCTAACTGCGATCGGGCGGATGGCAGGACCACTCAGTCCGCCCGTAAAATTTCCCAATCGAGACTTTCGTGTTTTGATATCAATCGCCATCGCGCCAAAGGTATTAACTAAGCTCACCGCGTCCGCTCCACCCTGCTGGGCGGCTAACGCGATCGCCGCAATGTCCGTCACGTTAGGTGAAAGTTTCGCAATAACGGGATATTTAGAAAGCGCCTTCACTTTACGGACAACCCTTTGGGTTGCCTCAGGATCCTGAGCCACCAATAATTTCTGCTTTAAGTTTGGGCAAGAAAGATTCAACTCTAAAGCGCTCACCCCGGAGGCCGCGTTAAATTTGCGCACAAGCTCTTCAAATTCTTCATCCGTGTGGCCTAAAATACTAATGATTAAAGGGACTCCTATCTTACGAAACCCCGGCAATTTCTTTTCAATGAAGCCATCAGCTCCGGGATTTTCGATCCCAATGGCATTCAACATCCCTGACGGCGTTTCCAGGATCCGCGGCGGGGGGTTGCCCTCCCGCGGATGCAGCATCACCGTCTTGGGCACAATCGCGCCGAGCTTCTTAACTTCCTCCAAGTCATAATACTTCTCGGCATGACCAAACGTCCCCGAGGCCACCGTCACCGGATTTTTAAATTTAACAGAACCTATTTGAATGGAGATATTCATATTAAGCACCCATTGTCACAAGACACACGACACAAGTCACAAATTTTTGTGTCTTGTGACTGGTGTCCTTGTGACCTCTAAAAAACCACTTCCTGCACATCAAAGACTGGCCCATCATAGCAAACCGTCTTATAACCTTTGGTCGTTTTAATCGAACAGCCCAGACAAGCGCCTAACGCGCAAGCCATCACTTCTTCACATGACGCCTCACAACGCAAATCATGTTCCTTGGCAAAACGCTGCACCGCGTGCATCATCGGATGCGGACCGCAGGTATAAAGTTGTGTGGTCTTCGAATCTAACTTGATCTTATCAAATAATTCCGAAACCCTTCCTTTGACACCGACACTCCCATCGTCAGTTGAGACATAAACCTTCACGCCATTTTTCTTAAATTCAGTCATCGGAAAGGTGTGTTCTTTGGTCCGTGCCCCGAACAGCAAAATCAATTCCAACCCTCTACTCTTCAGCTGATCTGTCAACAGCAAAAAGGGCGCCACCCCAATTCCACCAGCGATCATGACAACTTGTTTTGTTCCTTTAGGAGGCAAACTAAACGAATTCCCTAATGGCCCCAAGACATCCAAGACATCACCCGGCTTTTTTTGGCTTAAAATTTTTGTCCCCGGCCCCACCGGCTCAAAAAAAACATCCAGTGTTTTCTGGGCGCGATACACGCTAAACGGCCGACGAAAGAACGGCTCCAGCCCTTCATTAACTTTAATGTGCACAAACTGCCCTGGCTTAATGCTTTTTAAAATAGACTTAGCATCCAGCGACAGGCAAAAAAACCGCGGACATAATCTTTTATTGGCAATAACCTTAAATTTATTTTGAATCTTGGACATAATTTTCCGCTTCCGGAGCAGTCAAGTACAAAACCCAGAGCCCCATCGTAAAAACAAAGATTGCGAACATAAAAGTTGGAATATTATTCGTTAAATCAAAAATTCCAAAAACCATCTTTTGTTGAAAAGTTTCCAGCACCAACGCCACCAGCGGCCACACCCATATTCCCCGACGGTCCTTGGTATTAAGTGCTTCCTGAACGGGAAAAGTTTTGACAAAATTAACCTGATGCAGAACGCTGACCGTTGGAAATATCCTCGGAACTTTAAGGCAATAATCTTCATACCCTTGACCAAACATCTTCAATAAATGCGCTTCTTCGCCCTTCACCTGTATCATGAATCGATTATAAAAAAGAATGGTAAATAGCGGGAGCGTCCACCACGGCCAGACCAACAAAATAAACCCAACCCCCATCAAGTAGCTTCCTAAGTACATCGGATTTCGTACGAAACCGTAAACGCCATCCTTGACCAGCGCATGCCCCTGCCCGGAGTTGGCCTTCTTATGCCCGCGGGCCACCATGCGCAAATAGGTTCCCGAAAGCAAAACGATAACGCCAAAGAAATCCAAAATCACCTCCAGCCACGGCGTTTGCGGAGAATAGAGGTACGGGAACAGATACAGAAATCCCGTCAGAATAATGATGAAGGAAAGGATGGAACTATCGATTTTGATCCGTGTTTTCATAATGCTTCCAGAGTGATCTGGCTAAATTCAACTCGTGTTTTTCTAACAGAACCCTAAGGCCGCGCAATCTTATTTCTGGCAAGTAGCGCAAAAGAACGTACTGCGACCGGCCTGCACGATCTTACGAATCTTGCCGGCACAACGGTAGCAGTCTTGATTTTCCCGCCCATAAACCTGGACCCGCGAGCTAAAATTTCCTCTTTCGCCCGCCGTGTCCCGATACGTTAACATGGAAGTCCCGCGCAACGCAATGGCTTCTTCCAAAACTTTAGGAATCCAGGAAAATAACTGGTCAATTTCCTGTGCTTTCAGTGTCTGCGCGCGCCGCTGGGGTTTGATACCGGACTTAAACAAAATCTCCGACGCGTAAATATTCCCGATTCCGGCCAAAAACTGCTGATTCATCAAAAGTGTTTTGATCGGTACCGTGCGCTTACCCAACGCTGCCGCAAGCCAAGGCCGCTGATACGTCAGGTCCCAAGGCTCAGGCCCGATGTCTCGTAAAAATTTAACCTCACTAAGATCTTTGACGAGCGAAATCCGCCCAAACAACCGGTGATCGTTATAAACCATCGTGTCACCGGAATTAAAATCAAAAATTATTTTAGTTGCGGGATTAAACGAAACGGGTTTCCCAGCAGCAAAATAAATAAAATGCCCCGTCATCATCGGTTGCATCAACAAAAACTTGTCCTGGCGCAAATTAAAGATGAGCGCTTTGCCCCGGCGGCCAACGCTTTGGATCCGCTCACCGAGCAAAGCGTCCCTGAACTTCTGGCCAGAAATTCCCCGGATCACCCGATCATCGATGACCCGAATCTGAGAAAAAATTTGTTGCTGGAGCAACCGCTCCAAATCACGACGCATGGTTTCAACTTCCGGAAGTTCAGGCATAATTATAATTTTCTATCCTTAATTTGAGAAAAACTTAACCCGGCAAATACTTTGATAAATCGGGATTAATCTTATAGGCTTTCTTTAAAGCGTCCTCGGCCTCTTTCACCCGACCCATAGCGCTATAGGCCGAGGCCAGCAAAAGATGCGAATAAAAATAATTCGGCTCACACGCCAACGCTTTTTGATAAAACGTAACGGCCGTGGCCGGATCTCCCTGAGCCAAGAAACTTTGCCCTGTATATAGATAAGCCGTAAAAAAATTGGGATCAATATCTAAGGCCCGGCGATACTGTGCGCGCGCGGCAACAAAATCGCCCTGACGCTCATACTGGGATCCCAGCCCTACGATCGCCTTTAAATATTTGGGGTTATATTCAATAGCTTTTTCAAGCAACGCCATCGCTCGAGGGTAATCCCCTCGTCGAGAATAAGCTGAAGCCAATCCATAATAAGCAGTTGAGTTTTGGAGAGACTTTGCAATCCCATCAGACCATAGCGTAATTTCATCTTTCCAATCAAAATTACGCTGATACGTCAAGACCGACCACAAAGCAACGATGACCAAAAGACTTCTGGTTATCCAAATGTTACCTAAAATTTCGGCGTTAACCGCAAAAAGCACCAACAGTAAAGCAAACCCCACCATCGGCAAATACAGCCAGTGGTCATACATCACTCCCGCCTTAACCCAGCAGACATGACCTAGCTCCAGCACCATGGTGCCAAAAAACCAAAGAATAGAAAAGCTGACCAGCCGATCTTGTCGGAACTTTCTAAACGCGTAAACGCCGATGGACAATATTAGCAATAACGAAAACCAGGTTTTCGGTTCGGAAAATCCCTTGGCGATCGGATAAAGGTAATGCAACTGTTGATTGAGCGGAAAAATCAGCAAACCTAAATAACTGCGAACGACATTGATGACTGTAAAAAAATAATCCCAACTAAATTCTTTAGCGACTTGAAATTTTAGATTTAGAATCGAATTAAACGTCGCCTGAGACATCAAGATCGGAATAAAAGCCAACATCACTAAAAATGGCAACAATTTCCGGCAGGGCGCGACTAAATCTCGGGCGCGCGGACAAAAGAAAAACGCCTCCAGCGCCACGAGGGCCAAAGGTGCGGTGATCAACATTTCCTTGGTTAACATCCCTAAGAAAAGCGCCCCGAAGGCAGCCAGATAGAACCGATCATCGCGAGCGATTCTATTTTTTAAATAACACACCAAACATAACAAGTAAAAGAAAGATGCGAGCGAGACCGCCCGCTGAGTGACAAAAGTTACCGCTTCTGTTTGGATCGGATGAGTTAAAAATAATAGTGCCGTTAATAACCCAACGGTATTCGATTTAGACCTTAACGGATGCTGAGTTAATAGGGAAGTTTGAAAAAGTAAACTAACCAACGCCTTAACCAGAATCGCATTGAGAATGTGGATGAAAATATTGACTAAATGGTAACCAAAAACATTCAATTGGCCAACGGCGTAGTTGGCGGCAAAACTCAATCCCAACAAAAATCGTGTGTTAAACGTTCGGGCCAGAAAACCCCAATCGTTCCAATATTTAATCGACGGATTCTCAACAATAAATTTATAATCATCATTACAAAACTCATTGCCCAAAGAATTTGAATAAATAATGAATCCGATTAAAGCAATAAGGAACCAAGCCTTCTTAAACATAAAGTAAATTATTCCTGCAATGTTTTTCGGTTACTCTCAATTAGCTTAATTAGATGCTTAAGTTTTCGACGCGCGTCTTTTAAATCCTTGACGGGGATCATTCCCTTCATATTCCACCCCCCCAGATCCAAAACCGGACGTCCATAAACCAACCCGTAACAAATTTCCGAGCAAGTTCCGTTACTTCCTGGTAGCGCTAGGATAATATCCGCACAGCAAGCCACCATCGCATTGCGCGCGTAGCCGATAGAAGTTGGTAAAGCTATATCTACGTAAGGGTTAGCTTCATTTTTATCCTTACCCGGCAATAACCCAATAGTCATGCCTTTTGCTTTCTTGGCCCCGCGGCAAGATGCCTCCATTACTCCCCTAAGACCGCCACAAACAAGAATGCCACCCACTTCTGCTACCAATTTTCCAACTTTCTCAGCAAATCCACCCACTTCTTCATCTACGTCGTGGCCGCCAATCACAGATATAGTGATTTTTTGATTCATCGTCGCTCCTTTCACAAATTTATCCACATCTTGTGCAGCAATTGTGGATAACCACTATCCCTAGTGTTCACTTTTTTTAAGCTCGACCTAAACTCTAAGAATAACAATCACTTTAGCGTATAAAGAAATTCGCTAGCTATCTAACCGTAAATAAGGCCCTGATGAATAATTCACAGGGCCAACTAATACGTCATTCTGGAAAATCGTCCTCATCCTTCATTAAATTTACGCCCCCGACAGGAATCGTCCCCATTTTCCAAAAACAAAAGACCAGCGAGATACAATGAGGACTGCCCTGGCTATTTCCAATAGTTTAATTTTGGAGAGCCAGGCCGAACCTATGCTTACACCCCAAGCTCCGGAGGCGTGAGCCTATTTCTTTATTTTGGTACTCTTGGAGGTTCTTATATACGTCCCCGACAGGAATCGAACCTGTACCACCAGCTCCGGAGGCTGGTACTCTATCCGTTGAGCTACGGGGACTTAAATGTATTTTCAAAAAAATTTATTTCAAGAAACCTCTAAGAGCACCATGCCTAGAGAAAGGCTCACGTGCTCTATCTGTTGAGCCTGACTTCCGTCAGGCAGGCTACGGGGGCATAATTTTTAGTAGGCCTCTGAGAACATCTGCTTAGAGTAAAGTTCCCGCGCTCTATGCCCGACGTCTTCTAAAAATATTGTGGTAGTCGGGACTCCGACTACCTTTAAATTAACATGCAAACATCGGAGCCGTTGAGCCTACTTAACGGTCCGCCTCGGCTCGCCATCGGTGAGACGGGCAGCCGGGCCACAGGGACAAAACTTAAATTCTTCAAGCAAACAATTTTAACTGCGAATCTTTCGGCAAGTTTTTGCTGGAAGGCTCATGACGAAAAATACTAATCTTACCGTATTCGCCGTCATACCCAGGCACGATGTTGACCTTACCTTGTCGAACCCGCAGAATGCCTTCCACAATACGAGGAGAAGCTATTTTTGTCAAATCTTTCTCCGAGACATCCATCAGCACGCCCAACTCGGGGCCCAGAACCTTAAGGATGGCTTCATATTCATTCTGTACGCCCTTGGCATGCACCCCTTGACCACGCGCGTCAGCAATAATTTCTTCCAAAGGAATAAGATTAACAAAAGGAATCGGCGATTTGGGTTTATATCCTTCCGGCCGATCGGCAAGTTCCTCAACCCGATGCATGACTCCCAAAATTAATTCCTTACCACAAACCGGACAAAGATTTTTATTCTTCTTTGATTCAGGAGGTGCTAACGACACCTGACACATTCGATGCCCATCAAAATGATATTTGCCTTCTTCAGGAAAAAATTCAATGGTCTTCAGAAATCGCTTGGGATCTTTGTGGCTCAAAACGTCCACGATATCATCATAGGTCATGTCACAATCAAAAACATTCGCCTCTCGCCCGATCTTCGAGGGCGAATGTGCGTCGGAATTACTTACCAACGTCATCCGATCTAAACAGCTCAGCCGCCAATTCATCGCCGGATCAGATGATAATCCGGTTTCAACACAGGTAATTTTTGAAGCTAGCTTGCCCCAGCAATCTTCAATCGTATCAAATCCCGACTTGGAACCAAACATGCTAAACCACGGCGTCCAAATATGCGCGGGAATAATAAACACGCGCGGATCAACATCCAAGATGATCTTCGACATCTCCTCGACATCCATGCCGATAATCGGGCGACCATCGGCCTTGAGATTTGCGCCGCGCGCTTCCAGCGCAGCCACAATTTTATCTACCGTCTTAAAACTGGGCGCCAAATAAACGGTATGAATACGGTAAACGCGACCGTTCTTTGAATAAATATTGCTTAGCTCTGAGGTGAGAATGAAATTTGTTCCTTTATACTCAAACAAATCACCATCAATAGGTTTTAACTTTGCTTTAAGCTCCTTAAGCCATTGCGGATGAGTAAAATCTCCCGTTCCCAGAAGATGCACCCCTTTTTTCTTGGCCCAAAGACTTAAATTCTCGACATCGAGATTTTTGCTGGTAGCGCGGGAATACTTAGAATGAATGTGGAAGTCGGCGATGAATGTCATTTTGTTTTGCACCCAGCCCTCAAAGACAAGCTTCCCAGAGGTGCTCTGGGACCTGATTTCTGATTCTTGCCTAATTATTTTCCAATTTGGTAGCTAATTCTACCACCGCAAATGGTGGTTTCAACTAATCCTTTGAGCCGCCGACCCAAGAAGGGAGAATTCTTTGATTTTGAGGCAATATCTTTTTTCTCAAATGTCCATTCGCGATGAGGATCAATGATCGTCACATCCGCGTCCGTACCCTCTTTAATGATTCCTTTATTCGCAAGACCACCCACTCTGGCAGGAGCCACACACATCCGATCAACAAGCTGCGGCCAAGTCAAAACTTTTTTCTCGATCAATTCACTAACCGCCAACCCCAACGCAGTCTCCAACCCTATCATCCCAAAAGGCGCCTGATCAAATCCCAATTCTTTTTCTTCTAAAGCATGCGGCGCATGATCCGTGGTGATGCAATCGACGGTACCATCTTTTAATCCTTCCTTGATGGCCTGAACATCCGCTGCAGTGCGTAGCGGGGGATTGACTTTAAAATTCGTGTCATAATTTTTTACATCCTCATCTGTCAAGGTGAAGTGATGCGGGCAGGCTTCGGCCGTCACCGGAATACCCTGGGCCTTAGCCCAGCGAACCAATTCGACCGAACGCTTGCAGCTAATATGCGCAAAATGCACGCGTGCATTTAGATAGCGACCCAGTTCAATGTCCCGCGCGATCATTACGGTCTCAGCAATTTCCGGCCAGCCTTTAAGCCCCAACACGGTCGAACGATACCCTTCGTTCATTACCCCATGATTACTCAGACAAGGATCTTCGCAATGCTGAATCAAAAGCAACCCCAGCATCTTCGAATACTCCAAAGCCAACCGCATTAACTGGCTGTTATGAACGCCTTTTCCATCGTCGGAAAACGCCACACATCCGGCATTCTTTAATTCCGCCATTTCAGTTAACTCTTCGCATTTCTGCCCTTTAGAAATCGCACCGATCGGATAAACATTGACCAGTCCCACCCGCGACGCTTCTTTAGTGATCATCTCCACCACGCTGGGCGTATCAATGACGGGATTCGTGTTGGGCATGCAAAAGACCGATGTGAAACCGCCTTTAGCCGCACAACGGCAGCCCGTCTCAATGGTCTCCTTATGCTCCTGTCCGGGAGTGCGCAAATGAACGTGCAAATCAATCAAGCCCGGCAAAACATATTTATTTTTCGCATCAACGGTCTGATCAGCGCGGGTTGAAATCGTCGACGCGATTTTAACAATTTTATTGTGCTCAATGAGAATATCCTGAGATTTGACACTGATCTCCTGCTCCGAAACAATAATGGCATTCTTAATCAATAAACTCATATCGACGATCCTTCTTCCACAAGTTTTGGTTTTGCGCCCAGCAACAAATACAATACGGCCATGCGAACCGCAACGCCGTTGGTCACCTGTTCCAGAATCAAAGATTTGTCCCCATCAGCGACTTCTGCCGATACTTCCACGCCACGGTTGGTGGGCCCGGGATGCATGACCAGAATATCTTTCTTCGCATGTTTTAATTTATCTTGATTGATCCCAAACATTTTCGCGTATTCGCGCAAGGAAGGAAGTAATTTATCTTGCTGGCGCTCCTTCTGCAACCGTAAAGCCATAATAACATCGCATTGTTTAATCGTATCCACGAGATCATAGGATACTTTAACCCCCGCCTGCTCAATACCACGAGGCATTAAGGTCGCCGGACCACACACCGTCACTTCCGCGCCGAGCTTAGTCATGCCCCAAATATTAGACCGAGCCACACGAGAATGCAGAATGTCGCCCACAATCCCAATCTTTAAACCAGCCACACGGCCCAATCGCTCTTTAATGGTAAACAGATCCAACAGCGCCTGAGTCGGATGACCACAACACCCGTCCCCCGCGTTTATAATCGAAGGCCCCAGAGCGTCGGCCATAATTTGCGGCGCGCCACTTGATCCATGCCGGACCACAATCGCATCCACATGCATAGCTTCAATATTTTTTGCGGTATCTAATATTGATTCACCCTTCGAAGCGGAACTGCCGCTGGCCGTCACGCTGATAGTATCCGCAGACAGACGCTTCGCGGCTAACTCAAAAGAAACACGGGTACGGGTCGACGCTTCAAAAAATAACAGCACGACCGTTTTACCTCGCAGCGCCGGGACTTTCTTAACATCGCGGGTAGAAACCTCTTTAAATGATTTAGCGGTCTCTAAAACGAGTTCGATTTCTTCTCGGCTAAGATCCTTAAGGTCAATTAAATCGGTTCGGTTCCATTCCATGGGTCATCCTCAATCAGTTAGGCCGCCTTGGTTTCCACCACGACTTCATCCTGGGATTGGTCATCCTCGCTGAGCACCACTTTGACATTTTGCGTAATGGCCGTCGGGATATTTTTGCCGACATAATCCGCACGAATCGGCAATTCCCGGTGTCCGCGATCAACCAAAACGGCCAGCTGAATACTTTGCGGGCGGCCAAAATCGACCAAAGCATCCAAGGCCGCCCGAATGGTTCGTCCTGAATAAAGCACGTCATCCACCAACACAATCCGTTTGTCGGTAATATCAAAATTAATTTGTGTCTCATGCACAATGGGTTGAGCGTGCAACGTAACATCATCTCGGTACAGCGTGATATCCAAAACCCCCATGGGGACCTTGTGCCCTTCTATTTTTTCCAGGCATTCATTGATACGACGGGCCAAAGTAACGCCTCGGGTGCGAATTCCCACCAGGCATAGCCCCTGCGTTCCTTTGTTTTTTTCCAAAATCTCATGCGCGATGCGCATCAACGCGCGACGGACCGCTTCCTGGTCCATCAGTTTAGTCGGTGGGATCATTGTCTCTCCAAAAGAAAAGGGCTTTGGCCAACGATGTTGGCCAAAGCCCTAAAATGTGCATTCGATTAAAACAAGCTTCTCTCATCACTATCCTTTCCAGCTTCTCAGAGCCGGATTAAAGGTTAACTGCGTCAACTATAAAATGCCTTTAAGCTTTTGTCAAGGCACACTTTTTTGACATAAATCTCTTTCATATAGCAAATAATTTGACAATTACCTCGCCTCCCCTGGGCAATTATACTAAAATTTATTAAACAATAATGTTCATAGTTGCATCAATTACCGTTGCCACTAACTTAAACAACGGGTCGACCAAAAACTAACCAAATCCATAATTGAATGGAAAACAAGCCCTCTCTTTTCGCTAGGGTATTCGGTATTGATGTTCGATCTTTAGTGCTATTTCGATGTGGCCTAGCGATCGTACTTTTGTGGGACCTTGCCATTCGCGCCGGAGACATTACCGCGTTTTACACCGATAACGGAGTGCTCCCACGTGCAGCCCTTCTGGAGCGAAACTCTTCCACGGGAATCATGTCCTGGCATCTGCTAAACGGAACAGTGGAAGTCCAAAGCATTCTATTTTTATTGCAAGCTTTGTGCGCCATCGGGCTCCTGGTCGGATATCGCACCGGCCTGATGACGTTCTTATCCTGGATCCTATTAGCCTCTCTCCAGCGACGTAACCCACTCATTCTGGGAGGAGCGGATAACTATTTAAGGATGATGCTTTTCTGGAGTCTTTTTTTACCGTTGGGAATTCGGCTCTCTCTCGATAACTTACGGTCCAAATACAACATAGAGCGGCCCTCCCGCATTTTTAACTGGGCGACAACCGCCGCGCTGCTACAAACTGCTATCGTTTATATTTTTACAGCGCTCCATAAATGGAAGGGCGAAACCTGGCATGACGGAAGCGCCCTATACTATGCGTTCAACGTCGAGCTTTACGCGCGCCCACAAGCGGAATGGCTGCTACATTACCCCGACCTCATGTCAGTTCTGACGCGCGCAATCCTTTATTTTGAACTGTGGGGACCTTTTCTTCTTTTTCTCCCTTGGTGGCATGAAAAAATTCGGACGTTCACCGCCCTCATCTTTATTGTGTTACAAATGAGCTTTCATTCTCTCCTCTATTTGGAACTTTTTCCCGCCATCAGCATTGTCGCGATGACGCTTTTTTTACCGACCTGGTTTTGGGAAACACATTTAGTCCAGAAAATACTGCCGATGTTCTCCGCATTATCCCAATCTCCCACCGCCTTGAATTCCGACTCAGCAAAATACCAGTTAAGTCCGTTGCTAAACGGGACGGCGGCACTCTGTTTAATCGCTGTCTTTGGCTTAACCCTATCCCGACTGGTTCCAGAAACAATAAAATTTTCCCCCGCCCTAAACACGGCCAGCACATTCTTATATTTGGACCAAGCCTGGAAAATGTTTGCTCCTAATCCTTCCAAAATCAGCGGCTGGGTGGTGGTGCCCGCCACGCTCAACAACGGCACTCAAGTCGACGCATCCCGACCTGGCACTTCGCTTATTTGGGAAAAACCCGAGGCCGCCAAGCTGTTCAAGAATGAACGTTGGCGTAAATTTCAAATGAATTTTCTTATTCGAGATGAAGAACGCGCGTGGAAACATTATGCGAGCTATTTATGCCGCAGTTGGAATTCTAAGCATACGTCGCCCGAACAAATCGCTTCACTGCAGATTGTCACCATCAAAAGAGTGACGCGTCTGCCGGGACAAGACTCTTCCACTCAAAAGAAAATCTTATGGAGTCAATCGTGCACAGAATCGACCAGCACCAAAAAAAATAAAAGGAATTAAACCCTTGATGAATAAACTCAGAAATTTATTCGGCATTGATACGCGCGCGCTAGCTATTTTTAGAATCGGCATCGGACTCATTATTTTAATCGATGTGATTAATTATCTACCGGACGTATCGCTTTACTTCTCTGATGAAGGACTCTTACCCCGCATGGCTGTCATTCAACAACCTCCCAGTCCCTGGGCCCTATCAATTCACCTGTTGAACGGAACACCGCAAGTTCAATACGTACTGCTGGGCTTGCAGGCACTGTGCGCGCTAGGTTTGATGTTTGGGTACCAAACTCGCTGGATGACCTTCTTCTCCTACCTCTTGCTGATTTCATTACACCGTCGCAATCCGATGATTATGGGCGGCGGAGACGATTATTTTCGTCTCTTACTTTTTTGGAGCCTATTTTTGCCGTTGGGCGCCAAATTCTCTGTTGATAGCAGTCGCGCTTTAAACAAAAACGAAATTCCGATACAAATATTCAGCGTCGGAACGGCGGCCATGTTGATTCAAAACGCCGTTGGCTATTTCATGGCCGCCCTTCACAAGTGGCCTCTGCCCATGTGGCAAGACGGCACGGCGGTTTATTACGCACTTAATATTGATAATTACGCCAAAAATTTCGCGCTAACGCTTTTACAATTTCCTGACTTGCTGTCTTTTATCACTCACGCCACGCTTTGGTTTGAATTAATCGCGCCGATTCTTCTCTTTTTACCCTGGGCAACTGCCTACATTCGGACGCCTTTGGTGGCTGGATTCCTATTGATGCACTTGGGCTTTTATCTTTGCCTGCATTTAATGTTGTTTCCCTGGGTTAGCAGCACCGCCCTGCTTCTCTTTCTACCCAAAGAATTCTGGGACAAAATAGGGGGCCTTAAACTCTGGGATCGTGTGACCACAGCCATAACCGGCAGCCATATTTATGAACGTCTACCCAGAAAGTTCATGACTATTCACGCTTCCCCCGCGGCCAATTTGACCGCGGCGCTGACACTGGTCTGCGTACTGCTTTATAATTACGAACGAATTACCCAAAAAACCTATCGCATGCCGGCTCCATTAAAAAACATTTGCGATCTTTTACACATCAATCAGGCGTGGCGCATGTTCGCGCCGCCAGCCATGACGAATGGCTGGTTCCTGGTTCCCGGCAAATTGGCCGATGGAAACACCGTTGATTTATTCCGCGACGGAAAGAAATTAGACTGGACTAAGCCATCCGCATCTCAGATGTTCCCCAGCGAACGTTGGCGACGTTACCTGTTTAACCATACTTACGGAAAAAACAAAAACTACTGGCCCTATTACGGAGAGTATTTGTGCCGCACTTGGAATGCGACCCATTCCGGACCTCAGCGACTGCAATCGCTGGAATTAATTTTTATGGCCAAGAAAACCCCCCCGCCTGGACAAGTCGCGGAATACACCAAGCGCGTAATGCTAAAACATTCCTGCGTCAAGAACACTAAGACTCATAAACAAAAAACCTCTCAGCCCAATTCTTCTGCAAGCTCAAAAGCCATCGTGCCCAGCGGCGGGATCCGAGCGGCCGCCGTGGCTGATAAATTTTATCCCGGAGACCCCGCAACGCTTTCTTCCACCGTCGATCAACTGCTCAACGCGTCGACCTCAAAAACGCTCCCCGGAAGTATCGTCGCGCTGCTGGTTCCCCACGCGGCTTACCAATATTCAGGAGGAGTAGCAGCCAATGGCTATCACCAACTGAACAATGACACGCTCACCTTTATCCTCATTGGACCCGCTCATCGCGTACCCGTTAAAGGCGGCGCGCTTTGGGCCAAGGGTTTTTTTGAAACCCCTTTAGGAAAAGTCCCAGTTAACGAAGACGTCGTCCAGGAACTGTTGACCAGCAACCCCCTTTTCGTTGATTCAGCACTGCCTCACCAACAAGAACATTCGCTAGAAGCCCAACTCCCTTTTCTGCAACGCCGTTTCAGCAATTTCAAAATTGTTCCACTACTGATCAGTACCGACGATGTTAAAACTTGCCGGCTCATGGCGGAATCCATCGCCCAAGTCGCCAAGAAGCACAACGCGCTCATTATTATCTCAACAGACCTAGCTCACTATCCGGATCAAGCCTCCGCATTGCGCATTGATCCCATCACCCTATCCGCCATTCAACAAATGGATGCAGGTCTGGTCAATCAAACCGTCACGTTCTTAAAAAAACAATTTGCGAATAAACTTAAAACCCCGCTTTGCGGCCAAGGCGCGGTCCAAACAGGAATTATCGCGGCCAAACTACTGGGAGCGACTAACGTCACCCCGCTGGCTTACGCGAACTCCGGAGACGCCCCATCCGGAGACATTAACCGCGTTGTTGGCTACGCGGCCCTCGCTTTCCTCAAAGAGGACGCGCCGAGCCCCGAACCCGTAAGCTATCTGCATGATCCGGAATTACAACAAATGCTCCTTAAGCAAGCCGCCCAATCCATTACCGAACAATTCGACAATCAACCGCTGGACCCAGCCGCATTGTCTCATAGCGCTTATTTAAACCTGCCGGCCAGCGCTTTTGTCACGATTGAATTAGAAGGTCGTCTGCGCGGATGCCGAGGGAGCACCACCCCCACCCGCAGCCTCTGGCAAGAAATAACCGTCATGGCCCGGGAATCCGCCTTCCAAGACCCTCGCTTTCCTCCTTTAACCAAAGAAGAATTTCAAAAAAGCAAAATCAAGATTTCCGTTCTGACCCCGCCTCGCGTTATTTCTGATGTGGCCATCATTCAACCGCGCCGGCATGGCGTTATTGTCAGCAAAGGAAAAAACCGAGGAATATTTTTACCGAGTGTTTGGTCTAAAATCCCGGATAAAGAAACTTTTCTATCTCGGTTGTGTAGCGAAAAAGCTAAGCTGCCCAACGATTGCTGGAAGGACGCGCAAACCCGTATTCAAATTTTCTCCACTATTGATTTTCATCAATGAGGGCACCGATAAGCATACAATTTATTCAAAACAAAGAATTCAAACGATTGAAAACGCTTGCTCAAAAAATAAATTCTTAATTGAACCATTGGATTAAGTTATCTATACTCAAATTTGGCAACACTAATCATCTCGCCTGGGGGGGCTGAATGGATTATTGCCGACAGCTGCCGATTCTTAAAAACTTAACCACGCTATTCTTTTCCATCACCCTTTTCTTCTTTTTGTCGTTAAATCAAAATTCATACGCTCAGTCCGCCAGCTACACCATATCCTGGAGCGAGAATATTACCACGTCAACCAGCATTCGGGCCTCACACATCGTTGAGCTTCGGGCTCAAATTGATGCCAAAAGAACGGCGTGCGGAGGAAGCGCTTATCCCTGGTCTGAAACCATCACTGCCGGCGTTACCCAAATCCGCAAAATTCATATCGACGAACTTCGCACGGCAATTAACAATTTTTATGCTCCTCTGGGTCGACCTAATCCCAGCTATACCGACAGCAACATCACTGCCAGTTCCACGCGCGTAAAAGCGATCCATCTCAACGAACTTAGAGTCAATCTGGAAAATGCCATGTGCTGTGGTGATGGTGTTTGCAACGGAAGCGAAACAGCAGCTTCCTGCCCCGGAGATTGTAGTAGTCCTTGCGGTGATGGTTTTTGTTCAGCGACTGAAAGTTCAGCGACGTGCCCGCAAGACTGTGGGACCCAATGTAACGATGGGTTCTGCGATACCGCTCAGGGGGAAACAGTAGCCACCTGCCCAGCAGATTGCTCTTGCTCACTAAATGTTGGTGATGGTTTTTGTGACACTCCATGCGAAAACTGCACTAATGCGCCGACCGATTGCCCGGGCAACAACATAACTGTTTGTAATCTCGCAAACTGTCCGCCAACTCTTTGTCCCTCAACAACCTGCACCTTACATACGTGTCCGGCACCCCAAACCGGGTGTAATGATACGCCTTTTGGTCCATCCTGTTATTGTACAAATTCTTGTCCGAATGGATCATTTTTGGATTATTCGACCTGTTCCTGTGTCTCTTGCGCTTTATTTGGATGCTCTGGAACCTGTTCTCCGCCCAATCCTTTCAATCCTAGTGTTACTTGCGTGAGTGGCTGCCCTAACTGCGGCGACGGTTATTGCTGCGCTTCGGAAAATGCCGTCAGCTGTCCAGGAGACTGCTGTACCCCTGCGGTTAATGGAGGCTGGAGCGCTTGGAGTACTTGTACGGGATTATGTGGCCAGGACGGTATTCAGACACGTACGTGCACCAATCCCACGCCCGCCTGCGGAGGCACCGATTGCGCCGGCCCCTCAAGCCAGGCCTGCCCCATGCCGGCCTGCGGAGTAAACTGTGGCGACGGTACTTGTGGTGCGGGGGAAGATTGTTCAAACTGTCTACAAGACTGTACTGCGGATTCCGCTCAAATGCCTGGGTGCGGGGCAGATATGTGTTTTCCTCAAGTACTCGGTTGTCCCAGTGGTACTACCTCTAATGGAACCTCCGCCTGTTCGGCCATTTGTATCGGAGGAACTTGGTTTTATCCTGTATCCAATTGCTGTCAATCAGGAACCTCTTGTCCTAATGGAACCTGTCAAGTTGGCGAAAATGTTTGTAATTGTCCAGCGGATTGCTCGAGTTCAACACCGGGAGATGGATGTTGTGGAGGAGGCGAGGATTGCAATACTGCACCTGAAGATTGCGGTAATTGCTTTCCCACAGTGACCCCCCCAACCGTAACTCCACCTCCAACAGTAACACCACCGACCGTGACACCCCCAACAGCCACGCCCCCAACAGTCACGCCCCCAACCGTTGCGGCACCATCACCTAGCGCGAGTTGCGGAACAGGATGCCCTTCCTCCTTAGACTGCAGTTCTCAAGGAGGCTGCAAAACTTATAACAATGTCATTAGTGACGGTTCTCCCAACCCTTTTTGCTCTATTGACCCGGGAGGATTTATGTGCCAAATGGGCGGGGCCTGCATTACACCTGTCTGTTCAATCTGTATTGAATGTAACGGCGTGGCCGTTGATGAGGTGGACGAAGGAGCGCCTACCGTCACACCACCTACGGTATCGCCGCCGACCGTAACGCCACCAACGGTCACACCTCCCGTTGATGAGGTCGACGAGGTGGACGAAGGAGCGCCTACCGTCACACCACCTACGGTATCGCCGCCGACCGTAACGCCACCAACGGTCACACCTCCCGTTGATGAGGTCGACGAGGTGGACGAAGGAGCGCCTACCGTCACACCACCCACGGTATCGCCGCCGACCGTAACGCCACCAACAGTCACACCTCCCGTTGATGAAGTCGATGAGGTAGATGAAGGGTTGCCAACGATCACACCACCCACGGTATCGCCGCCGACCGTAACGCCACCAACAGTCACACCTCCCGTTGATGAAGTCGATGAGGTGGACGAAGCACTTCCTGCTTGTGTCTATGGATGCATCAGTTGGAATAGTGGTAGTTGCACCGGAGGGCCCTCAGATCCACCCGAATGCGCCTGTAATTCTTATGGAGCCCTCAATCCACCATGCCTATAAAACCTTTTGGGGAGCAACAAGCAATGCCTTATTTCAAATATTTCTCATTTTTAAACTGGTTAGTTGCTCTATCAGCAAAAATAAAATATACTAAATCTATGTTAAGAAATACTTTTGAACCTTTCATGGATCACTTCAGGAGAAATTCTTCCAACCACATTATCACTATCGGCGTTATCGTCTTCACCTTAGGGTATTGCTTTAAAGCTTCCGCAGAAACATTATCGCTTACGACATATTATCCTTCCCCTATTGGCGCTTATAGTGAATTGCTGCTGGTTCCTCAAGCCGCAAAATCCGGCGCCTGCACTCCGGGAACATTTTATGTTCGCAATGATAATTATCAGATAGAAGTTTGTGGAAGCACCAGCTCCTGGACAGGCAGCACCTTGTCCTCCGCCTGGACCCAATCCGGGACCGACCTTTACCCTAACAATACGGCTTGGAATGTGGCGATTGGAACCGTTACTCCTGGAGCCAAATTAGATGTGAATGGCTCTGCCAATATTCGCAGCAATGCCCTTGTCACCGGTAACGTTGGGATCGGATCTACGAACCCGGCCACCAAACTAGATGTTAATGGGACATCGACATTAAGAGGCGACACGATAATTACTACCGGTAACGTCGGTATTGGCTCTACGAATCCGGCCACCAAACTGGACGTAAATGGACAAATCAGTATTCGTGGAGGCGCTCCAGCCTCAGGAAAAGTTCTTACTTCTGATGGCTCCGGAACGGCCTCTTGGAATTTCATTACCTACGGACCATAGATTATAAGCACCGCTCATTATTTTTATAACCATCATTACCGCCGATTACGCTCATCCAAAGTTATGGTTATCGACCAAAAATCGATGACACGTAGTGACCTTTAACAATTTTCCATGAAAACGCCCTCGCCTAGCAAGCTGGACTATTTTGGCTGCGCGCTTTTTTTATTTGTTTGGGTCATTCCCTTCTCCTATATGGGACTAACCGGGAAATTTTTTCCTCACTCGCCACCTATCCTGAATAATCTCTACAACTGCTCTGCGCTTTTTACCAACTCAGTTGGTTCCTGGCCGCAGTATTTTATCCAGTTTCAATTCCTCCCTGATGGCCCCTGGATAACCTATAACCAACAGGAAGATTTTAAAATGCGGCCTTTCGGATATCGCAATCGTCTTAATCGCTATTTTGAGATTTTTAACAATCGCGGCAATAAACGCGCCCATTTTGAACTGGCCCTCTGGTTAAAAGAAAATTATCGGCAAAAGAATCCGCGCGCTCCACAGCCCATCGCGGTCCGATTCTTACAAATAAACCGGAATCTTAAAATGAATGGCTTCAAAAAGCATTGGGAAAATGAACCGATAGAAAAATTTAATCCTGAGCAATACTACGTTTTGTATATTTCTTCTTACCTTACTCCCCCAAAATCATGATTTTAAAATTCTTTATCCACCAATCGCGGCGTCTATACAAATTCTTTTTCGCACTGCATGACCCCATAGCATTGTGTACCTACCGAGTTCTGAGCGGCTTGGCAATGTTCAGTTACTTTATTGTCTGGTGGCAGAACAGTACGGAGTGGCTGACAACACAAAGCTTTCACATTTCTGGAAAAGCACTGCTTGCTATTCCAGTATGGCCCGCCCTCCCGCCGGACTGGCTGCCGTTTTTCGGCTTTCTTTTCTTTGGAAGCCTCATAGCCTGGACATTAGGACTTTACACCCGAATCACCTGCCCCTTGCTTTGGGCATGCGTTTTATACATCAATCATGTGGATGTTTTTAGCGCCTACACGCTCAATAAATTCTTTGCTCTCTCCATGACGTTAATGCTCTTTACCAAACATGATGCCTATTGGTCATTCCATTCCACCGAACCCCGCCCTCAAGCCATCTGGCCGGTCAGAATTTTCCAAATGACCTTAATTCTTCATTATTTTTTTGCGGGATACGCGAAAGCTTTTCGGGGAGACTGGCTAAAGAATCCCAACGTTTTATGGAGCCACGTGCAGGGCCTTTATATGACTGATTTGGCCGCCCAATGCCTCGACATTTTGCCCTTGGGGGTTTGGAGTTTACTGCAATATTTGGCGTTAACTTTTGAAATAGCAGCCCCAATTTTGTTCTGCATTCGGTATTTGCGGCCGGTGGGAATCTTCTTTGGAATTTCGTTTCAGGGCTTAGTCGTTCTTTTTATGGAGAAACTGATTTTCTTCTCAACTCAGATGCTGACCTGGTACGTATTTTTTGTCAGTGAGCAGCGCTTACATCGAATTCGACTATCTCTAAAATCACTATCCAGTCGATTCCTCGCCAAAAGCGCTTCTCTCGAAGCAGCCCTCTTTACTGCTCCCTCGAATGACAAGAAAACTTATTGACCTTTCTACTTCCAATGATGAATTTAAGGTAGTCAACTCGCCTACCGGCGAGGCAGGTACCGCCTTTTCTCTAAGAGAAGAAAGGTCTAATACCTGTCCGTCCGGCAGGCGGGCTGGCTTCCTTACCATTGTTGGATGAGAAAAGGCCAGTAATTATTCCTGAAGAGCTCTTTTGCCGTTAGAAAAATTAACCAGAATCACGAATTCACCCTTCGGGGGCTTCTTTAAGAAAAATTCCACAAGCTGACTTGCTTCACCTTCTAAAACCTCTTCAAACTTTTTGGTCAACTCCCGAATGACCGTCACCGCAGGGTTACCCCAAACAACTTCCATGTCTTTTAGCGCCTTAACCAAGCGATGCGGCGACTCATAAAAAATAATTGTACGTAACTCGTCTTTAAGAGATAACAATTTTTTCTGCCGCGCGGCAGATTTCACCGGTAGAAAACCTTCAAAAACAAAATCATGCGCAGGCAGGCCAGAGAGGGACAAAGCGGCGATACACGCCGTGGGTCCAGGAACAACAGTCACCGGGATCTGATTAGCTTTCGCCAAACGAATCAGCAAAAAACCCGGGTCACTAATGCCGGGAGTGCCCGCGTCCGTCACCAGCGCAATATTCTTTCCTTCTTGTAATAAAGAAAGCAAATAATCGGATTTCTTAACCTGATTATGTTCAAAATAACTGGTCAGCGGAGTCGTAATGGAATAATGATTGAGAAGATTTTTAGTGTGGCGGGTATCTTCGGCAGCGATAAGGTCGACGTCTTTTAGGACTTCCAACGCGCGAAGCGTAATGTCTTTTAAATTACCGATAGGAGTGGAGACAATGTAAAGCATAAGGAAACGCGTTACGTGTTATTGCCGTTTTCCTGGACAAAACGGTATTGCAGTAGCCAATACGTGGGCCAAAGGCCCAGTACTGTACGGCCAAAGCCGTACTTGTATAGAGCTTTGCTTAGGGCTACCCTTAAAGGAGAGTGGGGGGCAAAGCTCAATAAGCTCTTCATCGCGACGAGCCTTAACTCTTGACTCTTTATACTTAACACAAATTATTCAACCGTGACCGATTTGGCTAAATTACGAGGTTGATCAACATCACAACCACGTTTAGTGGAAATGGCGTACGCGATCAATTGTAAAGGCAACGCCACCAACAATGGAGTCAATATGGGGTTAGTCTTCGGAATATAAATAACGTGGTGGGAATGATTCTTGATTTCAGCATCACCTTCGGTAGCAATAGCGATGATATTCCCTTTGCGGGATTTGATTTCTTGCATGTTGGAAACCATCTTCTCATAAGTTTCCGATTGCGGAGCGATACAGACCACGGCTCGATACTCATCAATGAGCGCGATTGGTCCATGCTTCATTTCTCCAGCGGCATAACCCTCTGCGGGAATATACGAAATCTCTTTTAATTTCAAGGCCCCCTCGAGAGCAGAAGGATAATTAATATTCCGCCCCAAAAATAAGAAGCACCCAAAATGCGCGTTATCATGGCCAATCTTAGAAATGGTGTGCGTATGATGTAAAATTTGCTGATACAAAGCCGGGATATGTTTGAGATCCTTAATAATCTTCTGCAAATGTCCTCGCGAAAAAACCTTACGCATCGCCGCTAATTTGATGGCCAGTAAATATAACATCGCCAACTGAGCGGTATAAGCTTTCGTAGAAGCCACGCCCATTTCCGGACCCGCATGCGTATACAGAATGCCGTGTGATTCCCGCGCTAGCGATGATCCCATCACATTACAAATTGAGATGACTTTGGCACCCATCGCTTTGGCCTCTTTGACCGCCGCCAGGGTATCCGCGGTCTCCCCGCTTTGACTAATCGCCAAAATCAACGTAGATTTATCAATAATCGGATCGCGATAACGAAACTCACTGGAAACATCCGTCAAAACCGGCAAGCGCGCCAAGCGTTCAATAATATACTTCCCGACCATCCCCGCGTGGTAAGCCGTTCCACAACCCACAACCATAATTTGCTTAATTTTCTTAATGTCCGCTTCTTTAAGATTTAAACCCTCAAGATGAATATTGTTGCCCTTCATCCGGTTGGAAAACATGTGATTCAAAACTTTGGGCTGCTCATGAATTTCTTTGAGCATGAAGTGCGGATAACCATCTTTGTGAACCGATCCGACGGTAAAGGAAACCGTGTCTACTTTAGCCGGCACAGCCTTCCCCGTAAAAGCATAGACTTTAACCGCTTTACGAGAGATGACGGCCAACTGATTATCTTTAAGATAAATGACCTTCTTGGTTTTATCCAAAATGGCCGGGACATCCGACGCGATAAAATTCTCATCCTTTCCAATACCGATAATTAACGGTGAGCCCACGCGCGCTGCGATCAATGTATCCGGATGGTCACGGTGAATGATCCCCAAAGCAAAAGCTCCCTTTAGCTGCTGAATCGCTTTCAGGACGGCAGCCAGGAAATCTCCCTGGTAAAAAGCAGCAATCAAATGCGGCACAACTTCTGTGTCCGTTTGGGAAAGGAACTTAACCCCTTTATTCTCCAAATACGAACGTAGTTCTTGATAATTCTCAATAATGCCGTTATGCACAACCAAAATCTTTCCTTGGCTGTCTCCATGAGGATGGGAATTAACGCGATTGGGAACCCCGTGAGTGGCCCAGCGGGTATGCGAAATGCCGATCGTGGCGTCCGGCAAGGAATGAGTTTTGATTAATTCCTGCAGATTATGAATTTTGCCTTCCATTTTGCGCACATCGATCTTGGCCTGACCTAAAGATATGACTCCAACGCCGCTGGAGTCATATCCTCGGTACTCAAGCTTTTTCAGGCCCTCGATGAGAATCGGAACCGCTTGCTTATGACCAACGTATCCGATGATACCGCACATGGAAAGGTAGGATGCTTACTTGGTTTTCTTAACTTTAGTATCCGTGCCCTCAGGCCGGACATTAATCAAGGTAATACCCCGACGATAATTGCTGCGTTTACGAGTAAAATAAACTTCCCCGTCACAGCCCGCCGTCAGGTGCGTGCGGCCGATTACGTTCAAGCCCGGTTGCCAACGATGACCTTCTCGGGTCAACATCGTACCTGCTTTGACTTTCTGGCCGCCAGAGACTTTCATGCCCCGGGTCTCTTTGTAATATTTTTTTGTTGTACCGCCGACTTTGGTCATGCTAACCTCCCTTAAATACTACTTTTGCCCTAAGAAACAAAGGCCTTATGCTACTCTTGAGACGGAAAAAATGCAACTAAAATTTACCAGCACCTCTTATTGGCCGGCTTTCCCCAAAATTGCGTCAATTTCCTGTTTATACATGGAAAATTCACGTGCGTTGGTTTTCTTGCCATTCAAATAGAAGGCGGGGGTTCCACGAACATCCACCGAAGACCCAAGCTGCAAATCATCATTAATGATTTTTTCGTACTTCGCGTCATTATTCTTTAAATCAGCGGTAAATTGCTCCACACTGATCCCTATTTTCCCAGCCAATGTCTTATAATTCTCATCGGTCAACTGCTGACCCGCCTCTAACAACAAATCCATCATTTCCCAATACTTACCCTGCTCACCGGCAGCCAACGCGGCTTTCGCAGCCGGTCGGGCGCTGGGATGAAAACTCAATGGAAAATTCTTAACGATAAACTTTACGTCATTAGGATAAGCTTTAAGCACTTCCAAAATGGGTGTGTAAAATCTTTGACAGAATGGGCACTGGATATCCGTAAACTGAACGATAGTAACTTTTGCTTCGGGGTTACCGCGTATATAAGAAGCCCCAACGGGAATATCATAAACTTTATTCAAATCTTCCGGCGGTGGCATTTGTCGCTGGGCTTGCTGACCACCCGCTCCTCCTTGCTGAGCAAAGCGCTCAGCGGACTTTTTGGCACTTTCAAAAATTTCCAACATTTTTTTCTGCTGCTCTTCAATAGAAGTCATTTTTTGATCAATCTTCGCTTGCGATTCAATGATCATACCCAGCTGTTGGGCCACCATGGGTGCCTGATTTAGCTGAACCGCCAACGCCACGCCGATGGCAATAGCCACCGCAACGATTACAATCAAAGAAACAGTATTTTTCATAGTGCGTCCTTTCTTGAACTATAACTCTCTATTTGGCCTTCATGGCCCCCTCAATGGCCTGGTGATAAAGATGCGCTTCCCAAATGGCTTCTGAAGATGACTCTTGGACTTCGGCTTCGGCTTTTTTGGAAACCACGTCCAACTTAAACAGTAACACTAAAACAAAAATCGCGAAACCAGCCGCGATAAATAATAACGTAAGGGCTTTCGCTAAGTTATCCATGAAATATTTTCGCCCTAACAGCCTTTTAGCTCACACAACTGGCGCCATTCTACTGAAAACCCGAACACATTGCAATGGCTTTTCTTGTTTCGCGAAGACAGATGGTCCGCCCTAAAGCGCTATGCCTCCGTAGTTTCTAACAATATGCCGGATGTCTTCCCAGCGGCGACTGCAACCAAAAACTGCCACAATCAGGACAGATTTTCCTTTTTGAATAAACCCCACAAAACAAGCCTGGGCCGCCCGCGTGTAACCGGTTTTCCCAAAAATCCGGTTCCCCCATTTAGTAAACAACATTTTATTATGACTTTTTAAATAAACCGTGCGACCATCCCCGCTGGCAATAGTTTTCGTCTTCAACTGTACAGCCTGGCGAAAGAAATCGTGGTTAAGCGCTTGCCGAAAAATCAGATACATGTCATAAGCAGACGTGTATTGAGATTGTTTACTCGGCAAACCGTTGGAGTTTACGAAATTCGTATTCTTTGCGCCTAGTTCTCGCGCCCGTTTGTTCATCAACGCCACAAATTTTGCTTCTGATCCGGCCACCGCTTCCGCCAAAACAACGCTAGCATCATTGGCCGAATTAAGAAGAATCGCGTACAGCAGATCCTCAACGCTAAAAACCTCTCCTTGAACAAGGTTAATTTTACTGGGTTGAACATACGTGGCAGCTTTGCTCACCGTCACCGAATCATCTAAATTCAAATGTTCCAGCACCAAAAGCGCGGTCATCACTTTCGTCGTGCTAGCGGGCTTAACGCGCTGATGCACATTCTTGCCATACAATCTTTTTTGTTTAGTGGCATCGGAAAGAATAGCGGAGCGGGCCGACACACTCGTACTGCGAGATTTCTTTTTCTTAGCCGCCAGCGCTGCCGGAGACAACGCATGAATCGCCACAACGACCGAAAACGCGACTAAAATTGTTTTATTAAACAGAGGGGGCATTTGACTCACGGTTGGTTTGCGCGCAGGCTTCCTGCACCAATTCGAGTGCCCGCTGAATGCCGCGGGTGGGAAGATATACTTGCCCTTCCAGAGGGTAAATCTGCCATCGACCATCAAAGAATTTAATTTCAACCCAAAGATGTTGCGTTAACTGATCTTCAGCAATCAGCAAATGCACCGCGGATCGTTTCTTAAGCGGGTCATGCCAATAATCTTTCTGGATAAAGGCGGGAAGCGCGTTGATATCTGAAAACTCAAACTTAGTCGGATCAAACTTATCTACATAAAGATGTTGCACCGCGGTATCCTCAATCCATTCCCAAGGAATGTGTTCTTGCTTGCGCAAGCAAATTTCATAAAACTCGTTCTGCCCTAATCCCCGCCATTTACGCTCAAATTTAGTATCGAACTGCGGGGGGATCACCTGTGTCTGAAAATGAAATCCCGTCCCCGGAATTTGCTCAAGGATCCAATCACGAAACGGAACAAAATCCGTCACTAATCGAAACTCTCCTTGTTCCACCAAACGGCTATTCAACAACTTCAGAAATTCCGTCGAGAAAAGCCGGTGTTTGCTATGCGCCCGCTTCGGCCAGGGGCAAGGAAAATAACTCCAGCAGGACTGCACGCTTCGGGCAGACAGCAGATGCCTAAAAACCACCCAAGCATCTTCCTGCACCAAGCGCACATTCTGAATATTTTCCCTAAGTAATTTTTTAAGAACCTTGCGCGTGCGCTTACCGTGCAAATCGATGCCCAGGTAATTTTGTTTTGGAAACAAGCGCGCTTCTTGGGCCAAAATTTCGCCCATGCCAAAACCAATTTCCACATGAAGTGGCCCACCCGATCCGAACTCCTCAGCCACTTTTAGGGGCCGACGCATTTTCCCCGGAATTAACAAATGTGCGAACACTGAAGCCGTCAGTAACAAACCAAAATCTCCACAGAATTCAAAAGGCATTCAAAAACAATTTATTGTACGGAGATTTGCGCAGCAATCAAGAAAGGAAATAACAAATCTTTGAAGCTCTTTTTGATAAATTTTGGTGGATTGCTAAAAAAATGCCCCCAACCAAACCGAAGGTTTGAGTTGTGGGGCGAAGGTGAATCCTGCTTTGTCAGATTAGTCTTTTTTTAAGAAAGGCGAATCCAGAACCACTTTTTAAATACTTTTCGAACTCAAGCGCTTTAGAATGATTCTCGAAAACAACCCAGCTATTTAATTTCCAAGGAGAATAACGCTTTGAATACCACGATTTCCTTAAATTATGATCGATAACTCTTTGATTAAGGTTCTGAGTAAATCCGATATAATATCGCTGCGGATCTTTTTGACTGATTAGAATATACACAATGTACATACGATTCCCCCGGTAAAAATTGACCTCGGAGGGAGAACCGTTTAGTTCTGCTACGCTCAAATACTTTCGTGTTTGAGCTTCGCAGGAACTATTCTACTTCGCCAAAATTTATTCCTACGAAGCCCCCAACCAAACCGAAGGTTTGAGTTGTGGGGCGAAGTAGAATAGCCCCAACCGGATTTGAACCGGTGTTCCCTGCCTGAGAAGCAGGTGTCCTAACCAGGCTAGACGATGGGGCCGAATTTACTTCGTAAATTCGATTCCGACCCCGCTTCATGGTTTCCCAAGAAAGCTGCGGGGGAGGAACTTTTGGAAATGAGGATAAACTTTAAACAAAAAATTCGCCCCAATAATAACACAATCCTCCTCGGAATCAATAAAATATTTGACACCACTCTCCTGGCTCACTAAAATACAAAAGTTTTCTCTTCCCAAAAGAAACAAGTCCTGCACCGCAAAGGAGATAATCAGTGCCTACCAGTATCGGAATCGGCTTTAGTCAGGACGGCTCCGCAGCTCAAGCCGCCCAACAGGCCGCCCAGCAAGCGCAGGAACAACTCCAGTCCGACAAAATTGATCTCGCCATCGTTTTCAATACTATCCACTATAGTCCCCTGGAGACCTTACTGACTGTTCGCAAAACTCTGGCCACGGACCGGCTCATTGGGAGCTCCACCGCAGGGGTTATTCTTTCAGAACTAGTTTCCTTGCGGGGCGTGGGCGTCTTGGCCATCTCTTCCGATGAACTCCATTTTGGCACAGGCTCGATTGCCAATCTTTCTAGCCAGGATGGACGCCAAGCGGGAATCGCGCTAACACGTTCCATCCTAAATGACTTCGGCCAATACCGTCGTAATCTCATGCTCTTTTTTATGGACGGGCTGATGGCGGAGAACGCCGCGTTCGTCAAAGGCATGCAGGAAATGATGGGCAATGTTTTTCCCGTCGTTGGCGCCGGCAGTAGTGACGATTTTCATTTTCGCAAAACCTGGCAATATCACCAAGATAAATTCGCCAACGATTCCGCCGTCGGCCTCATGCTCGGTGGGAACTTTCGCTGCGCGGTCGGTTTCCAGCACGGTTGGAAACCTTTAGGCAAACCCCGCTTTATTACCGAAGCCAGCGGCAATATCATAAAAAGCATCGACCAAAAAAAAGCCGTCGCCATCTACGAAGATTTTTTTGGCGCGCAGCAGCAATTGCCGACCACGTTAATTGATCAGCTCGCCATTCTTTATCCTTTAGGTATTGCACTACCGGAAGAAAGGCATTATCTTATTAAAAACCCGATCGGTGTCGGAAGCGATGGGAGCCTGACTTGCCAGGGAGAAATCCCAGAAGACAGCGAAGTTCATATAATGATCAGCAATAAAGATGCCTGTCGACAGGCGGCCATCTTGGCCGCCCAACAAGTCAAAGAGCAGCTCGGCGACCGGGAGCCAAAATTATTATTAATCTTTGAATCATTAGGGCGCCACAAACTTTTAGGACGCAGCGCTCACCAGGAAATCCAAGCCATCAAGAATATCCTGGGTTATGAAGTGCCCATTTTTGGCATGTATTGTCACGGAGAGGTCGCCCCCATGATCAACGCCGACAATACGCGTAAAGTTTTGTTACAAAACAAAAGTATTGTTATCCTAGGGATTGGCTAAATGGAAGTCCTGACGCAATTATTCGATAAGTCCAACGTCTTTAACCTACTTAGCATTGTGGGTGTTATTTTATTTGTGACGATCGGAACGCTGATCTTCCTGCTTATTTTCAAAAATGAGCAAGTCAACGAACTCAAACGCGCCGTACAAAAGATGACCCGCTCATTTAACGATCTCGATGAGCAGGCCAAACTTATTGTCAAAACCGACTTAGAATTAAACAAAGCTCAGGAAGAACTCGATCGCCGTCTTAATGGGCTTAACGCCTTACAAAAAACCTCCCGTCTCATCTCCACCACGCTCGATGAGGAAGAGATTTTCCGTCGCTTGGACCAGCCCTTGATGAATGAATTAGGATTTGAGAAAAACCTGATCCTGATGTACGACGCCGACAAAAAACTGCATTGTCGCGTTGAGTCAGGATTTTCTAAAGAAGAAATCATCTACATTCTTTCTCAGATGGAAAAGGATCGCAATCTAAGTACCGCTTTAAGAGAAGGACATACTTTTTCTTCCGCGAGTTCGCCTAAGCAACGCAAAGATCGACTTTCTCAATTATTTGACGTCGAACACTTTATCCTGGCCCCCATCCTGACTCAAGAAGGCATTATTGGAATTCTATTTGTCGGAAACCGCTCCGGAGCGTCCGCTGCGACCGAAGGCGATGAAGAAATGCTCTCCATCCTAGCCAACCAAATTGGTCAATCCTTAGAAAACGCCCAATTATTTGAACAAGTCTATCGCTCCCGCCAGGAACTAGAATCCAAAATCCAAGACCGCACCAAACAGCTAGCGTCAGCGCTGGAAGACGTCCGTAATATTTCTAAAATGAAATCCGACTTCATTTCTGCCGTCTCTCACGAGTTGCGCACGCCTTTGACCTCTATTAAAGGTTATGCATCGCTGTTAATGACCGGCAAAATCGGAACTGTTTCTCCTGAAGTCAAAGACCGGATCGCTAAAATCAACAAGCATTCCGACAGCCTCGTCAAGATGATCAATGACCTACTCGACATATCGCGCATCGAGTCAGGTCGCGTGGAAATGCATTTCACACCGATTAACATCGTGGCCCTGATTGAAAATGTGCGCGATTTGTTAACACCGCAAATGAAAGAAAAGAATATTCAATTCATCAGCCAAGTCGTACCAAACCTCCCTTCCCTTATGGTGGATAAGTCCCAATTTGAACGGGTCTTTATCAATTTGGTTGGTAACGCCATCAAATTTACCCCCACTGATATCGGCAAAATCACGGTCAGCGCTAACCAGGAAAAAGATGCCATTATTTTTTCCGTTTCCGATAATGGTATCGGCATCAAAGACAACGACCTTAATAAATTATTTGATGAATTTTATCGTGTAGAGAATGAAATTAACCAGCAAGTTAAAGGAACAGGGCTTGGACTTTCATTGGCCAGAAAAATCGTAGAAGCTCATCAAGGAAAAATCTGGGTTAACAGTAAAGTCGGCGAAGGCACGACCTTTTCGTTTTCGATTCCCATCGAACGCCCCCTGGCCAAAACAGCAGAAAATTCTTCGACTAACCAAATCTAAAGATTATGCTCAGAAAAGAAAAAATACTCACGATTGATGATGATCCGGACATTCTGGACGTTTTGCTCATCACCCTGTCGGATCAATACGAAATCACCCAAGCCGCCAACGGACAAGAAGGCTTACAAATGGTCCAACAGAAAAATCCGGATCTCATCATTTGTGATTACATGATGCCGCTCATGACCGGCCCCGAATTCTGTAAGGCTCTCAAAAAAGATATTTTGCTGCGGCACATACCGATTATCATGCTGACGGGAAAAGGCGACACTCAGGACATCGTCAAAGGGATTGACGCCGGCGCTGATGACTACATTGTCAAACCGTTTGAACCCGATTCTTTATTAGCCCGGATTAAAATGATTTTGCGCCGAACGGTACGCAGTCTCGATGCCAACCCGCTCACCCATTTGCCTGGAAACTCCTCAATTATGGAAGAAATCCAGGATCGAATTAATAGCGGACAGGCCTTTGCCGTCGGCTATACGGACCTCGATAAATTCAAAAACTATAACGATAAATATGGTTTTGAAAAAGGAGATGAAATCATCAAATCTACCGCGCGCATTCTAGTGGAAACGGTCCGTGACAAAGGCGGCACTAACGGATTCGTCGGACACATCGGAGGTGATGATTTTGTGTTCGTAGTCGAAGATGCTCACGCGGATGACACCAGCAAAGCCATCATCGAGAAATTTGACAGAATCGCGCCTCAATTCTACTCTGAAGAAGATCGCAAACAGGGATTTATCTTAGGCAAAGACCGCCAAGGAAATGAAATGCGCGTGGGGCTTCTGTCTATCTCAATTGGTATCGTTAGTAACGCTAACTTCAAAATTACTCACGTTGGACAGATTGCTGAAATAGGCGCTGAACTAAAAAAGTTCGCCAAAAGCCTTAATAAAAGTAATTTTGTTCGTAACCAGCGTCGAGAATAGCATTCCTTGGTTTCAAAATAGTTAGATATATTCTCTGCCGTCATTCCCTGAAAATCAAATCACCGCAGCAATTATTCTAAAATTAAAATAATATTTTTTAAAAAATGTAGTTGTTCTGACGAGATTAACTGCTGCTAGCAAGAGAAATTTCTTTTACAACCTATTCATCAACAGGTGAAGGCATTGGAGCGGGAGCTGGCGCAGGCGCCGGAGCAGGCGCCGGAGCAGGCGCCGGAGCAGGCGCCGGAGCAGGCGCCGGAGCTGGCGCCGGAGCAGGCGCCGGAGCTGGCGCCGGAGCTGGCGCAGGGCTCGGTGGAGTAACGGTTGGCGGAGTAACAGTCGGTGGAGTAACGGTTGGCGGAGTAACGGTTGGTGGAGTAACAGTTGGTGGAGTTGGCCCAGGAATTGTTGCTGTTGAAGTCGCCGTGGCAGTCGCTGTTGCTGTAGCAGTGGCCGTGGCTGTATCTGTGCCTACACAAGGCTCACAAGCACCCGTTCCAAAATTCCAGCAATTACCACTAGCCCCACAAGCGCAGTAAGCATTAAAAGAGCATCCATATTCTATCCCGCAAGCCCCGCAATCGCGGCTCGCACAGTGCTCATCATTACCGCAGGATGACGACCCACAACTTCCTCCACAACCATTAAATCCCCATCCACCACAAACGCATCCCGTGGCGGTCGCCGTCGCGGTGATGCTGGCCGTAGCTGTCAAAGTAGCAGTTATAGTGGATGTCGCTGTGTCTGATCCCGTACAGGGAGCACAACTTCCCGTGTTGAAATCCCAACAATTTCCCCCATTCAAGCAAGCGCAATACGTATTAGCAGCGCAACCATATTCAATCCCACACGCACCGCAATCCCGACTAGCGCAATGGTCATCACCTCCGCAAATAGATGACCCACAGCTTCCTCCGCAGCCATTAAATCCCCAACCACCACAAGGACATGCTGTAGCTGTAGAAGTCGCGGTTGCAGTAGCTGTCGCCGTAGCCGTGGATGTAATTGTAGCCGTAGCCGTGCCAGTAATCGTGGCGGTTGCCGTTGCCGTACTAGTCGCAGTACTCGTTGTGGTATTAACAAAAGTATTAGTGTTACTACTCGAACTTGTTGTTGTCCATGTGGGCGGTGGCGGCGAATACGTAGGCGGTGGAACAACCGGTACCGGAGGCGCTGGAACAAAAACAATTTGCGAACAAGTATTTGTCACATTGGAACAAAGACCGGCACAACATTGCGCCCCACTCGTACAGGGGGCCCCGATTCGTAAACAGGTCGGTGTGGCCGTCGGGCCCGGAGGAACGACCGCAGGCACAACAGTAGGCGGTGCCGCCGTCGGTGGTGTAAAAGTCGGTACCGGAGTTGGTGGCGCGACCGTTGGTGGCGTCACCGTAGCGGACGATGGAGCACCAATCGGCATAGTAGGTTTTGATCCTAAAATAGCCTTGGCTGTCTTGTTATAAAAAATATTGGAAGATTGTTCGACTTTAGGAAGCAGCGTGTTAAAACCGACGAGGACCACAACCGCCACACTAGCTAAAAGCAAGAAATACTCAACCGCGGATTGCCCGGTGGCGTTAAATAGCTTGCTAGAGTTAGATTTAGGTTCTTGCATGCCGTTGTGTTTCCTCATCTGAAGTGTAGTAAGTATATCACGGGACGAATTTTCGCCATAAATTTTTTTTAATTATGCGGCTAAGCCCCTAAACGCTGCAAAGACTGAATCGCCTGCGATCGATCCTTAGCGCCAAATAAATAACTGGCCGTTACTAAAATATTGGCTCCGGCCTGTACGGCCAAAGGTGCGGTTTCAGCATTAACGCCCCCATCAATGGCAATGTCCCCGGCAAAAACGGAACGAATCTTTTCAATTTTCTTAATGACCTCCGTCATAAATTTTTGTTTAGCAAACCCCGGATTAACGGACATCACCAAAACACCATCCACCTCTGGCAGCACGGATTCAAAACAAACAGGGGTACCGGGATTCATAACCAAAAAGACTTTTTTCCCTAATTTCTTAATTTTATTAATGTCGTTCCTCAAATGCGCCACATCAACCGAGTCGACTTCTTTGGGAAATTTTCCTTTTCCCCGACAATGTTCTCGCAAATTTCCATAACACTCGACATGGATCGACAAAATGTCCGCGCCTGACTGGGCAAAAGACTCCAAATACGCTCCTGGATCAGCAATCATCAAATGTGTCTCTATGGGTAGCTTGGTCAACGGCCGAATCGCTTCAACAATCACCTGGCCAATGGAAATATTAGGAACAAATTGCCCATCCATCACATCCACATGAATCATATCTGCGCCGGACTGCTCGCAGAGCTTAATTTCTTCCCCAAGACGGGTAAAATCAGCGCACAGGATACTAGCGCTGACCCGTACTTTCTTATTCATCATCATTTCCTCGTTAAGACTGCGTGACAGTCGGTTTATTGACCTTTCTACTCCAAAAGACAGTTATTAAGGAAGTCAACCCGCCTACCGGACGGGCAGGTACGGCCTTTCCCCGAAGAGAAGAAAGGCCTGCCCCAAGCGCAGGTACTGGCTACCTACTGTCTTTGGTAATAAAAAGGCCAGTAAGATCGGCATACAGTAATTGAAAAAACAACATCGACACCAACAACAAATTCAAAACCCAAAAACTAAAAAACATTTCACCGATAAAAGGAAAAATTCTTAACTCGGTCGGCTCATTAACTCCAAAAACGTTGGCAAAAACAACATCACCCAGAAAAAACAACATAATAAGCACTAACAAAAAAACCGAAGAAAAAATGCTCATTTTAAACCAATTCTTTTCTACAATTTTCCGACTAAACACCAAAGCGTCGTTCCCTTTTTTGCCATCAATCACACAGGCTAGAGGAGCTAAGGAATAAAGTGTCCCAAAAATTATTCCCGGAATAAAAAACAACAAAGACCAACAGAATATTTTGCAACTCACCAGCAATAAAATAGCTAAATACCCACTTAAAGAAAACCAAGCCTCACGAAACGCGCCCCAAGAACTTGATGTTTTACCGCTAACAACGGACTGACACAAGCGAACCGACGCGAGTTGAAACAGCAGTACGGCAAAAACAGTAAACGCGTACGTAACGATCCCAGTCAATAAATAGGGCCCACTATTGGACACTTTATTCGTGACTAACGCGACCATTAACTCCAACTGAGGAGCATAGTTATTGCGCTCTAAGGAAAAATAAATCGCCCAAAGCGGAACATAAAAAATAGCGGTTAGATTAAAAAAGGTAAGGCAATGACGAAAATAGAGCTGGAAGGCTTCTTTAAGCAGTTGATCAAGGCTTTTACCGGATTCTGCCATAGGGAGCTTTTTGAAGATTACTGTTTGTAAGGCCCGGTTTTAAAAAATGCGCGGGGAGGGACTGGTTCGACTCACTTCGTTCGCTCACCATAAGTCGAACCATCCTGAGCAAGCGAAGCGCGTCGAAGGATTGCTATTTAGACTCCCTCAATAAACAGCACTTTTTACTACTATTTCAATAAATGCGCGGGGAGGGACTTGAACCCTCACGGGTTACCCCACACGCCCCTCAAACGTGCGCGTATACCAATTCCGCCACCCGCGCATAATTTAAAAATTATGCTTTATCCATTCTTTTCCACTACCAGATTTTAAAAATTTTTCACGATTCCTTGCTTCAACTCGAGTTAAGAAGTCCTCAGTCAATAATAAATCAAATGGTTTATACGCTCTCGTAGTTTTATTGTAACCCTTCTGATGTTCAATGAATCGTCTCTCAACATTATTAGTTAAACCAACATAAATATAATTTCTAACCTTGCTTAAAATTACATAGACATAAAACATAAAATTTATCGCGTATACCAACCTGCCTGCCGCAGGCAGGTTCCGCCACCCGCGCAAAGCCTAAAACGGTATACAAGAATTTATGACTACTTAAAGATTACGGTCTGTCGGCTGTCCTGCAAAACTAAAACTTTAAATTTGGTAAAGCAGGACCGCCACTCGCGCAAAACACCTAACAAAATCCTAAAAGG
>CAYXGG010000005.1:21270-27121 GCA_964464475.1 uncultured Planctomycetales bacterium | reverse complement strand
ATTTGGTAAAGCAGGACCGCCACTCGCGCAAAACACCTAACAAAATCCTAAAAGGGATATCAAATCGCAGCCATTATAACGAAGGAAACCAAAAATGCAAATTTTGAGTGCGATCCTGGCTATTCGTTTTCGGAAAGTTCTTTGTTGGCCAACTTCAACGCTGCCTTAATAAAATTCCTAAAGAGTGGATGCGCTCTTTCCGGTTTCGATTGAAATTCGGGATGAAACTGACACGCCACAAACCAAGGATGATTTTTTAACTCCAACATTTCGACTAAATTCTTGGGTGAGTAAACTCCCGAAAAAATCATGCCTTGTTTTTCAAACAAATCGCGATATTGATTGTTAAATTCGAAGCGATGCCGGTGCCTCTCCGTAATTGATTCTTTTTTATACGCCTGGTGCGCCAAGGTGTCTTTGACGATATGACAGGGGTAAGAACCAAGACGCATCGTAGCTCCCATCGCCTTCACGTCGCGCTGTTCATCGAGTAAACTGATAACCGGATCCGGCGTTTCTTTGTCAAATTCCGTCGAGTGAGCGTCTTTCAAACCACACACATGCCGGGCAAATTCAATGGACGCGACCTGCATCCCCAAACAAATTCCCAGAAAAGGAATACCGTTTTCGCGCGCAAATTTCACCGCCCTAATTTTGCCCGCAATACCTCGCGAGCCAAAACCTCCCGGCACCAAAATTCCACCGGAATCTCCCAAATATTTAGCCGGATCTCCATGCTCTAAATCGGTAGAATCAATTTTGTTAATCACCACCCGCGCGTTGTTGGCGATGCCGCCATGAACCAAGGCTTCATAAATAGATTTATACGCATCTGGTAATTCAATGTATTTCCCAACGACAGAAACTTTGACTTCTTTAAGCGGGCTGCGCACGCGCTTGACCACGACTTCTTCCCACTCCTTTAAATCATGCTCCGCGCTCTTGATATTCAACTTTTTTAAAATTAAATCATCTAAATTTTCTTTCTTAAAAGCTAAGGGCACTTCATAGATATGCTTAACATCCGCCGCCTCTATGACTGCTTCCTTGTCGACATTACAAAAAAGCGCCAGCTTCTCGCGTTCTTCTTTGGAAATGTGCTTTTCAGTGCGGCACAACAAGATATCAGGAATAATCCCGATTTCACGTAATCTTCCGACGCTATGCTGGGTCGGCTTGGTTTTTTGCTCTCCCGCAGACCGGATATACGGCAACAGAGTCACGTGAATATTAAGCGCGTAATTGGCTCCCATCTCCCATTTCAACTGACGAATAGCTTCCAAAAATGGCAAACTCTCAATGTCACCGACTGTGCCACCGATCTCCACGATCGTCACATCCACATCTTTATCTTTAGCTACTTTCTTAATACACCCTTTTATTTCATCCGTGATGTGCGGAATAATCTGTACCGTTTTACCTAGATAATCCCCTTTGCGCTCCTTCATAATCACGGAATAATAAATCTTTCCCGTCGTGATGTTGTTTTCTTGCGTAACATTGGCGTTAGTAAAACGCTCGTAGTGTCCCAAATCCAAATCGGTTTCCGCACCGTCATTGGTTACGTAAACTTCACCATGTTGATACGGATTCATAGTCCCGGGATCAACATTAAGATAGGGATCGCACTTCATAATCGTGGTCTTAAGGCCGCGCGCTTCCAAAAGTTTACCGATTGAAGCGGCCGCGATGCCTTTACCTAAGCTAGAAACAACCCCACCGGTTATAAAAATGAATTTACTCATAGCAAATCAGTTTTTTCCGCCTTCCAACAAATGCTTTCCCAAATTCTTCGGAATTTGCACCGGATACTCACCGGTAAAACAGGCGTGGCAAAAATTCCCCGTGGTTTTCATGACTTTTAACATGCCTTCCAAACTTAAATATTTCAAGGAGTCCACTTTGATAAAATCCGCGACTTCATCAACCGTCTTATTAGAAGCAATCAATTCTTTACGACTAGGAAAATCGATTCCATAAAAACACGGATATTTAATCGGCGGACAAGTGATCAGCAAGTGAATCTCTTTGGCCCCCGCGGCGCGCAACACCTCCACACGGCTGCGGCTGGTGGTTCCGCGAACAATAGAATCCTCGACGACGACAACCCGTTTGCCTTTAAGCACATTATGAATGGGATTTAATTTAATCCTCACGCGAAAATCGCGCATAAACTGAGCGGGTTGAATAAAGGTGCGGCCGATATAATGATTGCGAATCATGCCGACTTCCAAAGGAAGATTTAATTCCTGCGCGTAACCAAGCGCGGCATAATTACCGGAATCCGGGATAGCCATAACAAAATCCGCGTTTAACACCGGGTGTTCTTTGGCCAGCTGCGCGCCCAATCTTTTGCGCACTTGGTAAACATTATCACCGAAAATATTACTGTCAGGTCTCGCAAAGTAGATATTCTCAAATACGCATTGCGCGATGACATTTTTCTTAGGAACCGGCAATTGGAAAGACTCAAGTTTGTCCCCTTTAATAAAAACCATTTCCCCGGGTTCCAATTCACGCAGAAACTGAGCCTTGGTCAAATCCAACGCGCAAGTTTCGGAAGCGAGGATGTATCCATCTCCCAGTTTCCCTAAGCACAGCGGCCTAAATCCATGCGGATCACGAACCCCAATCACCGTGTCTCCAATCAAAAATACGGCGGAATACGCACCCTCCACCTGAGACAAAGCGTGCGTCATCCAATCTTTCAAATTATCTTTGCGGGTCCGAACTAATAGATGGACAAAAATTTCAGAATCCATGGTGGTCTGAAAAATTGCGCCTTCATTTTCCAGTTTTCCGTAAAGTTCTTCAGTATTCGTCAAGTTTCCGTTATGCGAAACGGCGATAGGCTGACCCTGATGCATAGCCGGGAATGGCTGAATCTTCTTAAAATTACTGGATCCCGTCGTGGAATATCGGGAATGGCCGATGGCGGCCGTCCCTTTTAAATCAATTATATTTTTCTCATCAAAGGCGTCCGCAACGAGCCCTTGATTTTTGTTAACATGAATATCTTTTCCGTCATACGATGCGATCCCCGCAGCTTCTTCTCCGCGGTGTTGCAACGCGTATAACCCCAAAAAAGCAACCTTAGCCGCGTCCTCGTGCTTAGAAACCCCGATTATACCGCACATGAAGCTTCAGCTCCTCTCCCTTGGTAATATTCCTGCAGCGACTGCAAAGTAAATTCCCTCGATAAACTAGCTTCAATCCCGTTGACGGCCGCCCAAGCTCCTTGCAGCGTCGTGATACAAGGCACATTATGCATGATAGACGCTGCTCGAATGGCTCGCATATCCGACTGGCTACGCTTGCCAGAGGGCGTATTGATAATGAGGTTTATCTCACTTTTTTTAATCAAAAGCAATAGATTGTTTTTGCCCTCTCCGTGCTTGTCCACCATCTCGACCGGAACGCCACTGGACTGCAACACCTTGGCGGTTCCTTTGGTCGCGACCAATTTAAACTTCATGTCCACCAAACGTTTGGCCAAAAAAACAATATTACGCTTATCCGTTTCATTGACACTGATAAAAATGGTTCCTTTTTTAGGCAAACGCTGATTAGCGGCGACCTGCGACTTCGCGAAGGCAGCACCAAATGAATAATCAATCCCCATGACCTCGCCGGTTGATTTCATTTCCGGACCCAAAACAATGTCCACACCCGAAAAACGGGAAAAAGGCAATACCGATTCTTTGACAGAAACATGTTTGACCGCTTCCATCGGCGGAAGTTGAAATTCGTTGAGCTTTTTGCCGATCATAACCTGCGAAGCAATTTTAGCCAAAGGAACACCCGATGCTTTACTGACAAAAGGCACCGTGCGCGACGCGCGCGGGTTAACTTCCAAAACAAACACTTTGCTACCTTTAATGGCAAACTGAATATTTAACAAGCCGATGACCTTTAATCCCACTGCAATCTGGCAGGTGTAATCTTTAATTTTAGCGATGAGCTCTTCACTTAGCGTATGGGGCGGCAAAACACAGGCCGAATCACCCGAGTGAATCCCGGCATTTTCAATGTGCTCCATGATACCGGCGACATAAGTGGTTTCGCCATCACACAAAGCATCGACGTCAACTTCCATGGCCTCTTCAATAAATTTATCAATGAGAATCGGATTTCCCTTAGCGACATCATGCGCTTCTTCGATAAAAGACAATAACGATTCTTTATCATAAACGATACGCATGGCGCGGCCACCTAAAACAAACGAAGGCCGCGCCAGCACCGGATACCCAATCCGGGTGGCAATCTCAACAGCTTCTTTCGCCGTCATAGCACTTCCGTTTTCAGGCTGGCTTAAACCGATTTTCTCAATAAATGCCGCAAAGAGTTTGCGATTTTCCGCCAAATCAATCGAATCAACACTCGTTCCGATAATCGGGACTTTGGCTTCGTATAACCGGCGGGCCAAATTAAGCGGCGTCTGTCCGCCGAATTGCACGATCACTCCGTCCGGCTTTTCCACGGTCACGACATTCATGACGTCTTCAAAAGTCAGCGGCTCAAAATACAATCGGTCCGAGGTGTCGTAATCCGTTGACACCGTCTCAGGGTTGGAATTGACCATGATGGTTTCGTAGCCCAAATCTTTTAACGCGAACGCCGCGTGGCAGCAACAGTAATCAAATTCAATCCCCTGGCCAATCCGGTTAGGGCCGCCCCCTAAAATCATGATCTTCTTGCGTTTACCCTTAGCCTCTTTATCCAAACGTTGATTCAATAAAACCGCTTCATCTTCAGTCTCATACGTTGAATAAAAATACGGCGTGTACGCTTCAAATTCCGCGGCACAGGTATCGACGACTTTAAACGTCGCCTTAATCCCGAGTTCCTCTCGCAATTGGCGAACCGTGCTTTCTTTGGTGTTCATGATCAACGCCAGCTGCGGATCGCTAAATCCATATTCCTTGGCCTTACGCAAAACGTCCGGATTAATATTTTTTTCGTCCCGATACGCCTTAATCAAACTGTTCTCGAAATCCAATAATTCTTTCATGTGTGCCAAAAACCACGGATCGATTTTGGTCAGCTGAAAAATCTTCTCCAAGCTCCACCCTTTTTGCATGGCGTATTTAATATAAAAAATGCGCGAGGCGTTGGGCTCGCGCAAACGCAATTCCACTTTCTCATCCGGAACATCTTTATAATTCAATTTATTATCCAGCCCGATATGGCCGATTTCCAAACCCCGCAACGCCTTTTGCAACGCTTCTTTAAAGGTGCGACCGATCGCCATGGTTTCCCCGACGGACTTCATAGAAACACCCAAGATGTCCTTGGCTTCGGGAAATTTTTCAAAAGTAAAACGCGGGGCTTTCACGACACAGTAATCAATCGTCGGCTCAAAACTGGCCGGCGTTTCGCGCGTAATGTCATTTTGAATTTCATCCAAGGAATAACCCACGGCGAGCTTGGCGGCAAATTTAGCAATTGGAAAACCCGTCGCCTTAGAGGCCAACGCAGACGACCGCGAGACCCGCGGATTCATTTCAATCACGACCATCCGACCATTTTCTGGATTAACCGCAAATTGGATATTGGATCCCCCCGTCTCAACGCCGATTTCCCTAATCAAATCTAATGAAGCGTTACGCATCGCTTGATATTCTCGATCGGTTAAGGTTTGAGCCGGCGCAACGGTGATGCTATCCCCGGTGTGAACGCCTAAGGGATCTAAGTTTTCGATAGAACAGACAATTACAACGTTGTCTTTATTGTCGCGCATGACTTCCAGTTCAAATTCTTTCCAGCCTTCAATAGATTCTTCAATCAGCACTTCATGAATCATACTGCTTTCAATTCCCAAATAGGCAATTCGCTCAAGCTCTTCCATGTT
>CAYXGG010000005.1:0-21170 GCA_964464475.1 uncultured Planctomycetales bacterium | reverse complement strand
ACGATCGGACCGGAGCCGATCAACAATATTTTCTTTATATCAGTACGCTTTGGCATAATTACGTCGCTTGGGTCTCGTGTCTAGTGCCTCGTCTAGTTTTACGAGTCACGCGTCACGAGCGACAAGTCACTTTTTATGTTGTTCCATCAACTTTATAAACTCTTTAAACAAATACTGCGCGTCCATCGGGCCAGGGGCCGCTTCCGGATGATATTGAATTGAAAATAACGGATACTTTTTGTGGCGTAGCCCCTCGACCGTCTGATCGTTGAGATTCACATGAGTGATCTCCACGTCGGCAGCGTTAAAACTCTTTAAATCCACGCAGAATCCGTGGTTTTGGGACGTGATGCCGATCCGATTGATTTGCTTATCTTTCACGGGATGGTTGGCGCCATGGTGCCCAAACTTCAACTTATAGGTCTTGCCGCCCAACGCCAATCCCAAAATTTGGTGCCCCAGGCAAATACCGAAAATCGGAAACTTGCCCAAGCTTTCTCTGACCGTCTTAATGACATAGGTCACAACCGCTGGATCTCCAGGGCCATTAGAAAGAAAAAGGCCGTCCGGACGGACAGCCTGGATATCTGACAACGAACTTTTGGCAGGAAACACATGCACCTCACACCCTAAATCCGCTAGAATCCGCAAAATATTAAATTTAATACCACAATCTATTGCCGCGACGGTAAATCGCTTTTTGCCTTTGGCCGGCCAGACGTATTTTTCTTTAACCGTTACGGTTTTGACCAAATCAAAACCTTCCATACTAGGTACCGCGCTCAGCTTCTTGGCCAAACTTTTGGGATCAAAATCTTCGGTCGAAATCATTCCTTTCATAACCCCAAAAAGCCGCAAATGACGGGTCAACGCGCGGGTATCAATACCCTCCACCGCAATAATCTTATGTTCATTTAAATAATCGATTAAACTCTGAGAAGACCGAAAATTGGAATGATGCCGGCAGAATTCTTTAACCACAAAGCCTTTAACATGAACGTTTTTGGATTCAACATCTTCTTGATTCACGCCGTAATTGCCGATCAACGGATACGTCATGACGACAATCTGGCCGGTGTAGGAAGGATCGGTGAGGACTTCTTGATAACCCGACATGGCGGTGTTGAAGACGAACTCTCCGGCCGTTTCTCCCGTTACGCCCAATGACTGGCCGGTAAAAGTTTTTCCGTCTTCAAGATACAGGATGGCTTTCTTCATGCTGCGAACCCGCGATCTAAACAACAATGGAATCTCCCCACCGTTAAAGCTAGTGGAGTAAAACACCTAGGTATTTTTCAGGAAAATGATACTGACGGCAGGAATTTCTTCCAGGCCTGTGTCACTATAATCATTGCCCCATTGTTTGTCAAGAAATAATCCGAAATCCAAGCAAATCATTGTTGTCGTCGTAAAATAGCAAAAACTGCGGGAACTTTTCCCAACTCAACCCCCGCCTTTTTCCAGGCGGCTACAGACTGTGTCCGAATCTGCTCGCGGGGAGTAGTTAACTCCCGGGCGATCGAAAGCAAAGTACCGGGCGAACAGGTAGCCAGCAACGTTTGATAAAGAGCTTGGCTGCGATATGGGGTTTCCATAAACAGCTGCGTTTGCCCGGTCGCCAACGATCGCTGTTCCAAATCGCGAAGCTTCTGAATTAAGGCCTCTTTTTCTTTGGGCAAATAGCCGTTAAACGCAAATTCCTGCCCATTAAGTCCTGACGCCATCAAAGCCAATAATATAGACGATGGTCCGATGAGCGGAACAACGTCACACCCTCGCTGCTGCGCCGCAAGAACAATCTCCGCGCCCGGATCAGCGACACAGGGAGCACCCGCTTCGGATACAATGCCAAAATCATGCTCACCAATGTCCTGCAGGATGACGCCGGCATCGGCAGGCTGAGAATGTTCGTTGTGAACCCAGAATCGACATTCGCTAAGCGGCAACGAGGGCACCAATCTTTTAAGCCAGCGACGGCAAGAGCGTTCTTCTTCCACCACAAAATATCGCAATGGTGCCACGACCTGCGCCACGCTTCCCATCCAAGAACCTGCAGCGGCTTCTTCCCCCACTGGCGATGGAATTAAATAAACTTTAACCGCCATATCAAACCTCACTCCTTACGCATCGTTGTATTATCAATAATTCGATTGCCCATTAAACGCTGCCGGCGGTCATCGCTCTGTTTCTTTAATTCCTTACCTTCGATCGACAACAAAACAATATAGACCATGAGCCACGCAAACACCAAGACGCAAGGGACGGCAAAGAAAACAGCGAGCGCCAACATTTTACTTTTGCGTATGGTCAGCGCTGTTAAAACAATCCAAAGCACCAATCCGGCAATCATCGCAATCAAAATAACGGTTTTCGTCATCACGGTCTCTCTGTAAATTGTTGACAAATATTCTCAATTTCAACACGACAACGCTGCGATAAACAAAGTAAATAATTCAACCCCAGACGTCGAGTATAAATATCCTCCGGGACCTGGGCCAGTTCCTGCTTCAACGCGTAAACGACCTGAGCCCGAATCGCCAAAGAGCAATCGCATAAGGGAAGTTTTAAGCTGGCATCTTCGCGAAGCAAAGACAAAACTTGCCGAGTACGCGTTCCATAAAGTTCTCGCAAGTACACAATCGTTGGCTCACTGACACCAAAAGTCTGCGCTGACTCGGCGACCGTCTCCGGGATCGCCCCACTCCCCACCAACGCATAATCTTGGTTCTTAAACAACAATCTCTTCCCCAACGCCGTCCGTACAGCATCCTGGGCGACGACTCGATACGTCGTGTATTTGCCACCCAAAACAAAAACAACCCCGCTGGGATCAACTACTAATTCATGTTTGCGCGACAACGAAGATGGTTTCCCGGATTTATTAACTAATGGGCGCAATCCCGCAAACATCGTAATAATATGCTCTTTAAGTAATGGGGCTTTCGGAAAATACCGTTGTGCTTGCGACAACAAATAATTAACATCGTCCTCACTTACTTTAACGTCATCCGCAGATCCCGCATAGTCGGTATCTGTCGTTCCGATTAAAGAATTTTCTCCCCAAGGGATCACAAAAAAGACGCGACCATCCTGACGCGCCGTGACCAAAAGGGCCTCGCTGGCCAATCGGCCACGATAAATCAGATGCGCCCCTTTAGTGGTTCGGACTCGAACCTCCTCCTGAGAGGAGACCATCTTCAGCAGCTGATTGCTCCAGGGCCCGCCGGCGCAAATAATCTGGCGGGCCCGGACCGTGAATTCTTCTCCAGTTAAAACATTCCGCGCTTTGACGCCCGTCGCTTGCTGGCCTTCATAAATAAATTCTTGTACAGCGCAATAATTAGAAACTTGAGCCCCGGCAGCGGCAGCGGCCAACACGTTTTCCAAAACTAATCGCGCGTCATCCATCTGCGCATCCCAGAATTCTACACCTCCCAACAACTCTTCATTCTTAAGGCTTGGCGCTTTAGCTAACACTTGTCCAGGAGACAAAAACGCGTGCGCCCCAATTCCCCGACTTCCCGCCAAGATATCGTACAGCCAAACACCCAATCGCATTTTCCACAATGGCCGCGCGTCCCCTCGATAAATGGGGATAATAAAAGGCAACGGCCGGACCAAATGCGGCACGGCTTTTAAAAGAACCGCGCGTTCCTTAAGCGCCTCAGAAACCAAATCAAATTCAAATTGTTCAAGATAACGAATGCCCCCGTGGATAAGCTTGGTGGATTTACTCGACGTACCCGAAGCAAAGTCACCTTTTTCCAACAGAGCGACTTTCATTCCATGCAGCGAAGCCAAATGCGCGATGGCAGCCCCATTAATGCCGCCACCAATGACTAACAAATCAAAAACAGTCGTTTTTAATAAAGCGGTGTCGATTTTCATGAGGCCAGAGTTTGCCGGATAGCTTTTTCCCAACCCGCCATGAGTGCGACTCGCCGACGTGATGACATCATGGGCTTGAAAACACGTTCTTTGGCTAATAAATTTCGCAAACGATGTTTACTCGACCATAAACCTATGGTCACTCCAGCGAGCAAGGCAGCCCCACGCGCGGTGGATTCAATCATGGCAGGACGCGCGACACCACAATTTAAAATGTCAGCCTGAAATTGCATCAGAAAATTATTATGAACAGCACCCCCATCCACTTTTAATTCTCGAATTTTCTTTCCTGACTCTTTTTGCATCAGATCAAAGACTTCTTTGGTCTGAAACGCGATGGATTCTAAAGCCGCACGCACGATATGCGCCGCGTTGGTCCCGCGCGTAAGCCCCGAGATCACCCCACGGGCCGATGCGTTCCAATACGGCGCCCCTAATCCGACAAAAGCGGGAACAAAATAAACCCCCTGGGTATCAGGAACACTCAACGCCAATCGTTCGGTTTGCGCGGCTTGTCGAATAATTTTCAATTCATCACGCAACCACTGAATCACAGCCCCAGCTATAAAAACTGCGCCTTCTAAAGCATAAACCGGCTTTCCCTTCTGATCAGCCGCAATGGTCGTCAATAATCCGCCACGAGACTGAATACATTTTTTTCCCGTATTAAGTAATAAAAAGCATCCCGTGCCGTAAGTGTTCTTGATCTCACCGGGCGCGAAACAACCTTGGCCATAAAGCGCCGCTTGCTGGTCCCCCATCACACCCGTAATCGGAATTCCCGAAGGGAGCCCCTTGATAGCAGAAGCAGTTTTGCCGAATACGGATCCGGAAGGTTGCACTACGGGTAAAACCGATTGGGGGATTTTCAATCGTTTGATCAAACGATCATCCCAATTTAAAGAATGAATATTGAAAAGTAGCGTGCGGGACGCATTGGTCATGTCCGTGGCATGAGCCTGACCACCGGTCAGTTTCCAAATAAGCCAGCTGTCGATGGTACCGATGGCGATCTTTCCTTGAGACGCTTTTTGCCGCAAACCTGGAACATTATCCTTGATCCAGGAAACTTTGGTTCCGGCAAAATACGGAACCAACACCAGACCGGTTCGACGACGAACATCGGCTTCCCAACCCTTTGCCTTTAATTGCCGGCACAACTCGGCCGTTCGGCGACACTGCCAAACAATCGCGCGATACAGTGGGCGAGACGTTTGACGATCCCAAACGACGATAGTTTCGCGCTGATTCGTGATGCCAATGGCCGCTAAACGATTTGGGGCCATTCGGCTTTGCCGAATGGCCCTTCTCACCACATTCACCACCGACGCCCAAATCTCATCAGCATCGTGTTCAACCCATCCGGGGTTAGGATAATATTGCTTAAATTCCTGATACGCGCTCGCGACGACTCTTCCCCGCGCGTCAAAAATAAATGCGCGCGTTCCCGTCGTCCCTTGATCAATAGAAAGAATACAGGCCTTCATGGTTTTTCTTTTGGCGTTATATCAGTAAACTCAACCTTTTTATTTAATTCAATCTCCACCGGTTTAATAAGGACTTCTGGCGCCTTTACCTCTACAAACGATCCGCTCGGAATAAAAATATCTTGATTTACTTTCTCTTGAGGACCTTGGTATTGAATCGCAAGAGACTTTTGAAACTTATCTAAATAAGTAGAGTGGGGAAGCTTCAACGACATGCCCAAGAAAGTATCTTGCGAAGGAAGAAAATACAACTCTCCGGAAATCCGCCAGATTCCATCCTTATCTTTTGATAACAAAAATGAATCCGGAAAATGACCCTGGCGAATCTCATCCCAAGAATTTAGCAAATAATCCTGACTTCTCTCCCGAACACAGGTGGCTTGCCAACTCCCCGGCACCACAGTGGATGCTAAATACGTCGGCTGGCGACAATACTCGTCATTTTTCTTCTTAGATAACCTTGTCGTTCGTTGACGGATGACTTGGTCCCAGTTCGCCGCATCAGCGGTCTCTATATTCTTCACCTTAGCTTTATCCTTCATAAAATATAAGGAGACTTCGGACATATAGAATTTTCTCAATGAATAATCCAAACGCTTTTCGCGTCGGACATACTCCTCAAAAACAACCTTTAACGAGCGCGGCGCATCATCCAAAGCAAACGCTTTTGGTGCACTAAAAAAAACGCAGGTTACCACCAGCAATAGATGGATTGAGAAAAATTGAACGACTAATGTCATTATCAAACCTTACCTTCTTAGGAGCTCGTACTTCTGGTCAAATTAAAGAATACTCATGATTCAAGAGCCTTGTGCGAGTTTCTTTTGCCTAACAAATCCGCTTTTAATTGGGGGCTCAGCGGTTTATCACCTATCCACACAGCAAACAAAGCTTTGGCAAAATCGTACCCCGGGATGACGCCTACCTGCTGTTGGTTATAAGAAAACTGCGTGCCTTGCCCAGGAACATACGTTAACGCGTACCGATCACCCGGACGCAAATCAACAAAATACGCGTCCATCTGGTCAACGCGATCTTGAATTCCACGAAATTCTTCACGGGATGTATTTAAAATAATTCGCTTGCGGGTTTCCACTGCCAATTTCCGGCCTGGCACAGGATAAAAATAAGCGACTTCTATCCGTTTAGGAACATCCGCGTCAGCGGGTGACAATAAAAAACCTTCGCCTAAATAAAATCCCGCCACAAGAACTTTAATCAGTAGATAACTTTTGGCTCCCAAGCCTTGTAAAACAAACCTCGTATTTGCTGCTTCCAAACGCTGGGCAAATTCTTGACCCAATTTCTTTTCAGCTTCCGCAGGCCCGACAAAACCACTCAGAACACTAAAACATAATACTATTCCTAAGAATATTTTCATCCTGTTCCCTCAGCCAGCGCTCGACGAATGGCCTCGCGACAGGTCAAAAGCTTTTGGGGAATCCAATCACGGATACGATAATCTTGACAAACAACCCGATTTTTCAATCCTTCGGCCAAAGGCCTGGCAATATACGCCGGATAAGGCGTAATAAATTGGATCCAATGAGAACTCAGTGTTGGAGAAAGAATCGGGACTGGAATAATGAGTCGACGAGAAATTCCTTTCTCTTCAGCGTAAAGCTCCATTAATTTCCGGTAAGATAAAATATCCGGCCCTCCGATATCTAAAGACTGTCCGATCGTCTGCGGAGAACTTAAACAACCCGTTAAATAATTCAGCACATTCTCCACCGCGATAGGCTGCGACTCCGTGCTGACCCAAGCCGGAGTTACCATCAAAGGCAATCGCTCCACCAAATAGCGCATTATTTCAAAAGAAGAACTACCTTTACCAATAATCATAGCCGCCCGCAACGTGGTGACCGGAACTTTTCCACTAACCAGGATTTCAGCGACCTCTAAACGGGAGCGCAAATGTTTGCTGAGCTTAGCCTGCTTATCTCCTAGACCTCCTAGATAAATAATTCGTTGCACCCCTTTATTTTCTGCCGCGCGGACGATCCGTTGCGCCGCTAAACGATCGGCTTGAACAAAATCCTTCTGCTGGGAATTCATAGAATGAACCAAATAATAAACAATCGGACATCCGTCCATAGCGTTTAATATTTGGCTCTCGTTAAGAACATCCACTTCGCAAAATTCTACGGCTGGATCCGCGGACCACGCAAAACCTTTAAGCCTGACCAAAGATCGTCCCGCAGCGCGCACCGACACCCCTTGGGCTAGCAACGCAGCAACTAAGCGTTGTCCAATATAACCCGAAGCCCCTAAAACTAACGCCTTACCCTGACGCATGTGATCCTCAATCATCTTTAACAATAAAAGAATTACTGGTCATTAATATTTTTATACACCACGCCGGGAACTCGCTTCGGCCATTCTTCAAATACATAATCCGGCTTCATCAAAGGCGCCGCGGTCGTAGAGCGGGGAACCACCACCGTGACTACGTCCCAAAAACCAGATCCCAACCGGGCCGTGGAATTGATCATTCCTTTCACCGCCCCACAAAAAACCCAAGCAATAATATGAAAGGTTTTTTCTGAACCTCGTATCCAATATCGACGAACTTGCTTGGGAATTTCCACCGGAGAGGTGACTACATTGGTCAAACCTCTACCCAGTTGCTCAAGCGGACTCGCCCACAAATAGGTGGGATTCATTAAAAATACTATCAATAAAAGATAAATTATTTTTCTCATCAAAAGCATAATTTTCCTTCATTAACTCAACGAATGCGAATCTGCGACTTCTCTTCAAATATTTTCCACCGCCCGTTATCATCAACGCCAACGAGTAACTCTAAAGGACGTTTATACTTCCTTAAGGAAGAATACCGCTGGCATCGAATGCGTACCTTTTCACCTTCCCAGGAAAAATTTTCCTCGGAAAAAATATATTTTTCACCCTGCATCGCCAAAACTGGCAACATTTGGGCAAAAACCTTCAGATATTCTTCTTTAGAATATTTCTTAACGCGTCGAGTACCGTTACGCAAGATGAGAGTCTCTTCTATCTGCGCTTGGGGAGCGTAGAAATCAACAATCAGCGGATCAAGTTTAGCCGCTAAAAAAACGTAGGTCTGGTAAAGCTCTTTGGCAGAGCCAAAATCTGCAGGAAGACGGTCTTCAGCATGGAGAAGCCCACCCATCAACAACACGCAGGCTGCCATGGAACTGGCCAGCAATCGCACCATCTGATTCATTACTGGCCTTTTTATTATCAAGTATAGAGCGGAAGCCAGCATTAGACCTTTCTTCTCTTCGGGGAAAGGCCGTACCTGACTGTCCGGTCCGCCTCGGCTCGCCATCGGCGAGACGGGCAGGCAGGTTGACTTCCATATACCTGTCTTGCGTAGTAGAAAGGTCAATAATCGGTTACTCCAACCCTAATCGACGACGATTTTCCTGGTATTGCGTGGGCCCTAAAAAACGTTTGGCCAATTCGTCGGGATTTTCGCCATTATCATAATCGTACTCCAGCACCGTCACCAACGTTAAAACCTTATCAAATGAGTTGGTTAAAAGCTCCGGACTATTAACCGACATATCATCGATCATCTGCACATAATACTCGGGGGGATTGCGGACCTGAATGCCCTGCTGAGTAAAACGATCAATAAAATGCGCAACCGTCAAAGCTTTGGCTTCAAAATCAATCATCAGCGGCCAAGCGTCTGAAGTTGTTTCCATACGCGTCCAAATCTGTTCAATATCAACCGTATCCGCCACTTCTGCCGTAGCACTGGCCGCCTGTTGCTGTTGGGCCTGTTGAAGCATCGCTTGTTGTTGCATTTGCTGTTGCATCATCTGCTGCTGCATACCCTGTTTTCTTTGCTGAGTCGCGGCAACAGCCCCGCCAGCCAAAACCGGGGATCCGGTTGTCAGCAACACAACTACCGCCATCCATAACGAAGCAGGGATCATTTAATAACTCTTTCGCGAATTTATTAGTTTTAAAATCCATCCGGCCAACCAGGTCATTATAACAAAGACGCTACAGCCCCACGCAAAAATATCACCTTTTTGGGCGTAAAAAGTTTGAACTTCCACCAAGGGTATCGGAAAAACAAAATACGTCGCGTGATTTAACGTTTTTAACCCATCCGGATAATTCTTAATCCAGCCTTTGTCATCGACCCAGAAACTCCACCCGGAGTTCGTTGCCTGGACCAACGGCATACGCGTTTCCACAGCCCTCAACACCGTAGCCTGTGCGTGCAACAGCATGACAGAAGGATAGGCAAACCAACCATCATTAATTAAAACAACTGACGCTTGCGATCCCTTATTTTTTAAATCTCTCAGCAGCGCCGGGTACATATTTTCGGAGCAAATGACGATTCCCAGACGCGAAGTGACAACTTTATGACCCGTTAGTTTCAATTTCAGCAAAAAGACCCCGGAGCTTCTCCCCGGATAAAACCCCTCGTGCCCCGCCAATAACAAATCACTCAAAAATGAAAAATGCTGCCGACCGGGAACATATTCAGCAAAAGGAACCAAATACTGCTTGCGATAAATATCTTCAATGGCACCATTTTTATTGATCAAAGCCGCCGCGTTAAAAAAGCTATTCTCTTCCTTCAAAACCAATCCGGTCAACAAGTACCCGCCCGCTTCTCTGGCCATTTGCGTAATTTTCTCTCTTAACGGCCATCGCTTCAGGAAATCATCCGGAATGGCCGTCTCCGGCCAGATAAGAATTTGCAAACGCTGTTCTTTGATTGAGGCGCGAGAATAATCCAAATGCTTTTCCGTGATCTCCATGGCGTAATCCGGCAGCATTTTCTTGCGAGGGTCAACATTGGGTTGCACTACGCCTGCCGTCAAGAAACTCGACTGCGGACTTTTTAAAGACGGCGGCGTCAGTTTTACAAAACCAAACCAAGAAAACAGCAGCACCACACTTAAGGCGGCAAACATATAAAATAAACGGCCATCGCGCTGCGTCAACGTGCGAAAAACCGAGTAATTAAACAAAATCAACGCGAAACTAATACCATAAGCCCCAGTAATTTCCGCTAGCTGAATATTAGGAGGATAAAACGCCTGAGAATATCCCAAATTCCAGCTGAATCCCCCCAAAAGCTTAGACAGCCAGAATTCACTAGAAACCCAAACGGCAGCCGGCAATAAAACTTCCACCCCTTTACCAGTCAGAACCCGACGCAGGATTCGTTCAAAATAATAAACTTTTTTGGAATGATAAATGATTGATTTTGTTGAGAAAACAGGTAGTTGAAAGATTGTACAAAATACAATGGTGGGCAAAGAAAATAAGCTAACCAGGGCGACATATCCCAACAAATTCAAGGGGATCATCCAATAAAAAAATAAACCCCAAAAAACTAAACTAAAAAGCAGTCCCCAACGCAACCGAACCCAAAAGCTATGCTGCGCTAAGGACCAAAACAAGGGTAAGGCAAAAAGCCAGGCCAGTGGCCAAGCTCCTCTTAAGATGATTAAATTAGGAAAGGCCAGAAACAAAAACAGCGACGAAACAATAATGCCTAGCAATCTAGGGAAAGGAAAAGCATTCATAGAAGGGAGTATGATAAAAGAAAAGCTCTAAAAAGACAAGGCCCCTGCGGATACCCCGATCAGCAACGAAAGGGACAGCCGCAGAGGCCTAATTGTATCAAAATGAGCGTGACCTATGTAACGGTCTTGAGCGTTACTATTGTGGATAAACCGATGCGTCCTGATGATCCAGCAACGCCGCGCTTTCTACTAAACGAATCAGCTCCGCCCGATATCCTTGCGGGTCTTCGCCGCGGGACTGACGCGCTCGCTCGAGCACCGTTGAATAAGCTGATTGCCCTTTATAAGCAGAATTTTTCAAAAGCAATCCAAACTCTACTACACTTGTCGCGAACTTAAAATTATTCGACTGCGATTCTCGCGCCTTCTCACGAGACGAAACAACCCGAGTTAACAGCTGACTTTGCCGCGCGTTTGGTTCTTTATAACGCAATTTAATCGTTACTAGATCTTCGCTCGAAATGACCTTCATAGGTTCGACTTTAGCTGGATCCTCCTGATATTTCAAAGCGTCAACACTGGCAAAACTTTCATCCGAGTCCGCCCCAACCACCTCATAGAGCGCCGTCACCGAATGACCAGAGCCAATTTCACCAGCATCCTTCGTATCATCATTAAAATCTTCTTTAGCCAATTTCCGGTTTTCATAACCAATCAATCGATATGCCTTCACTTTGCCGGGATTAAATTCTATTTGAATTTTTACGTCTTTCGCGATGGTCAACAGCGTTCCCCCCAATTGATTAACCAGCACCTTTTGACCTTCCAAAATATTATCAATATAAGCGTAGTTGCCATTGCCTTTATCGGCCAACTTTTCCATCTTGGAATCTTTATAATTTCCAGACCCAAAACCCAAGATGCTTAACGCGATGCCGGCATCACGTTTTTCTTCAATGAGCCGGACCAATTCATCGTCGCTAGAGACACCCACGTTAAAATCTCCATCTGTCGCCAGAATAACTCGGTTATTTCCCTCCTTTAAAAAGTTGTCCTGCGCCAACCGATAGGCCACTTTAATTCCCTCACTGCCTGCCGTAGACCCACCCGCATATAAAGCATCGATCGCAGCCAAAATTTTTTGCTTCTCGGCTCCTGAAGTAACCGGCAACGCCACTCCTGCCGCCCCGGCGTAAGTGACAATCGCGACCCGATCCTGAGGACGCATCTGATTAACGAGTAATCTAAACGCGGATTTTAACAACGGCAATTTGTTCGGCTCATCCATCGAGCCGGAAACATCAATCAGAAAAACTAGATTTCCCGGCGGCAAATGATCAGCGGCCATACTCTTCCCCTGTAATCCAATCATCAATAAATCATGTTTAGGATTCCAAGGACAAACAGCGACTTCTGTTGTGATCGAAAAAGGCTCTTTGCCTTCCGGTTGAGGATAGTCATAAGTAAAGTAATTAATCATTTCTTCAATCCGAACCGCGTCGCGAGGTGGCAATTGGCCACCATTGATAAAACGACGGATGTTGGCATAGGATGCGGTGTCCACATCAACAGCAAAAGTTGACAAAGGGTTACTGCGAACTTCCAGAAAACTATTTTCAGCCAGTGCGTCATACTGTTCGGTGTTGATCGGTAAAGCAGGGACAGGATCAGGGATATACACTGGCGGTTCAATGGGGTGAGGCCAAGGCGGGAAGCAACAAGCCACTTTACCTCCCAGAAGATCTTTATTTTGATTTAGAGATTGATAACCATTAGATACATTAGCTGCGAGTAAAGAGCCCTCTCGACTAGAACGGTTCAGCCATAATCCATCGGAGGAAAACGAGTGGCCATCCCGTAATTTCTCTCGCTCTCCCCTCCCTAAATAAGCTTCTTTAGGACTATCGATACGCACTAATTGATCAATCTCATTTTGCTTGTTTTTGGTAACGGCACTCGCAGGAAAAGAATTCCCGGATTCCAAAAGAATTCCGGACTTTTCGTTAGCCCGTCGTTCTTCATCAGATAAAGACTCAAAATGACTTTTGTCCTTTTTCTCCCCAGACTCAGAAGCAAGAAGACGACGATTGTTGTCTAGGGGGCCAGTAGAATCTGAGGATCGAGCTGGAATAGCCTCGGTTTTTTTTAAAGACTTCTTGACCGAGGCTTCTTCTTTCCTCGGTACTTGATATTTCAAATCATCAACCACAGGACGAGAGTCAACTTCTGAAAAACTTTGCTGGGTTGATGTTGTTAGCTGATCTTCCGGAACGGAAACCCTACCGTGAATTGTCTTGTATGTATACTGTTGAGCCATGACAAACACAATGACGAGGACACTCATCGTCGCGGCAATGCGTAAAACTTTTTGTTCGTTCATAGTATTCTCCTTTTTCTTTCCAGAAAAACCGTTTTGTATTTTCTGTTCCAGATCAGGAGAGAGAGATTGAGCGGGCCATTGATGCAAAGCAGCTGACAACATTTGCAGACTTTTTAAATACTGCCTGGCTTCGGGAGAAGAAGCCAACCATTGTTCCACCCTCTGCCGTTCAGCGGCAGAAACTTCATGATCACAATAAGCGGAAATCAAAATCTTTTGTTCTTCGCTAACCATAGCGTTCCTCCAAAAATGATGCGGGCAAAGTTCCTTTTAAACCTTCTCGCGCCCGGAAAATCAGAATCTTTACTTTTTCTAACGAGCAATCCAGGACTCGGGCAATATCGTCGTAACTTAATCCCTGGTATTCTCGCAAAATCAACGCTTCTCTCTGTTCTACGGGAAGTTTCTTTACAGCGGCCCGAACCACGGCGATAACATCTTTTTGATCCGACTGTTGAGATGGTGTGAGGCCTGCATCCGGAAGATCCCATTCTTGGGGAGTATCGCTCTCGGCCTGCTGGAACCACAAAGAAACCATATTCTTCTTTTGTCTAAATTTAGTCATACAACCATTATGCGCCACGGTATACAACCACGTTGAAAACTTAGCTTGCGCTTGCACGCGATATCGCTTCTCAAAAACTGCTAAGAAAACTTCACTCACCACATCCTCCGCATCGGCACGATTCCCCAACACCCGCCAGGCGTAGTTAAACAGACGGTTCTTATAACGCTCAAAGATCACCCTGAACGCCGTTTGGTCACCGTCTAAATATCGCGCGATAAGTTCTTGATCTGACTGCTCCATCCCGTTCTTTCTCTCTCCCGGTCGTCAAACGCCCCTCGACTCGGAAAGTTACAAATAATTCTAAAATAAAAGGGGCCCTGAAACCAAATTGGTTTCAGGGCCCCTCTCCCCCATCAACAATAAAAACTCATCAGGCCAGCTTCGCCATCGCGGCCTTAATCAATTCCGGCGTCGCATTTTGATGCGATTCAATAACCTTAATGAGTCCGGGTTTCAACAAAAACTTTTCTATTCTGGCAAAATCAAAATCCCCGGTAAACGGGGCTTGATGATCCCTCAACCCCAAAACCCCATGAATATGCATCCCATAAAGATACTGATAGTAAGGTTCCAAATAACCCAGGTGCGTGGCCAGCCCTAACCGTTCATTGACTTCCGCGTGCCCGTTATCATGCCAGTAGACTAATCCAGAAGCCGCAAACTGTGTTAAAAAATAACCGACCTCTTCCTGATTAGGAATTTCCGTAGGATAGTATCGGGTTTCCAAGCCAATCAAAACATTTTTGGTCCTAGCGTAAGGTAATATTTCCGCGAGACTTCGAGAAATAGCCTCCAAATGCGGACCCGCGGATTTGCGTCTTTCCTTAATAAAATTATCCCGTAGTCGGGAGAATTCCGCAGAAGTTCCCTGACCCTCCTTATGCATTTGGATCAATTGCTTTTCCAGATCCCCCTCGATTTCGACGGTTCCCGCGTGAATAACCACAATTTTGGCCCCGACGCGCGCAGCGGTATCGATAGATTTCTTCGTCCAAAATACCGCACGTTTACGTTCCATCTCGTTAATTGCCGACATACGATGCAAATTGGAGACATGGCGATCCGGCTGCCCATCATCTGGTGATGGACAATAATTGTGTACGCTAGAAACTTTTAAACCGATTTTAGGCAATACGGCCAACATCTCTTCCAAAAAAAGTTCTGAGAAACTATATCCCAACTCAATGTAATCAAAACCTAAAGATTTAATTTCTTCAAGAAGAGCCTGCGGATTGGACTGGCGCTTAGCATTCCAAGCAGTGGAAAGAGCTAACATAAATTCAATTGAGCTGCAACGTTATTTAGGTATGCCCGGGGGCATAAGATTTTCCGGGGGCGTTGATGACGAGTCAACGGGTTTGCGTTCAGTAGCAGGTGCTTTATTTCGTTGGGAAGCCCGCTTCTCCCGCTGTTGCCTTATTTGCTGATTTTGCTTTTTAATTCTATCTGAAATTTCTCGCATCGAAGTGGATTCGCGCTCTAGCTGCTTTTGGTAAAGCATTCTTTTCTCGCCGGGCGAAAGTTCCTGGTCTCCGGTTCGCAAAGCCCGCAAACTATCTTCTCGATCCTTCAATAATTCAATTCTTTCCTTATACTCTTCGCGCATCTTTGCTTGCTGCAATAAAGCTTCATCCATGAGAGCGGTTTTAGTCGCTAAATCTTCCGGTGTTTTACCTAATCGATTCAGCTCCTCAGTCAATTTCTTATCATAATCTTTTTTTGCTTGATTATAATCAGCAATGACCTTATTACGTTCCTGCTGAATTTCCTTAAGACGTGAGGTAAACTCCGCGATAGACAACGACTGCCCCTCTTGGATCGCTTTTTCACTTGAGGCAGAGGCGGGAGCACTCTCGATATCGCTACGAACCGTTGCCTGAACCGGCATCATGACCTGGTCTTCCATGGCCCCGACGAAACCTGAGCCCCCCACAACCAAACTCAAAAATCCGAGTAGACCAATAGCTGTACAATAACGCATGGGTGATTTCCTAAAATAGATTACTTAACCTTGGCCGGTTGATTCATGTCCTTATTAATAGTTCCTGGGACCACATTGGAAGAAACCATTTCTTCCTCCACCTGCATAATCTGTTGTAAGTTTACCACAGCCCGCTTGAAATTTTCCTCATCTTTTTTCTGCTGGAAAATTACCGCGCTGCGTTCTAAGGCCTTTTTGGCCGTCTCTCGATCGCCATTCAATCCATAGCTTACCCCTAAAAGAAAGAACGCCTGACCGTTGTCCGGTTGTAATTGAATAACTCTTTCAAAACTTTCAATAGCCTTAGGCAAATTGTTCAAACGCATATAAACCTCCGCCAAAACAAAATGCGGCTGAGGATCAGATGGATCCACCGTGGTGGCTTGCGAAAAATTCTGAATAGCGGTCGCAATATCCTTTTGGTTTAACGCCGCGACTCCGCGTTGAATCAACATCTCTTTGGATTGCGACTGCTGTCGCGAGTCCGGAGTAAAACGCGTAAGCGAGCTAGAAGTCTGAGCAGATTGATTCTTATTATCACATCCCACCAATACCACCGCAGTCAATAGCACTATGGTCCACTTTGTCATATCCGCCCCTTTTTTAGATACCTTCTAGACTTTAACTTGCGCCATTAAATATTTGTCGACCCCATCGGCTGCAGCGCGTCCTTCCTGAATTGCCCAAACCACCAGCGATTGCCCCCGAGCCATGTCTCCGGCAGTAAAAACTCCCGGAATGCTAGTCATCTTATTATGATCATGCTTCACATTGCCTCGGGCGTCCAATTCGACCCCCAATTCTTCTAACATCCCTTTTTTCACCGGCCCCAAAAATCCCATGGCCAGTAACACCATATCACATTCCACTTCAAATTCCGAACCCGGAATCTCTTTAAAAGCCGATCGACCCGTCACCGGATCTTTGGGCCCATACTCTAAACGCACCGCATGCAATTTTGTTAATTTCCCATTTTCTCCACTAAATTTCTTAGTCAAAACGCAATAATCCTGTTCCACGCCTTCTTCATGCGAAGAAGATTTGCGATACACAAACGCCCAATTAGGCCAAGGATTATCCGCGGCTCGATCTTTGGGAGGCCGTGGCAGCAATTCAAATTGTTTAACCGAAACCGCGCCCTGACGGTTGGACGTCCCCAAGCAATCCGACCCGGTATCTCCGCCCCCTAAAATTACCACCCTTTTCCCCTTGGCCGTAACCGAAACTTTAGGGTCAATATGCTGACCTAAGCCTCGACGATTTTGCTGCGGCAAAAAGTGCATGGCTTGATAAATGCCTTCCAGCTCTCGCCCCGGAATGGGCAAGTCACGAGCGTCTTCAGCACCACCACAAAGGATAACTGCGTCATATTTCTTTCGCAATTCCTGAGCGGAAATATCGACTCCCACATTAACTTTCGTCTTAAAATCAACGCCCTCTTCATGCATGCGTTTGACGCGGCGTTCTACCACCTGCTTTTCTAATTTAAAGTCCGGGATCCCCAGCGTCAACAACCCACCAATCACTTCATTTTTTTCATACACCGTGACTTTATGCCCCATCTTGTTCAACTGATCCGCGCACGCTAACCCCGAAGGCCCCGACCCGATCACCGCGACTTTTTTCCCCGTGCGATGTTTCGGAGCATGCGGCTTAATCCAGCCTTCTTCATAAGCTTTCTCGATAATGGCAACTTCTATATTCTTGATCGTAACCGCCGGTTCATTAATACCTAAGACGCAAGCATTCTCGCAAGGCGCAGGACAAACACGACCAGTAAATTCCGGAAAATTATTGGTTTTATGTAATCGGTCAATCGCTTCCTGCCAACGGTTGTTGTAAACCAAATCATTCCAATCAGGAATAATGTTACCGATCGGACACCCCGACTGACAAAATGGAACACCACAATCCATGCAGCGGCCACCTTGTTTTCTTAATTCGTCTTCCGGCAGCGACTGCGTAAATTCTTTCCAATGTTTCAAGCGATCCTGGACTGGCTCCTTATCAAAATCTTTCCGGGGCCATTGCATAAATCCCTTCACGTCACCCATATTCGATCAACGTCCTCTCCTGCTTATTTTGTCGCTAGTTTATCCACGTCGCTTTTAATACGATTTGCTTCTTCCAAAACCCGACGATAATCTTTAGGATAAACTTTAACAAATTGTTTAACACTCGTCTCCCAGTTACGCAAAATCTTTTGCGCGACGAGACTACCTGTATATTTAGAATGGTTTTCAATCAGTGTTTTTACCTCCTGAATGTCTTCCGTATCATCAAGAGCGACCAGATCAACCATTCCCATATTGCAACGCTTGGCAAATTGACCGTCCGTGTCCCACACAAACGCCAAACCACCACTCATCCCGGCCGCAAAGTTGCGTCCCGTAGGGCCAATGACCACAACTCGTCCACCCGTCATATATTCACAACCATGGTCACCAACACCTTCCACGACCGCTTTCGCTCCGGAATTGCGCACGCCAAAACGCTCCCCGGCTAATCCGCGAAAATAAGCTTCCCCTTGGATGGCCCCGTAAAGAACCACGTTACCGACCAAAATGTTTTCTTCCGGAACAAACAACGCATTTTTTGAAGGAAAAACAACGATCTTTCCACCCGAGAGACCTTTGCCCACATAATCATTAGCGTCACCCTCGAGCGTCAAAGAAACTCCCTGAGCCAAAAAGGCCCCAAAGCTCTGCCCGCCGGACCCAGTAAACTTAATCTGAATGGTATTCTCCGGAAGACCCGCCAATCCATAGCGACGCGCGATTTCCGAAGAAAGCATAGTACCGACCGTTCGATTAATATTACGAATAGGAATCTCCAACTGAACAGATTTCTTGTGTTCAATGGCGTCTTTGCAGCGCTTAATTAATTCTACGTCGAGTGCCTTATCTAATCCATGATCCTGTTTCCCAGAATGACGAATAGCGACTCCCGGAGGAACATCCGGTTTATGTAAAATATTCGTCAAATCCAAACCCTTAGCTTTCCAGTGATCAATTGCGTCTTGAGTTTCCAACATATCAACACGGCCGACCATATCTTCAAATTTCTTGAAACCTAATTCCGCCATGATTTCTCGCACTTCTTCGGCAATAAAGGTAAAGAAATTCACCACCTGCTCGGGCGTGCCGGCAAATTTCTTGCGCAACGCTGGATCCTGAGTCGCGATCCCAACCGAACAGGTATTCAAGTGGCATTTGCGTAACAGAATACATCCCATCGTCACCAGCGCCGAGGTAGAAAACCCAAACTCATCCGCGCCTAGCATCGCCGCGATCGCGACATCCCGGCCGCTTTTTAATTGGCCGTCGGTCTGCACGCGAATACGTCCCCGCAAATCGTTTAAAACCAGAACCTGCTGCGTTTCCGCGATGCCTAATTCCATCGGCAACCCGGCGTGCTTAATCGACGTTTGCGGAGAAGCTCCCGTGCCTCCCTCAAATCCGCTAATAAGCACATGGTCCGCTTTCCCCTTAGACACACCGGCCGCGACCGTGCCAACGCCAATCTCCGAAACCAATTTGACACTAACGTCCGCTTTCGGATTAGAATTTTTCAAATCATGGATCAGCTGCGCTAAATCTTCAATAGAGTAAATATCGTGATGCGGGGGCGGAGAAATAAGTCCGACACCCGGCGTCGTGTGACGAGTTTTGGCGATTTCCTTACTCACTTTATGACCCGGCAGCTGACCGCCCTCACCCGGCTTGGCCCCTTGCGCCATCTTAATTTGTAATTGATCCGCATTAACCAAATATTCAATCGTAACACCAAAACGTCCCTGCGCCACCTGCTTGATGCGGCTACGACGCCAATCACCGTTAGGATCTTTTTGATAACGTTCCGCATCTTCACCGCCCTCCCCGGTGTTGGAAAACCCACCCAGCCGATTCATGGCAATCGCCAGCGTTTCATGCGCTTCTTTAGAAATCGAGCCATAACTCATGGCGCCCGTCGCGAAACGCTTCACGATCTCTGCGGCCGGCTCAACTTCCGTCAAGGGAATGGCCCGACCTTTTTTGAATTTTAGCAACCCGCGGATATTGGCTAAATTTTTATCGTAAGAATTAATCAACGCGGAATACTTTTTGAAAATTCCATAGTCTTTAGATCGCACCGCGTGCTGCAACAGCGCGATGGTTTGAGGATTATACTGATGATGTTCGCCTTCTCGACGCCAATGATATTCACCACCTAAATCCAATAAGGGCTCGCTCTCACCATGTTTAGGATACGCGTGGGCATGGCGACGCAATGTTTCCTCAGCGACGATATCAATACCGATCCCTCCGATGCGCGACGGGGTTGCGGTAAAATATTTCTCAATCAACTCTTCGCCCAGCCCCACCGCTTCAAAAATTTGCGCACCGCAATACGATTGGATCGTCGAAATTCCCATTTTGGAAATAACTTTAAACAATCCTTTTCGGGTCGACTTAATCAAATTCTTTGTCGCCTTTTCAATCGTCATGTCAGGCGAATAATTGCCCAACTTAATTTCATGTTCGATTGTTTCCAGAAGCAGGTAGGGATTAATCGCGTTTGCCCCGTAGCCGATCAAAACCGCAAAATGATGCATCTCACGCGCCTCTCCGGTTTCTAAAACGAAGCTCACTCGGGTGCGAGTTCCCTGACGAATCAAATGATGATGAATTCCCGCGCAAGCCAATAAAGAAGGAATCGGCACATGATGTTCATTGACGTCCCGGTCGGATAGGATCAATAAAGAATACCCTTCTTCGACGGCTTCATCAGCCAAGCGGCACAGCTCGTTCATCGCCTTCGCCAATCCCTTGACGCCTTCTTCAACTTTAAAAGTGATCGGTAGCGTAATGGAACGCAAATTCCCTTGATTCAAATGCCGGATTTTTTCCAATTCATCATTAGAAATAACCGGATGGGCCAGATGCAAACGATGTGCATGATGCGGCGTTTCTTCAAGTAGATTACTTTCCGCGCCCAACATGACGTCCTCCGCCATGATAACTTCTTCCCGAATCGCGTCCACCGGAGGGTTGGTCACTTGAGCGAATAATTGTTTAAAATAATTAAATAAGGGCTGCGAACGTTGCGACAAAACCGCAAGCGGCGTATCCGTCCCCATGGATCCCGTCGCCTCTTCGCCCCCCTCGACAATCGGCTTTAAAATAATTTTCAAATCTTCTATTGTGTAACCAAACGCCTTTTGCCGCGCAAGAAGGGTCTTCTCGTTAAGCACGTGCCCCCTTTTTTCAGGAAGATCCTTAATATCAATCCGCTGATCCTTGAGCCATTGACCGTAAGGTTGACGCGTGCTGTACTCATGCTTCAATTCTTTATCATCAATAATGCGACCTTCTTTAACGTCAATTAAAAACATTTTGCC
>CAYXGG010000004.1:69404-131673 GCA_964464475.1 uncultured Planctomycetales bacterium | reverse complement strand
TTCTGGGAATTTCCACGCGAGAAAGTGGCCGGGGTGACGATGGCCGGAGTAAGCGAAAGCAAGGTGCAGTTTTTTCGGCAAGCCCACGCGTTGGCCGACTCATCGCAAGCCGAGCTTTTGCGCGAAGGTGTTTTCTCGGGGGAACAATTGTTGTTGGATCATTCGGCAGGGGGTGCTACGGGCGGCCCGCTTGCGACCTTCCTCGATCCAACGGTGTCAGAGCGTGTGCGTTTACCGTGGAGTTTGCGTCGGTTTGACGCTAATCAGGTTGTTTTTGAAGTTCATAATGACTCTGGGGCGCCGGCGTGGCTGTTGTACTCGGACGTTTGGCACGCGGGGTGGAGCGCGACCGTTAATGGTCAGCCGGTACCGGTGTCACGGGCTCAGCTGGCGTATAAAGCCGTGCCGCTTGTGCCGGGCAAGAATGAGGTGTACTTCATTTTTGCCGTGACCAGTTTTACTGGGCTGACGATGCTCGTGGGCTGGTGGTCCGTTGGGTTGTTCGTATTTTTAACCATGTTGCTTAAAAAAACGTTGCAACTAAAGACAATTTGAAAGTGATTCTTTCTTGTGATGCATCCCATACCCCAACCAGCCCCTCAGCGTTACTCTAACCTTCCTTTTCCGCCGTATCGTTTTATCCTGGGAGAAAATCCACATCCGACTGCTGACCCCGAGGGTCATTCTTATGGCAAAGAGTTTGAGCCGCCGCTGTTAACGGTGCAGAATTGGTCAACGCACGCGACGTATCTTTACGGCGTTGATTTATTTAATTACGCTTACTGGTGGGAAACGCATGAGGCTTTCGAAGGACTGTGGGCGCTCTATGGCCGCGGTAGCCGGGAGAGTGATTATCTCCAGGGACTGATTAAAATCGCAGCCGCACTCTATAAGTGGCATTTGCGTGACGCGCGCGGTGTGCGCAGCCATTATTTGGGAGGGACCGCTTTATTAAAAAAAGCCCAAGGGGTGGAACCGGTTTATTTAGGGTTGAATATTGCAGAGTTTCTTTCCAGCGTCGATCGCCATTTTGCCAAAGTGTTCGACGGTCCTGGGGAATGGCCGGATGAGTTGGTAGACTATCCGTTTATTACGTTGCGTTTTTCTTAAAAAATAGTGAATGGAAGTGAGGGGCCGCCCTGCGTCAATACTCAGGCGGCCCTCTATTATTCTTCGTCTGGTTGTATTCATTCACGGTCTACGAAATAAATTCAATTTTTTGTTTTATCTCCTCTTGATTCCATTAAAATTAGGGCATGCTTAAACAAATTCTTGGGGGGTGGCTCGCGTTCGCGTGTGGAATCTTGTGCGTGTACCCATCGGGAATTCTGGCTGCGGAGGCCTCCACTCAATCCGCGCCCAAGCAGCTTTCCGCTCAAGCTGAACTGGATCGTATGGCGGGCACTTTTACTGGGCTCGTGACCGCGGTCGCCGGTCAGGTCGACGTTCGAAAGGTGAATCTTAGCGAATGGGTTCCGCTCACGTTAAACGCCGTTTTGGAACAGGGCGATGAACTTCGCTCGGGCCCTGACGGATCAGTCCGCGTTGAGTTTTCTAATGGAAATGTCGTGTCCATTAAAGCCAATTCAACGCTGATTATCAGCGAACTGGGATTGGATTTAAAGTCCGGTAAACCTAAAAGCGTTTTTGATGTCATCAAAGCTTCCTTAAAAGCCGAAGTCAATTCTAAACAAAAACAGCAGTTTGAAATTAAAACTCCCATGACCACGATCGGGGTGCGCGGAACGATTTTATATGTCAACGCGCGGCCGGATTTTACCGAAGTATTTGTCGAGCGTGGACGAGTTGAGTTGCGTGATGGTTCGCGAGGAGAGACCCGGCAACTGAATGCCGGTTTTGCCGTAACGGCCGATAGTGGGGGAGATGTTAGTGATCCCTTTGTGCCCCCGCCTGAGAAAATGCAACAATTTCAATCTGATTGGGAGGTCGATGTTTTACCGCCACCTCCACCGGATGCCAATGGGGATGGTGTTCCTGATTTACCACCGGATAAAAATGGCGATGGATTTCCGGATCCGCCGCCCGATTTAAATGGAGATGGGATTCCGGACCAACCGCCACCTCCGGACGCTGTCAAATTTTTGGGAGTTCCGGGGCCGTTGGATATTTACCAGCAACAACAAAATTTTTATCAGCAACAGCAGAATGCCATCATGGGTAATCAGTTGGAACAGCAGGCCTATTTGCCGGGCTATACGACCGGGAGTTTGCCGGGAGACAATGATTTTGATGGCATCCCGGACAACATTGATTCAGATGATGACAATGATTTTTTGATCGACAGCGATGAGATCAACGTTTTTCACACGGCAGTTTTAAAGCAGGATACCGATGGCGATGGGCTGACCGATTGGGAAGAGGCCCGCGTGCAAAAAACTTCCCCGCTGCAGGTGCATTCGGACTCGGATGGCGTCCCGGATATTGCGGATGTTTTTCCTCTCAATCCAGCTCTCACGGGCAATCGTGCCGACATCCGGGTGAAACGTTACGCCCAGGTGCAATCAATTCCAGGCTTACGATCAGAAATCGCGGGGATGCTCACCGACAATAATGAACGAACCAAAGATTTTCTGATGGATCGGATTTCGGACGCGCAGACTCACAAGGTTCTCAAGAATCATTCCGGAAATTGGGTTCGCACCGAAGAGTACGTTTTTCGTCCTAAACCCAATGAAGTGGATGTCCAGGTTATTACATATGATTCTAGTGCGGGAGGATGGACTTCAATGCTTTGGTCTACGAGTTTTAATAGCTCATTGTCGGGATTATCGTCACCGCAAATTCGAGATTTACCGTGGGATATCTATTTAAGTTCCATTCCCAATTATGGAGCCACCGCGCCGGCTCTGTTTCCCACGAACATGAAAGTGCTTTTTGAACACCAAGGGACAACGGATTCTTTTGTTAACTCCCGCGCTTACGCCAACCCGGCGTTCGGATCCCAGTGGACACAGAATGTCGTTAATACCGCGTCGGTCAATGGGGGCAGCTTTCTTACGTATTCGGTCAACGCCGGGACCCCGAATACCAATCCGTACAATTTTTCATATCCGTCGGTTGGGGCGACTTTTGATATTTATGTGATCAATGACAACGGTACGCTGCAAGGCACGCATACGTTTAACGACCTTTTTTCCGTGCTCGGCGCCAATCTCCCGGGTTTTACGGCGGTAGGTAATAATAATATTGAAATTAAACTCTCCTTTAGTTCAAACGTATGGACGGTGATTTACGTTCCTATCCGCAGTCTTATTTGGCGCGGGACGCCAGATTGGTATCAACCGCTTTCCTGGTAAATCAAATTTATGAAAAAGGATGGTCCGTCGTTAGTGACTCGTGGCCCGAAAGCGGGTCACGGGAAACGAGTCACTAAATGATGTGTGGAGGAGACGTGGGGGCCGCCTTCGTCTTAACGCCGGCGGCCCATTATTCAAATTCTAAACTCGATGCGCTAAATTTTAAATTTTCTGATTTTGTATAGCGGGATTTTTAGAAATCCACAGCCACGCCGGATTTGATGGTGGCGTAATCGTAGCTGTAGCGGTAAAACGCTTCGTATTCTTGGTTGGAGCGCGTGCGGGTGTTGCTGTAGCGGGTGACCCAGTCCCAGTCGTTGGCGAGCGGAATATTCAGAGAAAAAAACATTTCCTGCTCGTTATCTTTTTGGTCTTCGGGTAAGTAGGTGCCGTTCGCACTTTGCGCTTTACGGTCTAGGTAGCGGCGATAGTTAAAGGCGTAGCCTAGCCGGGCGCGGATGATTTTTTCATTGGTGATGGGGTACGCAAATTCAAACCACGGTGAGATCCGACCGCTGTCGTAGTTGTAGTAATCTGCCGTGAACACGTCATCAGAAAGGCTTAAGGTCGAGCGAGTATCGTAGAAACCGATGTTGCTACGGTAATGCGTGAGGCTGTTGTCCAGTCCTAGTGTAAGTTTTTCCCAGGGGAGTCGATGGCTTGCGCCAAAGTCCAGAACGACTTGACTGTCGGTACGTTTTTTTGCGAGGTCGAGCGTCCCATCGTCCTTGACGAGATGTTTGTCGTCAAAATGTCGGCTTTCAAAGTACGGCTGCGCAAAGAGGGTTAGCCCACCGGCGGTCGCGTAATCCAGGCGAAGCTTGGGTTTAAACGCGTGAAAATCTTTTTCATCCACTTCCGGGGGCGTCACCGACGTTTCTGAAATGAGGGTTTGAAAGTTAGGATACTTGCGGCGGTAATATTCAAAAGAGAGCGCCGCATTCCCTTCGCTCGTGTCCGTTTTCTTGAGGTGCTTGACTTCCAGATTGGCGCCGACGTCCGTGTAATCGTAGAGACCTTTTCCCCAATTGTCTTCCTGGGATTCTTTCATGAAATTCCAGGTGCCCAGTACCGTGACTTTGCTAAACCAGCCCGGTTTGAATTCTTTGCGAAAGGCGATGTTGGTATTGGTGGTTAAATAGGTATTGTTGAAACGGTTGCCTTGATCTTCCGGCAGAAACTGAGCGACGCGGTTAAGATGCACGTCGATGAGGGGAATGACGCAGTACGTGTCGGAAATTTTGATGATCGGCGCCCAAAATCCCGTCAGGTCCTGGCCGACGTCGGTGTTGCCGTCTTTGACTTCGGAGTAAGCCCCGAGTAGTTCCACGTGTCCGACGTTGAGCATCGTGGCCCCGTGGGCAACACGGGAAAGGCTTGCTAGTATTAGTAACGCGAGTAATCCTCGACGCATCATGTGTCTAGTATAACAAAGCTCTCCGTGTGGTAAAGAAGGCTTTGAGAAAATTCTGGATTTAGTCAACTTAAGAAGGGTTTGAGGACTATTGGATACGTGAAGTCTGTTTTGATTTTTACAAGGCGAGGGGAAGAGAGTAAGGACGATTCAAATAATGATCAGAATCCGAATCTCAGCCAGCCATCACTTTATAAAACTAGCCCATTGCGTTAGGGATCTTTCTGTTACTATAAAGAAAATTTAGAAAGCTGCTTTTACTTTATTGTTTAGAAATTATTTGGTGTTCAGGAAACTCAACCTCAACCACTTAACTCAGGACAAACGCATGGAAGATGATCCAAAAGTAGAAAACTTAAAAGAGATTTTTGAACACATTAAAACCGGTTGGGAAATGATTGATAAACATAATCAGGCCATGGCCGCGAAGGCCACCAGCATGTTGGGGTTTTGTGGCGTTATCTTAACGCTGATTGTCCGCACGGCCATAGAATGCCGGGCCAAGCTTTCTTGGTGGGTAGCTATGCTTTTAGTCATGTGCGTGCTAGCGCTCGCTTGGGCGATTTTCGCGTACATGCGCAGTATTTGGTCGTCGGTGGGCAAGGGTATTATCAAGCCCGACCGGCTGATTCAAGAATATCGGGCCCAAACATCGCGGTCGCGTTTTTGGGTTGAATATGTTAAGGCCGCGGAAAAGATTTACGCTTCCATCAAAAAAGAAAACGAACGTAAAAGCGGCTTGGTGTGGGGCGGGGATGTCAGTTTTTTGGTCGGGATGGGCTTGGCGGTGGTAGCGCTTTTGTTTAGCTCGGGATTGTTTGTTTTATAAATCAGGGAGGGACTATGGCAGAAATAGCGTTTGATGATAAAGAAAAAGAGAAGGGCCAGCAAGATGAGGGCTGGGAGGGAGATGATTGGGATCAGGATGATTTTCAAAAAGGCGGGTCGGTGAAAAAGAAGTGAGGGAATTGAGTCCATTGTTTTGCGGGCTGTTAGCTGTTATTTTATTTGTTTCGCTCTTTGATGATTATTGAAAATAAAAATCTAAAATTTTGATACCATTTCTTTCAAACCGCGGTAAAGTTTGGGTCGTGAAATTACGTTAATTATTTTTTACTGGCCTTTTCCCTTCCAGAATCAATAAGGTAGCCAGTACCTGCCCATTGGGCAGGACTTTTCTATCTAGGGAAAAAGGCGGTACCTGCCTCGCCGGTCCGCCTCGGCTCGCCATCAGCGAGACGGGCAGGCGGGTTCACTTCCTTAAGTGCATCATTAGTAGTAGAAAGGTCAATAATAAGGAGTCTTATGAAAAAGAATGCGGCAGCTGAGATCGACATCGTTGGATTTATGGCCAAGATTCAAGAGCAGTTGGCCATGCTGGATCAGAAATTAGACACGTTTATGACGAAGTCTTTAAATGAATTGGCTCAGGTCAGGGCGGCTTCTTTAAAGCCGGCCGTTGTGCCAGCGTCATCCCCTCGGCCTGCGCTCCAGGCTCGGCCACCGGAAAATCCGCAGCGCCGGCCCACGTTTCGTGCGACGTGCGCGGACTGCCGAAAGGATTGTGAGGTGCCTTTTAAACCTACGGGGGACCGTCCGGTGTACTGTAAGGAATGTTTTGCGCGTCGAAAGGCAAGCGGTCAGCCTAAAAATAATGTCAATCCCAAACCTTCTGTCCAGCCCGTGGCTCCAGTAACTGCGATGGCGGTGGCTCAGGACGCGCTTCCAGTTACCAAAGAAAAGAAACCTTCCAGCCTCACCAAAAAAACTAAAAAGAAATCCGCCCCGGCTAAAAAAGCGAAGAAGAAATAGGTTTTGCGGCATCGTTAATAGTCGTTGCTTGTCGCAAGTCTTTTTTTCTTGGGCCGTATGGGTGCGTTAATTTTTGTTTGTTTTAAGAAATATTTTCCTCACCTTTAGTTGGTGTCCGCATAACGACCGTTAAATTAAAGAACGTTTTTAATTCTAGGTAGAGATGATGAGTTTTATTTGGTCATGTATATCTTTGTCAGTCATTTGTAAGATTTCAGTCTGGGTTGACCGTTTGGGTTTGTCCGATATGATTAGTTCAGATCTTAGCGAATATTTCGCGGACAACAGAAAATACCAAAACGGGAGGAAGTCATGAAAGACAAATTATTAGTGTTAGCCAGTGTCATTGCGTTGGCGGGAGGAAGTACTGCCATCGCGTATGCCGGTATGAGTGATAAAAAGTCATCTGCTGTTGAGGCCCCAAAGGATATCGTGGACACTGCGGTCCAGACAGGATATTTTAAAACTCTGGCTACTGCGCTACAGGCGGCAGGATTGGTGGAAACGCCTAAAGGGGCAGGGCCTTTTACGGTCTTTGCTCCGACTGATGAAGCTTTTGCGAAGCTCCCCGCCGGGACGCCGGAGAACTTGTTAAAACCGGAAAACAAAGAGCAATTAGTGGCTATTTTGACTTACCATGTTGTCCTGGGGAAAGTCAAAGCGCAGGAAGTCGTTAAGTTTACTTCCGCCAGCTTTTTTGTTCCGTGGTTTAAATTAGGAGAGAATCAAAAATGATTTTTTCTGTTACTGGAAGCGAAAGAAATACTCAGTAGGTGATAAAAATGAAGATTGAATTTTATACTCGCTGGCGCGAAGAGTTGGTTGCCTACAGCACAAAATTACTTTTATCGTCATCGTGGACGCGCATGTGTCTAATGGAAATTTTTTCAAAAGTCTTCAGGTTTTGTTTTCCTTCCCTGGAACAACGGTGCCTTCAATGTGCGTGTTGCCCCACGCGATTAGCTCGATCAAAATTTTCTTTAAATCTTGTCCGCGGGTAGTCAGGGCATAGGCTTGACGGGTGGAAGAGGGGGTTAGGGGCTGCTTCACAATGAGGCCATAGGCCTCCAGGCGACTCAGCCGTTCGGTGAGGATGTTGGTCGCGATTCCTTCGGGCGATTCCAGAAATTCATTAAAGAAGCGTTTGTTTAGAAACAGCATGTCACGGACGATGATCAGGGTCCACTTATCGCCGATGATGTCGAGGGTGCTGGTAATCGGACACGGCGAGCGGGGGAGGTCACTTTTGATTTTGGAGCAGGTGGAGTTTTTTTTCATGTGGGTAGTCTAGCTTAAAGAATTAATACTTGCAAATTGAAAGTAGCTCTGTTAGGCTATTCGCAACTTGCAAAGTGCAAGTATTTGAATAACCAAGGGTGATCGAAGGAGAAATTTATGAAACTATACGGTAATGATTTTTCCCCTAATAGCAATAAAGTCCGCTACGCAGCCAACGCGATGAACCTGAATTATGAATTTGTATCTATTAATCTCGCGGCGGGAGAGCAGCGTAAAGAAGAGTTCTTAAAAGTCAACCCTATCGGACGCGTGCCGGCTTTAAGTGAGGGGAGTTTTGTGATGATTGAAAGTAACGCCATCATGCGGTATCTTGCCGAAAAAAATAATTCTCCCTTGTATCCGAAAGACATTGAGAAACACTCTTTAGTAAATCAATGGATGGATTTTGGTTCCATTCACGTTGGGGCCGGGGGCATGAACAAGGTTTTCTTTAACACGATTGTTTATAAAATGGTCAACGCGCCTATTGACGAAAGATCACTCACCGAAGGTCGGCAGTTTTTGGGTAATTATTTGAAGCTTTTGGATGGTCAGTTGGGAAAAGCGGCTTATCTATGCGGCAATGAAATGACGTTGGCTGATCTCAATTTGTTAGCCATCCTTGATCCGTCGGAAGTGGTGGGGTTTGATCTCACGGCTTACCCTAAGGTTTCTCAGTGGCGGACTGCGCTACAAACACAGTCTTTTTATCGCAAATTATTTCCTGAAACGTACACGGGATTTATTAATCAGATGCTGGGGGCGGCGAAGTAACGGTACATAAGAGTTCTTGTGATCCTGAACGCTCTGCTCATTGTCCTGACCAACCGGGACAGGTTGCTGGTCGTTTGGATTACGGTAATTCTTTCAGGAGACATTCGCGCGCATTGACTTTCATGCCAGGCAGTGCTATTCTTTGACCCTATGCAACAACTAACGAATCGTAAACACTACGTATTTTTCGGCCTTACGCATTCCCCTATTTGGAGAATGTGCGCCGGAGGCGGTGTGTTTTGATTCGTTAATTAATTATTTTTAAGTTAGCTTTTCAAAACCACCGATTCTCCCAAAGAGTCGGTGGTTTTTTTATTCGCTGCTGTTACCAGTAAGCGAATAATCCTGCGTAGCTCCAACGTGAAAACATTGGAGCGAAGTAGGATATTTGAGATACACGTTCCCTGGTGGAAAAAAGAAAGGAGGTGAAGAACATGCGTAACAATGTGGTCTTGAAAAATCGTCCGAAAGTTACGGTGACGGCTGAGGAAGTCCTCAAAGAAACCGCTTTACTGTATCTTAGTGAAGCGATTCTTAAGGAGGATTATGAGCAGTGCCCGGAACTCATCGCGCGCGCGAAGGAGTTCGGGGTCAAGCCTGCCGAGATCAGCGAGTTGATTGCCGCGACGCTCAAACCCAATCGTCGAGCCAAGTGAGGCTAAACCAATGATGAAGGAGAGTACCCATGGTGAGGCCTCATCCAGGCACCTAAAGAAGGACAGTTCAGCTGACTGTCCTTCTTTTTTCTTCGATTCTATGTTACTGTGTTGCCATCACTGAATGCGGAAGAAAGGCACCAACATGACAGTCACGAGACGAGGTGGGATTAGCGGTAAGGTGTGCACGGAGTGTGGCGAATGGAAAGAGTTGATTAATTTTGGGCCGGATTCTCGGCCGGGACGATTCAAAGGGTATCGTAAGAACTGCTGCAGCGCGTGCGAGCGAGGCCTGAAATCTCAGAAATTATCTAAGCCCTCATCACCTTAGGTAACCCCGGTGACTTTTGCTTAGAGCCATTTTCCACGATCACGGGAAGAATTTATTCATTTTCTCGGCGAACGTCGAGGCCGATGATTTCCTGGCCAGCCAGGTGAAGCAAGATGACGATCGGGCTGCAGCAGGCTTCACAATCCACTACGAATTTCTGCCGGCGCCCGCCGGTGAAATCTACTTCTAGCGAATTGCCAGCGCCGCAGTATGGACACGAGAACTCGGAATGTTCTAGAAATGACATGACCGTATTGTAGCATAGGCGGGCAAAATTAATCCTCATTCGGCATTGCTAAAATAACTTTAAGTGTTATTCCCAGCACCCTTCTATTGACTTTTCTACTAATAAAGATCGAAGTAATGAAGTCCACTCGGTCCGCCTCGGCTCGCCATCGGTGAGACGGGCTGGCTTCACTCCAAGAATTAAAAAAGAAAAGGCCAGTAACCTCGTAGGTTAGAAGGGTCATTGTTCTGTTCTGGCCAAATAATTATTGACGTCGGCAGAAGACTCTTTAAGATACAGAAGTTTTGAACCTGATTGAAGAACTGAATATGAAACAGCGCGTACAATTTAATCGTAACGAACTCTCCGGTAGCTTTGGGGATATTGGAACGGATTTCCCACTTTTAGTGGGCATGATTCTGGCCGCAAAACTTGACGTCACCAGCGTCATGGTTATGTTTGGCTTGATGCAGATTTTAACCGGCCTTGTATACGGGCTGCCCATGCCGGTACAGCCTTTAAAAGCCATGGCGGTCTTGGTCATCACTCAGGGAATCGCCGCTCCCGTGCTCTTTGGGGGAGGACTGGCGATTGGGCTTGTGATGCTGGTTTTAAGCATGACGGGCGCTTTAAATTGGTTAGCGCGGGCGATTCCGGTTTGTGTTGTTCGCGGGATCCAATTTGGCTTGGGGTTATCGCTGGCGTCTTTGGCTCTCAAAGAGTATGTGCCTAGTTTAGGAGGCAGCGGTTTTGTTTTGGCTTTTCTGTGTTTCGTACTAATGGTGATGTTGCTAGGTAACCGTCGCTTGCCTCCCGGAGCCTTGGTGATTGGGCTGGGAGTTGTTTACGCGTTAATTTTTAGAGTGAACGCGGCCACCGTCTGGGAAGGGGTTGGCTTTGCGTTACCCCAATTTCAGGTCCCTAAGTTTTCGGATATTGTGACGGGATTCTTTATCTTAAGTCTACCGCAATTACCGTTGTCCATTTCCAATTCGGTCATCGCCACGCAAAGAACCGTTCAGGATTTCTTTCCCGAAAGAAAGATTTCTATTTCTCGAATAGGCTTAACCTATGCGCTATTAAATCTTGTTGTTCCTTTTTTTCAAGGAGTTCCGCTTTGCCATGGATGTGGGGGGTTGGCTGGACATTACGCGCTGGGCGCTCGCACGGGAGGGTCAGTTGTTATTTATGGGTCAATTTATGTTCTGATCGGATTATTTTTTAGTTCTGTTTTTGGGCAAATCCTGGAATTTTTCCCCAAGCCGGTTTTAGGCGTGATTTTGCTTTTTGAGGCGTTAACGTTGCTGTTATTTGTTCGCGATCAGGCCGGTCAGCGACGATATTTCGCAATCTCTTTGCTGGTCGCACTCATCGTGTTGACGCTCCCGCATGGCTATCTGCTCGGGCTTGCGGTGGGAACCGCTCTGTATTATGGACAACGGAATTTCTTGAGCGATTCGCCCTCTTCGCCCTAAGGCCGCTTTGTTTTCCTATTCCCGCTGGGCACTTCAACAAGCTTGACAGTTTACGCTTTGGCTTTATACTTCGCTAGTTGCATATGCAACTACTGGCCTTTTCTCTTCCGATACTTGTAAGGTAGCCAGTACCTGCCTCGCCGGTCCGCCTCGGCTCGCCATCAGCGAGACGGGCAGGCGGGGTCACTTCCATAAGTGCATCATTAGTAGTAGAAAGGTCAATAAATTCATGAAAGTTCAATCCAATTCTTTAGAAGAGACGTTAGGTTATGTTGTGGGTCGGGCCGGGCGCACGTTGGCGCACAGGCTTAATCAGAATTTTGAAAAGGCCGGCCATAATGTTACCTGCGAGCAATGGGCGATACTCATGAATCTTTGGCAGAAAAATGGCCAGAGCCAGAAAGAACTGGCCGGATGCACGTGCAAAGATAAAACCAGTATCACTCGTTTGTTAGATGGGTTGGAAAAACGCAATTTGGTCGTTCGAACGCCCGATCTCGCGGATGGCCGTCAGAAATTGATTTATTTGACGAATAAAGGCAAAGATTTACAGCAGGCGTTATTGGCCCTGGTCCAAAAAACTTTGTTGGAGTCTCAGCGCAGCATTGCTAAGAAAAATTTAGAGATATGTAAGCAAGTTTTGCGGCAGGTGGTAGCTAACTTGGTTTAACGTGGTGTTTGAATAGTTGGTAGTTCATCTAATTGACCCCTCTGAGGATAAGCTTATGCGTTTTCAAGTTCTAGGTTTAAATTTGATTCTGTTTTCTTGGGTTCTTTTTTGCGTTTCCGGTTGTGAACAAAAAAGTGATGCTGCACCGCCGCCTCCGCAAATGGTAATTCCTGTGGTTGGCTTTAAAGCGATCAAACAGCCTATCGCAGAAAAAATATCTTTGGTGGGCACTCTGGAAGCCAACGAGATGGTGGAAATCAAAAGTGAGATTGACGGCGCGGTTGAAAAGATTGATTTCAGCGAGGGTCAGAAAGTCAAGAAGGGAACCGAGATTCTATTGATTGATCAGCGAAAATTAAAGGCCGCTTTAGAACAGGCGCAAGCTAACCTGCGTTTTGCTGAGACGACGACTGAGCGTTATCAGCCCCTGATTGCGAGTGGTGCGGTTTCCCGCCAGGAATATGATCAGGCCGTCGCGTCATTGGAAGTGAATCGCGCCGACGTAGAGCTGAACAAAGCTTTGTTGAAAGACTCAACGATTGTCGCGCCCTTTGATGGGGTCATGGGAGAACGTAAAGTCAGTGTGGGGCAATTTATTACCAAAGGAACCAGCATCAGTTTTCTGGTTAGTCAGGATCCCATGAAAGCTAATTTTCGAGTGCCGGAGCGATATTTGAATACCGTATCGGTGGGGCAAACTGTTGAAATGGAAGTGGCCGCTTACCCCGGAGAGAAGTTCGGTGGCGACGTTTATTTTATTGATCCTAAAATTGATGAGTTGTCTCGCACCGCGCTCGTTAAAGCCAAAGTTGCTAATCCTGAAGGCAAGCTGCGCCATGGCATGTTTGCCAATTTGAAATTAATCGTGAATAAAAAAGAGGATGTCATTGTGGTTCCGGAAGCGGCGTTGATTCCTAAAGGAGACGACGTGCAGGTTTATGTGGTCAATGCCGACGATTCGACGGTCAATAAGTTGGTCAAAGTGGGAATCCGTATGGCTGGGACGGTGGAGATTTTGGAAGGCCTTTCGGAAGGAGAAATCGTTATTGTGGAAGGCCATCAGAAATTAGGCCCGGGGATGAAAGTGTCCGTGCGTTATGAAGGAGAACCGGCTCCGGTTTCACCTCCGGAGGAAGCGACCATGGGGAATGGTGAAGGGAAGTCATGAAGCTTTCAGAATTAAGTATTCAACGGCCGGTCCTAGCGATGATGATGAGTTTGGGGCTGGTATTGTTTGGGATCATCGGGATCAGCCGTTTGCCAGTACGCGAACTACCCGACGTGGATCCGCCGATTGTGAACGTGACTACCGTTTACGCGGGGGCCAGTGCCGCCGTCATTGAGACCCAAATCACCGAACCCCTAGAAGAGACGCTCAACTCGATTGAAGGCATCAAACAACTCACCAGCGAGAGTCGCGAACAAGTCAGTTCGATTACGATTGAGTTTGATTTGTCCCGCAGTGTTGATTTGGCGGCGCAGGACGTGCGAGATCGCGTGGCGCGTGTGCGCGGTCGCTTGCCTGAAAATATTGATGAACCCATCGTGGCCAAGCAGGACGCCGACGCGCAGCCCGCGCTGTGGATCGCCTTATTTAGCGATCAATATTCCACCCTCGAGTTAACAACACTCGCCGAGAATACCCTTAAAGACCGATTGCAAACTGTTCCGGGAGTGAGCTCAGTCATTTTTGGCGGGGCCAAACGTTTTGCCATCCGTCTGTGGCTTGATTCAGAGAAGATGGCGGCGCGTGGCGTGACGGTTCAGGATGTCGAGCGAGCCCTGGCGAATCAAAATGTCGAACTGCCAAGCGGTCGGGTGGAAAGTTTGCAACGAGAACTTTCTATTGAGACCCTTGGTGAAATGAAGACCCCGGAAGAATTCAATGATTTAGTCCTCCGCCAAGAGAAGGATAATTTTGTGCGGTTGCGGGATGTAGGGTTCGCGGCGGTCGGTGTTGAAGATGAACGTGCCGTGGCCAGATTTAATTCCAAGCCGTGCGTGGGGATCGGGATTGTAAAGCAGTCCAAAGCCAACACGATTGACGTGGCCAACGGTATAAAGAAAGAAATGGAACGTCTTAAACCATTATTGCCGGCTGGCGTCAATATGGCGGTTCCTTATGACGAGTCTATTTACGTCGAGAAATCCATTCTTGAAGTCTGGGAAACGCTGGGGATCGCTTTTGTGTTGGTTATTCTCACTATTTATGTGTTCTTGCATAATGTCCGTTCAACGTTTATTCCTTCCATCACCATCCCCGTGTCGATCATTGCCACTTTTGGCGTGCTTTATATTTTTGGTTATTCGGTCAACATCGTGACCATGCTGGCTTTTGTCTTAGCTATTGGGCTGGTTGTTGATGACGCCATTATTGTTTTGGAAAATATTTATCGTCACGTGGAAGAAGGCATGCAACCTCTGGCCGCGGCGTACCAAGGCATGAAAGAAATCGGTTTTGCTGTTATCGCGACGACGATCGCGCTGGTCGCGGTCTTCTTGCCGATGGCGTTCCAAACCAGCGTCACCGGCCGGTTGTTTATTGAATTTGCCGTGGCGCTTTCATTCTCAGTCCTCATTTCTGCTTTTGTTGCGTTGACCTTAACGCCGATGATTTCGGCTCGATTGTTGAAGCCGGTTCACGTAGATACCAAACGAGGTTTGGTGGGTATCTTTGAACGCGCGTTTACCGCCACGACGAATCTGTATGAAAAAGTGTTACGCTGGGCGCTTAAGTTTCCCTGGGTTATTGTTGTTGTCGCGTTGGTCATCTGCGCGTCTTCAGTATTTTTTTACTCTAAATTGAGTCGGGAGTTTCTCCCCGATGAAGACAAGGGACGTTTGTTTTGCATTGTTATCGCCCCGGAAGGTTCCACTAGTGAATACACTGATCGCATGGTTAAGAAAGCAGAAGGCATCATTGCTTCTGTCCCGGAAGTTGAGGGTTATTTCTCTGCGGTGGCGCTTTCGCGTGGCGGTCCCGGACGCTCGGCGGAGGGGCTATCATTTATACGTCTTAAGGAGGAACGAGATCGTCATATTCGTGACATAATTGGCGGGCCTACGGGTCTGGCCGGGCAGTTTTTTATGAACATCGAAGGGGCGATTGTGATCCCCATTGTTCCCAAAGCGATCGGTGGTGGTTTTTCTCAGCCGTTTCAACTGGTTTTGCAAAGTCAGAATTTGGAAGAGCTGAGCCGTTTTGCCGCGGAGTTCAGTGGAAAGTTACGAACTTCGGGGTATCTCGCAAATGTTCGTTCTACGTTCGAATTAAATAAACCCGAATTACGTGTCTATATTGATCGTAATCGCGCGGCGGCGTTGGGTGTTTCCATCGAATCTATTTCGCACACGTTGCAGATTTTGTTTGGTGGGTTGGATTTAAGCAAACTGAATTTACAGGGTAAGGAATATGACGTGATTGTGCAGCTGCGACGGGAATCTCGTTTAACGCCGGCGGATTTGGATCGCCTATATGTGCGCAATGACCAAGGTCAGCTGATTCAGTTAAGCAATGTCGTCAGTTATGAAACTGGTGCGGGGCCGAGCGCGATTAATCATTTTAACCGTTTCCGTTCGGCGACGATTGAAGGCACGCCGATCGGGGTTCCTCTCGGGACCGCGGTCAAGAACGTTGAGGAATTATTAAAGAAGGAATTGCCGGCAGATTTTCGGTATGAATGGACCGGTGAGGCTCAGGACTTGTTGGAATCTGGTCAGGAAACGTTATTCGTTTTGGTGTTGTCTATGCTGGTTATTTATATGGTATTGGCCGCGCAATTTGAAAGTTTGGTCCATCCGTTGACGGTTATGCTGACGGTGCCGCTGGCGGCGTTTGGCGCGTTCTTTTCGTTGTGGCTGATGAATTATTTTGGCGTTCCAGCGATGGGTTTGAATTTGTTTAGTCAAATCGGAATGATTCTGCTCATTGGGCTGGTTACTAAAAATGGTATTTTGCTGGTTGATTTTGCCAATCAGCAAATGGCTAAGGGCAAAGACGCCCGGGAAGCGATGTTGGCGTCAGGATTGATTCGGTTGCGTCCCATTTTAATGACGGCGACAGCGACGATTGCCGGTATTTTGCCGATCGCGATTGGATTTGGCGCCGGGGCGGAAAGCCGTCGGCCTTTGGGGGTCGCGGCCGTAGGGGGTATGATCACCAGTACATTTTTGACCTTGGTCGTTATTCCGGTCGTATACGTGTTGTTAAGCGGTAAGAAAAATCAACCCAAAGTTCCGGTTAGCCCTTTGATTGCCGAACCAGTGAAGGCGGCGGTACTGATAGTCCTGATGGTTTTGTCGTCAGGTTGCTCGAGGGGCGTTCCCTATCAGCGTCCGGAAGCGCCCATGCCCGCGGGTTGGAAAGTTGAGGACCCCAACTGGAAGCAGGCTGAGCCTCGCGACGATGTGCCGCGGGGGCAGTGGTGGAAGGTTTTTCGTGATCCGTTATTAAATGAATTGCAGCAACAGGCGATTGAGCATAATCAAAACTTGAAGGTGGCGTTTGCTTCCCTTAATAAATCTCGAGCCCTGGCGCGATTAAGCCGCGCGGATTTTTTTCCGCATGTCGACGCTAAACCTTCGTATACTCGAGAACACACCTCTCAAAATGTTTCCTCGGGATTTTTCGTGGATAATCCGCATGATAAATATTCAATGCCTTTTGATTTAAGTTATGAGCTGGATGTTTGGGGAAGAGTGGAGCATTTGTTTGCCGCTGCTAACTCGGAAGTATCGGCCAGTGAGGCGGCTTTTCAAACGGTGCTTTTGTCCGTGACCGCGGACGTAGCCAGGAATTATTTTATTTTGCGTGAATTAGAGACCGAGATGGAGATTTTTGATAAGGCTTTGGATTTGCGTCGCAATGCGCTGTCGTTGGTTGAGGATCGTTATCAATCGGGGGTTGTCAGTGAATTGGATGTTTCGCGCGTGCAAACTGAATTGGCGAAAGCCGAAGCCGACAAGATTGATGTGGCCCGTCAGCGAGCGGAAGCGGAAAACGCTTTGGCGGTTTTATTAGGAAAACCAGCATCGGATTTTACGCTTGAGGTAAAGCCATTGGATATTGTGCCTCCGGTGATTCCGCCGGGACTACCGGCGTTTTTGCTGGAACGACGTCCGGATATCGCTGAAAGCGAGCGTCTGATGGCGGCAGCTAACGCGCGTATCGGGGCTGCTCAGGCGGCTTTCTTTCCGAAAATCACACTGACCGGAGCCGCCGGATTAGAAAGTGTTGAACTTCGCGATGTCGCTAATTGGGAAAGTCGATTCTGGTCATTGGGGCCGAATATTACTATTCCGGTTTTTAACGGTGGCGCTAATCGCGCTAATCTGGAGGCCGCACGCGCTGAACACGAAGTAACGACGGCCCAATATCGACAGCGTATTTTAGTGGCTTTTTCGGAAGTAGAAAACGCTCTGGCCCGCATCCGTTTGGGGCGCGAGCAGTGGCTGGTTCAACAAAAGGTGATGGACGCCGCGCGGCAATCGGCGGATATTTCCAATGCCCGTTATCGCCAGGGTCTGGTTAATTTTCTGGATGTCGTGGATACGGAAAGATCGCGTCTGCAGTCCGAACTTGATTCCGTTCGCATTTTAAACCGCAGTCTTATTTCGACTGTTGAACTTATTAAAGCGTTGGGTGGCGATTGGCGAGAATAGGTTGTTAGTAGTTGCCCAGAAAAAATATTAGTTTCGGTTAAGATTGTCGCCTATAATGGAGCGTTTTTGTTAGGTGAGAATAAAGGAGACCGCATTGAGCCGACGATTACCATCGGAAAATTGGGAAGAAGTGCAAGCGCAGATTGCCCGGTTTATTCAGGAGCGCGATTGGGAACAATTTCACTCTCCTAAGAATGTCAGCATGTCGATCGCGATTGAAGCCGCGGAATTGATGGAGCATTTCCAGTGGGCCAATTCCGCCGAAGAAAGCCGGCAGGTTTTAAAAGATCCGGTAAAAAAGCAAGAGATCGAAGATGAATTAGCGGATATCGCTATTTATCTTTTGGATTTTTGTCACCTGCAGCAGATTGATTTAGCCCAGGCGATTAAAAATAAAATGAAAAAGAATGAAGCTAAATATCCGGTCGCCCGGGCCAAAGGAAAATCGGATAAGTATACGGCCTACCAGAAATAATCATCACCTGTTCATTCGCTATGTGTCCTCAACCACAGAAAATTGAAGCCAAATATACTGAGCAGGAAGTCCAACAGTGTTTAAAGACGCTGGAAGGACTGGTGGAAAATAGTGAGCAGCTGGTGCTTGTTCCCCTAGAAACGCGTAACGCGCTCTTGATTGCTGCAGGAAAGCTGTCCCGACCGGATCGCGATGAGATCATCAAACGTCGTCGGGACGGAAGGAAAGTCAAGCGCCAACGTATCGTCGCTCATGAACGCAAAGCCCGCTCGCTGACGGGTATTCGCAGTGCGCGCACGGCCACGGTTTTTACCGCGCCTGCGCAAATCACAGACCAGTCCGCCACTCAACGGGCCCAGGATTTGTGTTTGGTGAAACCTCGTAATTGTTACGTGTGTAAAAAAGAATTCACCCAAATGCATTTTTTTTATGACTCCATGTGTCCCGAGTGCGCGGAATTTAATTATGCCAAAAGGTTTCAGACGGCGCCGATGCATGGGATGCTGGCGCTCATTACCGGATCGCGATTAAAAATCGGTTACCAATCGACGTTAATGATGCTGCGGGCGGGGGCGCGGGTTGTCGCGACGACCCGGTTTCCGGTCGATTCGGCGCTGCGCTACGCGGCGGAGAAAGATTTTGATGACTGGGGGGACCGGCTGCATATTTATGGGTTGGATTTGCGGCACACGCCCAGTGTGGAATTGTTTTGCACGTATTTTGAGCAGACATATGATCGGCTTGATATTTTGGTTAATAACGCGGCGCAAACCGTTCGTCGTCCGCCGGGATTTTATTCGCACATGATGCCTAAAGAAATGCTTTCTTTTGACGAATTACCTGAGAAGGTCCAGAAACTTCTAAGGCCTTTTGAAGTCTGCAAACGTAAAATAACCACGCAAACACAGATCATGATCGCTCGTCAGGAAATGGCGAATGAAGCGTCCAAAGATGCGACGACGGCGCTTTCCATCTCCTGGAGCGGGAAAGCGCCGGGTGTCGGTTTGCGCGCCTCCGCGCAATTGTCTCAAATCCCTTACGAATACGACCACACGCTACCCGCCGAACAAGTTTTCCCAAAAGGTGAGTTAGATGCTGATTTGCAACAAGTTGATTTGCGAACGATGAATAGCTGGCGATTGAAGCTCGGTGAAGTGCCGACGGCCGAACTTTTGGAGTTGCAGTTAGTCAATTCAATCGCACCCTTTGTGTTATGCAATCGTTTGGTCAACGTCATGAAGCGGGATAATACGGGCAAAAAGCATATCGTCAACGTTTCCGCAATGGAGGGGAAGTTTCATCGCTACACAAAAACGGACCGTCATCCCCATACCAATATGGCGAAGGCGGCGCTCAATATGTTAACGCATACCTCGGCGCGGGATTTGGCCAATTACGGCATTTACATGAACGCGGTTGATACGGGCTGGGTGACGGATGAAGATCCGATTCAGCTTTCTAAGGCCAAACAGGCAGAACATGATTTTCAGCCACCGCTAGACATTGTGGATGGAGCGGCGCGCGTCTGTGATCCTTTCTTTTCCGGCATCCTTACCGGGGAGCATTGGTGTGGTAAGTTCCTTAAAGATTATTTTCCGATTGATTGGTAGTTCAGGATTTTAATCCTTGAAAATTATTCTTGACAGATTGGAATTAAAGTTTTATTCTCTATCATCTCTATAGGGATATAGATTATGTTATCAAGCAAAACTAAATACGGTTTGCACGCGCTCATTCACTTAAGTAAAAAATATAATCAAGGGTCGATCCTTATTGCTGATCTCGCGAAAGAAGAAAGGATCCCTAAAAAGTTCCTGGAACTGATTCTATTGGATTTAAAGAACCATGGGATTTTGCAAAGCAAAAAGGGAAAAGGAGGCGGCTATCAATTAGCTCGCCATCCTTCTGAGATTAAATTGGGTCAAGTAATCAGAATCTTGGATGGTCCGCTAGCACCGGTTTCATGTGTTAGTCAAACCGCTTATCAGCGATGTAAGGAATGCCAGGACGAGCACCATTGTGGGATCCGGTTGGTCATGAAAGATGTGAGAGAGGCCATGACAAATATATTAGATAAGACCAGTTTGTCCGATATGATTGAAAAATCAGGCGTGTTAAGTTTATCGATGGTGATGAATTATCAGATTTAAAATTTTTTTGTCCAATAAGTCTACTAAGTTTATAGATAATATAGTCTATGATTGATAGTCAAGATAAGTTTGAGATAAGCGAGAAAGACAAAGAAATCTTACGGTCTGTAAGGGCCATTAAGTATGGGACCGTTTTAATTGTTGTCCAGAATTCTCGTATCGTTCAAATCGAGACCACTCATAAGCGAAGATTTGATGATCAAGAAAAGGGATAAATTATATCTAATTAAATAATATAACTATAGATCAGCAGACAACTGCACATAAATAAAATTACTCGTTCGTCAACCGACCGGACAACCGGAGGCCGAAGTAAATACGATAGTTCGTAAAGGAGGCTTCCATGAAATTGTTCCGGTATTTATTCACAATCATGATGGTATTCACAATCTTTTCTAATCCAACGCAAGTGTTTGCAGACCCTTCGCTTGAAAGTCGGTTGGCCGAATTAGAGCAAGCTGTGGCAATCCTTAAGCGCCAATTAGAGATCGAAAAAGAAGATAAAGCCAAAAAGGCGGCGGAAATTCCGTTAGTCACGGCATCGACTAAAGATGGTTTTAGTATAAAATCTCCGGATGATAGCTTTAAATTAAGAGTCCGTGGCTTGCTGCAGGCCGATGCGCGTTTTATTGCCGATGATAAAAAAGATTTAGGTTATACCGATAGCTTTTTGGTCCGTCGGGCCAGGCCTATTTTTGAAGGGACGGTTGCCAAAGATTTTGATTTTTACCTGATGCCTGATTTTGGCAGTGGCCAACAACAACTTGTTGATGGTTACATTGAGTACAAATACTTTCCTAAAGCTAAATTTAGGGCGGGTAAATTTAAAGCACCCTTTGCGTTGGAGCGGTTGCAATCGGATGCCGTGGGAGCTTTTACGGAGTTGGGTTTGACTGGTAACTTGGGCCCCAATCGAGATGTAGGGGTACAGCTCTCCGGTGATATTTTTAATGAAACGCTCAGTTATGCCGTGGGGGCGTTTAACGGAACATCCGATGCGGGGAGCTCGGATACGGACACCAATAATGATAAGGAAGTTGTTGGTCGTCTGTTCGCCCACCCGTTCAAAAACGGGGATAGTTTTTTTAAAGGGTTAGGTGTCGGTGGGGCCATCAGTTATGGCCATAAAGAAGGAAGCAGTCTGCCTACCTATCGTTCCGCAGGGCAGGCCGCTATTTTTAATTACGCTTCCGGTGTCACGGCGGATGGAGAGCACCTGCGGTTCTCTCCTCAAGCGTATTTTTATCATGATTCTTTTGGTGTATTGGGCGAATACATATCTTCAGAACAGGCCGTTACGAGAGTCCAAAGTAACCGCACTTTTTCAGAAGACTTTACCAACACAGCATGGCAGGTCGTTGGGACGTATGTTCTGACAGGCGAGAACGCGTCCTATCGCGGTATCACGCCGCTGAAGCCTTTTAATTTGGCTGAAGGCAACTGGGGTGCTTTGGAATTGGTGGGTCGATACGAACACCTTAAGATTGACGATGAAGCTTTCAAAAATGGTTTTGCCAGTTTGACGACCGCTATCTCCACGGCAGACGCATGGGGGCTAGGGTTAAACTGGTGGTTGAATAAGAACGTCAAGGTGGCTTTGGGTTTTGAACAAACCAAGTTTGAGAATGGTAATGTCTCACGAGAAGATCGTAAGCCAGAAAACGCCGTATTAACCCGTTTTCAGGTCAGTTATTAATAATAAATAAACAACAAACAAAGGAGCAAGAAATGTTACATCGAACAATTTTAGTGGGAGTTTTGGCATTCATGGTGGGAATCTTTATGAGCGGCAATGCGTTTGCGGCCGGAAAAAAAGGAGCTTTATTGAATGTTTCTTATGATCCGACGAGAGAGCTGTATGAGGAATACAATAATTTATTTAATGAACATTGGCAAAGCCTAGGTGGGCAAGAGGTCAAAATCAACCAATCTCACGGGGGGAGTGGGAAGCAGGCCCGTTCGGTGATTGATGGGTTGGAAGCCGATGTTGTTACTTTGGCGTTGGCCTATGATATTGATGCTATTGCCGAGAAGTCAGGCCTTCTTCCTAAAAATTGGCAACAGCTGTTGCCTGACAACAGCGCTCCGTATACGTCAACAATCGTTTTTTTGGTTCGAAAAGGTAATCCCAAGAATATAAAGGATTGGAACGATTTGGTCCGGGCCGGGATCTCGGTGATTACACCTAACCCCAAAACATCGGGTGGGGCCCGGTGGAATTATTTAGCGGCTTGGGGCTATGCCTTACGTCAACATAATAATGATGAGTTGAAGGCCAAAGAATTTTTGAAGGCTTTGTTTAAGAATGTTCCGGTTTTGGATTCAGGGGCTCGTGGATCCACAACGACATTTGTTGAGCGGGGTATCGGAGATGTGTTGATTGCTTGGGAAAATGAAGCTTTTTTGGCGATCAAAGATTTGGGTCCGGATAAGTTTGAAGTGGTTATCCCTTCAATCAGTATTTTGGCTGAACCATCGGTAGCGGTCGTTGAACGCAACGCGGACCGCAAAGGTAATCGGAAGATCGCTGAAGAATATTTGAAATTCCTTTATTCAGAGGAAGCCCAAGAAGTTATTGCCAAACATCATTTTCGTCCCAGATCGGCAAAAGTTGCTGAAAAATATGCGGATAAATTTCCTAAAGTCGATTTGTTGACAATTGATCGTGATTTCGGCGGATGGAAGCACGCTCAGGAAAAGCATTTTGCTGATAAGGGATTTTTTGATCAAATTTATCAAAATTAGACTCTTGTTAAGTATTTCTGGAGACGTTATTGCATCCTGGATATTTATGGGTAGAATGTCGCTATGATCAATCGCAAAAAACAACGGCATAATCTTCCGGGTTTTAAATTATCTTTAGGATATACCGTATTTTATTTAAGTTTAATTGTCTTAATCCCATTGTCGATGTTGTTAGTTAAATCATCGACAATGGGATTGAAAGAATTCTGGGAGGCGGTGGCCAGCCCGCGTTCTCTGGCGGCCTATCGGCTAACTTTTTTTGCCAGCCTAATTGCCAGTGTTATTAATGTTTTCGTGGGATTTCTGCTGGCTTGGGTGCTGGTAAGGTACTCTTTTCCGGGTAAGAAGATCATTGATGCTTTTGTGGACTTGCCTTTTGCATTGCCCACCGCAGTCGCAGGGATTACGTTAAGCGCGTTATACTCTCAAAATGGTTGGATTGGAAAATATTTGTATTCTTGGGGAATCCAGTCGGCGTATAGCCCGTTTGGCGTCACGGTCGCGCTGGTTTTCATCGGGCTCCCTTTTGTCGTACGAACGCTAGAACCTGTTTTGCAGGAGTTGGATGCCGAACTTGAAGACGCCGCGGCGAGTTTAGGGGCTAATCGCTGGCAAACATTCAGCCGCGTGCTTTTCCCTAATTTGGTCCCACCGTTAATTACGGGATTTACGTTAGCATTTGCCCGAGGTGTCGGGGAATATGGTTCCGTTATTTTTATAGCCGGCAATATGCCGGGCAAAACGGAGATAGCTCCTTTGCTGATTATGACTAAACTTGAACAGTTTGATTACGCGGGGGCGACGGCCATTGCGATAGTGATGTTGGGCGTTTCATTTATTCTATTGACCGTGACTAACCTTATCCAGCAATTTTCGTCAAGAAAGATAGGAATGAATTAAGATGCTTATCCGAGGAGAGTCGCTTTGGGTTAGGCGTATTTTGATTGCGCTGGCGTTAACATTATTTACGTTAATTATTTTTGTGCCGCTGGCGGCAGTTTTTGTTAATGCGTTTGGAAAAGGATGGGCTCTTTATTGGAAATCATTGGCGGATGAAGACGCTTGGTCGGCCTTGAAGTTGACGTTGTTGACGGCTGGGATCGCGGTTCCCCTTAATTTAGTTTTTGGGGTAGCCGCTTCCTGGTGTATTGCTAAATTTGATTTTCGAGGCAAAAACTTTTTGTTGACGTTGATCGATTTACCTTTGTCTGTCTCTCCGGTAATTTCCGGGCTTATCTATGTTTTGCTGTTTGGTGCTCAAGGTTTGCTGGGGCCTTGGCTGATACAGCAGGGGATTAAAATTATTTTCGCGCCACCGGCGATTATCCTGGCGACGATCTTTGTGACGTTTCCGATGGTGGCCAGGGAATTGATCCCTGTCATGAAAACGCAGGGGAATGAAGAAGAGGAAGCCGCACTAACGCTCGGTGCCAGCGGTTGGCAGACGTTTTGGCGGGTCACGCTACCAAATATTAAGTGGGGTTTGCTTTACGGCGTGATCTTGTGCAATGCGCGGGCGATGGGCGAATTTGGGGCGGTGTCGGTTGTCTCGGGGCATATTCGTGGATTGACGAACACGCTTCCGTTGCACATTGAGATTTTGTATAACGAGTATCAGTTTACGGCGGCGTTCGCGGTAGCGTCGGTTTTAGCTATGTTGGCTTTAGTCACGTTGGTTTTGAAGTCCGCGGTGGAACATAAATTCAGAGAAGAGTTAAAAGCGTTACGAAAAACGGAGACTCCGTCATGAGTATCGAGGTAAAAAATATTACGAAGAATTTCGGTCATTTCAAGGCTTTAGACCAAGTCCATTTGAATATTCAGACGGGAGAGCTGATTGCGCTATTAGGTCCTTCCGGATCAGGGAAGACGACTTTGTTGCGAATCATCGCGGGCTTAGAGAGCGCCGAACAGGGAGAAATACTATTTCATGGCGAGGATGCCAAAGAAAAAAAGACCAAAGATCGCAATGTTGGTTTTGTTTTTCAGCATTACGCATTGTTTCGTCACCTGACCGTATTTGAAAATATTGCTTTTGGACTCAGGGTTAAGCCTAAGAACGTTCGGCCCAGTAATGACAAGATCAAAGAAAAGGTACACGAGTTGCTTAAGCTTGTTCAACTAGATTGGGTGGCTGACCGCTATCCGGCGCAGTTATCCGGCGGGCAGCGTCAGCGGATTGCCTTGGCCCGGGCTTTGGCGATCGAGCCCAAAGTTTTGTTACTGGACGAACCCTTTGGGTCGCTTGATGCCAAAGTGCGGAAAGAATTACGCCAGTGGTTGCGGCGTTTCCATGATGAATTGCATATTACGACGTTATTCGTAACTCACGATCAAGAGGAAGCGTTGGAAGTGGCTGATAAAATTGTAGTGATGAATCAGGGGAAGATTGAGCAGGTGGGAACTCCCGAGGAGGTTTATCATAATCCGGCGTCGGTTTTTGTTTTGAATTTTCTTGGTAACGTGAATCTTTTTCATGCTCGCGTGGAAGAAAATAAGAATTTATCTTCTTTAAAGAAAACTGAAGCGCCCACTAAAGAGGAGGGGAAGAAAGCCGCCAAGATGTATGTGCGTCCACATCAGCTGACGGTTTCTCGAACTCCCTTGGCCAATAATTCGATCAAAGCCGTAGTCGTGTTTGTTAACTCCGCGGGCTCGATGGTAAAAATTGAGGCTCGTTCTGGCGACGGTAATTTACTGCAAGTTGAAATTAGTCAGGAAGAAAACCGACTTTTAAAAATAGCGCGCAATGACGAAATTTATTGTACACCCAAGGAAGTTACCTTCTTTGAATTTGAAATCTAGGGGCGAATTTTTGTTTGACAATGTGTTGAAGATCGGTATACTTACTCCCGAAGTAAATGAGGAGAGAATCTTTCAGCCGCAAGGCCCAAGATCAGTCGCCTAGCGGCTTTTTCATTGTCCTTTGCTGGTTGGGCTGAACACATTCTTAGTTTAGCATCATGAAGGTCTCCTTTCGCGCTGTAACACCTTTGCGCTATTTACTTAATGTCAAGGGAAGGAGGATTTACAATCATGACTAAAGGTAAAGTAAAATGGTTTAGCGACCAAAAAGGTTTTGGTTTTATCACGCCAGAATCCGGTAACGATGTTTTCGTTCATCATTCAGCCATCCAAGGCGAGGGTTTCAAGACCCTGGCCGAAGGCCAATCGGTGGAGTTCGAAATCGTCACGGGACCGAAGGGTGAACAAGCCCAGAACGTGAAAAAGTTATAATCGCTGTTGAAGCGTTGTAACGTCTTAAGTGGGAGTATGAGAAATCGTACTCCCACTTTTTTTGCGTAATAGTACTTAGTTTTCTCGTAGAAAGTAATGATTTCCGGATTGTGGCTATGGTCTATAATTCTTTTCTATATAAAAAATCATTACTAAAAATATGGAGTCGTATGCGTTATTGTTTAAAAGTTTGGCGGATAACCAATTTATTGTTGGCAATCTTTTTTGGGAGCATGGATCTTTATGCTGGGGAAATACCCTTAGGCTGGAAGCCCAGTGTCGGGGTCGAGGAAAGATTTCGCTACGAGTTTCGTAAGGATTATGATTTTAATGAGACTCGGAAAGATAATGGAAGTTTGTTCTTTCACCGGTTACGCTTAAATGGAAAATTAGTTTTTAATAATGAGGAAGCAAAGGAAAAACTTGAGTTGTTTTGGGAAGGGTTGGATGCTCAGACAGGGGGGTATCAGCTAAAGCCATTGGCGAATCAGGTCGATGATTTTGATTTTTTTCAAGGTTACATTAAAGCGCAAGACATTGCCGGATCAAGGGTGGATGTCAAAATTGGTCGACAAATTTTGGAGTATGGGAAAGGTCGTTTGATCGGAGCCCCCGCGTTTAATAACCGTATGCGTTCTTTTGACGCGGCGGTCGCGCATATTGATCAAGCGGGATTTTACAGTGATCTCATTTACGGCCAAACGGTGAATTACGATGATAATAATTTTAACCGCTCGCGTGAAGATGAAAAGCTGGGTGGATTCTATGGCGGTTTTCAGAAAGAAAAAGAGTCCCCCTTATTTGAAGGGTATTTCCTGAGTCTTTGGGATCATCGCACGGCGGCCCACGTGGAACGTTATACCGTTGGGGCGAGACACTCGGGTAAGGTAGGGGGCGAGTTCCAGTATGATTTAGAAGTTCCCTTTCAATTTGGGGAATTGGTTGGACGGGACATTCGGGCTTGGGCGTTGCATGCGGATATCAATCGCACTTGGAAGCAATTAAAGTGGAAACCCAAAATGACATTGGAATATAATCAAGCCACAGGCGACCAAGATCCTAATGATGATGAAGCCAACTCATTTGTACCGCTTTACCAATCAACGCATACGCCCTATGGGCAGATGGATTTTTTTCGTTGGCAGAATATGCGTGAGTTGGCAGGGCAGCTGGTTCTAGCTGTTCATGAGAAACTTAAGTTAACCGGGGAGACAAACTTTTTCTGGTTAGAAAGTAACGCAGATTCGTGGTTTAATTCCGCGGGAGTCGCGTTGCGCACAAAGACTTCCGGCGAGCGGGGGTATTACGTGGGCCAGGAAGTATCGCTGCGGGCCAATTACGAATTAAACAAACATGTGAAATTTGAAGTGGGTGCTGCGCACTTTTTTACGGGAGAGTATGTTCGGGACACGGGTGCCGATGATGACGCGGATTGGCTTTATTCGCAAGTCGTGCTTAAATATTAACTGAGTTAATGATATTCACAAAACCCTTCGCTCTGATCCCAAATTTTGTAATAGAAGCCATTTTTGCGACTTGAGAAGCTAGCATAAAAAAGTGCTTCCTGAAATTTGGGATTGCCCCCCGCCCTGGCGGGGCCCTTTGGGCGCCTGTCTGCCGTTTTATAATGGCGACAGGCGGGGATTTTGCAAATGCAAAATTCGGGCTAAGGAAGCGAGAAGGGTTTTTGCTATAATAGCGCCCTGGGTTGGTAATCATTTTGTCAAAATTACATTGAGCAAGGAGTCACTTATGCGAAATTGGTTGGTTGTTGCGTTGTTGTTGCTCTGGGGCGCGCCGGCTTCGGCCGCGGTGGTTGGGAAAGAAGTGACCTATCAAGACACTGACGCGAAAGTTCTCAAAGGTTATTTGGCGTATGATGACCAAATAGAAGGAAAGCGTCCCGGAGTTTTAGTGGTTCACGAATGGTGGGGCCATAACGCCTATGCCCGCAAACGGGCCGAAATGCTGGCTCAGGAAGGATACGTCGCGTTCGCGGTGGATATGTATGGTGATGGCAAGCAGGCCAATCATCCTGAAGACGCGCAAAAGTTTGTTGGTGAAGTGATGGCGAAATGGGATATTCTCAAAGCGCGTTTTGACGCGGGTTTAGAATTTCTTAAAGCGCAAGAGTTGGTGGACGTGGCTAATTTGGCAGCGATCGGATATTGTTTTGGTGGTTCAACGGTGTTGAATATGGCTCGGGCGGGCGTTGATCTTAAAGGCGTGGTTAGCTTTCATGGGGGATTGGCTTTAGCTGAGGCCCCGAAAGCTGGCACCGTAAAAGCCAAGGTGCTTGTTTGCCACGGCAAAGAAGATAACTTTATTACGTCGGAGCAAATCGCCCAGTTTAAACAAGAAATGGATGCGGCTAAGTCAGATTATCGTTTTGTGGAATATGCGGGTGCTAAGCATAGTTTTACCAATCCGGAAGCGGATCAGTTAGGTAAGAAATTTGGAATGGGTGTCGCTTATAATGCCGCTGCCGACCAGCAGTCTTGGGCGGACATGAAGGCTTTCTTGCAAGACGTGTTTCAACGTTAATTTCTGATTGGCGTTTGGTGGTGGGGATAGGGGGACTAAACCGGAACGGTTTAGTCCCCCTGATAATTTTAGGGAACTTTTTGGGACTTCTTCTGTCTAAGTAAGTGATTGCTTTTATATAAAGGAACCGTACATTGAAAAAGGGGGAGATATGAATAAGGTTTTAAAGCTCGCCGTCATGGGGGGGGTTCTGGGAAGTTCTTTTCTTTTGGGAAGTTCTTCAGTTTACGCGGGGGGAGGATCGTATCATCATAAGCATTATCGGCATGTGCATTATGTGAAAGTCAGAGATTGTTCCTATGGTTGCCGAAGCCATCATCGCTACCGTGAACACTGCCGAGGTGAACGTCACGATCGTTGGGATAATCATCGTGATCATCATCGTGAAGGGCGAGAGGCAAGATCAGGAGTTGATTTGCATGGCAAAATAGTTATTGTGTTGGGTAAGTAATCGTAGCGTTTATCCTTTGAATCCCGGCTCCCTGAAGATCAAAATATTTTAACGCCCTTGGGGAGCCGGGGCAGAATTTAGCTGAGAAATCCGGGATCTGAGAGTAAAATCATTTAGTAATTATTAATTTTTCTGACTACTGGTTGTGTGGCTAATCGAAAGTAAGCGCCCTCATTATGGTTGAGATTCCCGAAGAAGTCATCCGTGCCGCGGCTCGGGGCGACTGGAAATCATTTAGAGTTCTTTACGAAAGTCATTTTCGTTTTGTTGTTAACGTGGCTGGCCGTATTGTCAATAACACCCAAGACGCGGAAGATGTCACTCAAGAGGTTTTTCTAAACGTGTATCGGAGTCTGCCTAATTTTCAATTTGGTTCGACTTTTAAAACTTGGTTGTATCGCATCACCGTGAACACCTCCTTGAACTATATTCGAAAATCTAACCAGAATGTCACTAACCAGGAAGACGCTATGGCGCAGAATACCGCCTTAACCGTTATGTCTTCCGTTGCGGATGATATGGATAAATCGTTGCGGCAAACGGCAGTTCAAAAACTCCTGGCAGCTCTTAATCCCGAACAGCGCACCTGCCTTGTCTTACGCAGTCAGGAGGGGTTAAGTTATCAGCAAATTGCAGAAACCCTGTCCATTCCGATCAATACGGTTCGAACGCGAATTAAACGGGCACGTGAGGCTATGCTGGCTTCCAAAAAAGAGGTGCTTTCCCATGAATTGTGATCAAATTCGAGATTTAATATTGACTGAGTATTTAGACGGAGAATGCTCTCCGGAAGTAAAGCAGAAGGTAGAAATACATTTGTCGTCTTGCCGCGTTTGTGCGGAACTGGCAGCTGACGCCCGTCAGGTGACGGTGGAACCTTTTATAGATATACCCACGTTTAAGATTTCGTCTGAAAGAGTCTGGTCAGCCCTCCAACAGCAGATTGCGATGGAAGAGAAGTTACCCGTTAGAACATCTTGGAGAGAAAATTGGTCGATGTTATGGGATCGTTGGGTGACGTTGCCTAGAGCGGCCTTAGCTGGGTTGGTCATGGGAGTGGTGGTTATTGCCATTGGGGTAGGTGTTTTGGCTCCCTCCTTGTCAACGGTTAAGCAAAGGGTGACAGCTGTAGAGCTTATGGAGGAGACTTTTGAGGAGTTGGATGAGATGGCCATGGCCGACAAGGAAATTTATGCGGCGGATTTTGAAGGTTATTTTTTGTGATGGGATAGAGGATGGATCGAATACCGTTGAGGAGAAAGGAGCAGTATATGCGAAGACATCAGGTAAATAATTGGTATGGGATAATCATGGTGTCGGCGTTCAGTTTATTGATCGTCACGGCAGCTTTTGCTCGAGATGACGCTTTTCAGCATCGCGAATGGAATAGCGAGCAATGGGATCAGGCTCGTGAACAGATGTATAGCCAGTTGAAATTAACCCCGCAGCAGCAGGAGGCCTTAAATAATAATCGTGAAGAGAATCGTGAGGTTATGAAAGCATTGTCGGAAAAAATGAAAGAGAAGCGGAGTTTTATTGATGTTGAGCTAAAGAAACAAGATTATGATGAAGGGAAGATTCGCCAATGGCATCAAGAGATCCGGGAATTAAAGAATCAGGCTGCGGATGCGCGGCTTGACAAAATTCTTAAGGCCCGCAAAATTCTTACCCCCGAACAGTATGCCGAATTTGATCAATTGAAGAAAACGAGGCGTGAGAAATTTAGAAAGTCGTTAGCAAACCAAAATTAATAAGCACGTTACTGGCCTTTTGCTTTCTATCTTCGGTAAAAAAAGGCCAGTAAAATAGGAGAATTATTTTGGCCCCAGCATTGGCGGGGCCTCTTTTTTTGCTATAATGGGCCGCAATCAAGAAAGGAAAATGTATGGATCAACATTTAGCTCATCTCTGGCAGTCGTTGGCACTTTTATTACGGTCTCATCCCTGGCATGGAATTCCTATTGGTTTAGAAGCCCCGGCTATGGTTAATACATATATAGAAACGGTTCCCACCGACACCGTCAAATATGAGATTGATAAGAAAAGTGGTTTTTTGAAAGTGGATCGGCCTCAAAAATATTCCAGCATTTGTCCTACTTTGTATGGCTTTATTCCACAAACGTATTGTGCGGGAAGAATCGCTCGTTTCTGCGGAGGGAAGACTGGGCGACCGGCTATCGTGGGAGACGATGATCCTCTTGATATTTGTGTGTTAACGGAAAAAACAATAAGCCATGGCGATATTATTGTGCGGGCCACTCCCATCGGTGGGTTTCGCATGATTGATAATGGACAGGCGGATGACAAAATTATCGCCGTTATGCATTCCGACGGATTATATAGCCAGTGGCAGGATGTGAGTGATTGCCCCAGCGCGTTTATTGATCGATTGCGGCATTATTTCTTAACTTACAAAGATCTTCCCGGTTCGGATGAACGTCATTGTGAAATCACGCACGTATATAATTGTGAAGAGGCCTTGGAAGTCATTCGATTGGCGCGAGAGGATTACCTCGAGAAATTTTCGCAATTAGCGTCGATGATGAGTCATTTAGAGGAAGATTAAGCGTGGCTAAAATTAAACTAGATTTACATGGTATTTTTAATCAGGGACGAACCATTGAATCCGAACTCAATCGGGTTATTGCCGAAGCCGTGAGCAAAAAAATTTCCTTGGTTGAAATTATTCCAGGAAAAGGCAGCGGACAGCTTAAGAAAGGTGTTTTGCGTTTTCTGAATCGTCCCAACATTAAGAAAATGTATCATCGTGTTGAAAAAGATGACAAGAATTTTGGGCGAGTGTTTGTGCATTTTCGTTTCGAAGCTTAAAGGGAGATGCTGTCATGCGTTTAGTGCTATTCATAGGTTTTTTTCTTTTGTTTAGTAATTCAGTTTATGCGCAAGAAAAGAATTTTTTACAGCAACGATATTATCAAGCGTTACAAGATGAATGTCAGACCCAGCAATCGGTAAGCTGTTGTGAGGCGTCGGTGGATCGTATGGAAAAGGGAGGGTTTCAGCGGGATATTTCGGGATTAACTGAGAATTATGGTTGTCCTCCCGGATATAACGCCAATATGCTGCGTTGTTTTTCTAGCTATCGCTGGTGTGAACCGGTTGAATCAAAATTTAAATATCAGTCGGACGCTAGCTTTTGTTTACAGGATCGTGATTGCGCTTTACGGGAAGCCGTTTGTGGACCGGAACCAATGAACATTTATTTTGATAATAAAGTGTTTGCCTTGATGCAACCTTACGTGGAGTGCGCGGCTCCCTTAGAATACGATGTCCCGCGCTGTGAAGAAAATAAGTGTGTTGCTAAAGTATTGCGGGACCCTAATGTTGAATAACGTTGAGTTGAGGGCCGGCTGCGTTTTATTGACCTTTGTACTGCTAAAGGAAAAGTGGAAGTCAATATGAGGTCTTTTCTCTAGAAGACAAAGGTCGTTATATTGGGCTTCCTTATTTTTATTAGTAAGGAAAAGACCAATAACGAGGCCGGCCCTCTTTTTCAAAAAAAGTTAAAAAGGAGGACTCTCATGAAAGATACTCACGGCAAATTCACGGATTTCGGTTTGCTATGGTTGCGGGTTTTGATGGGCGCGGGGATTGCTTATCATGGATACCAGAAGCTGGCGCACAACAGCATGCCTAAATTGATTGAGGGAGTATCTAAAATGGGATTTCCTTTACCGGAATTCTTTGCCTGGGCTGCTTTGGGAGCTGAATTAGGGGGAGGGTTGCTACTCGCTTTAGGGATTTTTCCAAGAATTTCTGCTTTTTTTATTTTTGTTACGATGAGTGTGGCTGCCTTTATCACCCATAAATCCGATCCATTGCAAGTCAAGGAATTGGCGCTCGCTTATTGGACGATCGCCGGTGCTTTGATGTTGACCGGTGGGGGAAAGTTTAGCCTGGGGAGGGTTTGGTCGAAAGGGTAACGGCTAAGTGAGGTGTGAGTTGATGAAAAACAGGGCCCCTTGAGCGAACGCTCAAGGGGCCCTGTTCTATTCCTACTTCTTTCTCCCAATTACTTGGCGAGCTTGGATAACATGGCTAGCCCCTGAGAAAAAAGGTCTTGGTGATTGTCCGGAACGTTTCCTTTGGGGGTTAATTGGTTTATCAATTCCGGCAATATCTTGGCGATGGCAGAACCAGTATCTTGCTGGCTCATTCCCAGTTGTGAAGCTATTTGCTGTACAGACTGGTTGCCAAAGACTTGCTGAATATGGTTGGCAGAAATCGGTTTGTTGGGACCTGTTCCCACCCAAGAATTAGCTTCGTTCGCCAATCCTGACTTTGCGAATTTCCCCAAAACATCAACTAACCCGCCATTTTGTTGGACGAGATTCATGACCCCGGCCAGCAAATTGTTCCCAGTTTTGGTGTTGTTAGTACTTAAACCGTTAAGAATTTGCGTTAAGGCGTTTGTTGATGACGATTGATTACCGAGCACTGAACCTAAAGCCCCACCGAGTAAATCATTAAAGAGCGACAGAGCAACCTCCTTTTTAAAAAACTTAGCATAGTGAGGAAAGGCCCATTAGTAAAATGAAAATTTATTCACGCTTAAGGGGCCAGGTGTTGGCGAAGACGTAAGCAATAGCGCTCAATGGTCAGAGATGTCAAGATCCCTAAAGAGAGTGTTATTAATAAATATAAGCTAATGTTAGCCAGGGAGGCGGGTAGCTGTATTCGATTGATAAAGACCCAAAGAATAATGTAGTGCCATAAATAAATTCCATAAGAATGTCGGCCGATCCAGCGTAGGAAAGGCATATTTAGCAAAGGAGCTAGGGGGCAAAAGTTTAACGTCGCTGCGAAAATGATCAGCGCTGTGGCCAGTGAGGCTAATGAAAAAGAATACCAATGGTCGCAATAGCCAAGCGCTGGCAGGTCGGTAAATAAGGATGCAAAGAAAATTCCTCCGACTAAAAAGGCCATTTTCCCGATCCAAGGGGCATAGGTGAAGCCCTTTTCAGCAAGGAGGACTTCGAGTGCTTTCACTAAACACCCAAGCGCCAGGCCATCCAGTCTTAAATGAGTGGGTCTTTGTAATTCTGGAACGGATAGAATAGGCGTGTCCCCTAAAATGATAAATCGTAAAATATTCTGGAAGATAATCACGCCGGTTAGGCAGATGATCAAAGTTTTAATACGTGATAAAAAATTATTCTTTAGTCGACAAATCAACAATAATGCCAAAGGATAAATTAAATAAAAATGTTCCTCTACGGCTAGGGACCATGTGTGCGACAAAATATCGATGGTTCCGAAATAGTTTTGGAAGAATAACCCATAGGATATGAAACTAGGTTCTTCCAATAGGGTCGGCCCAAGGAATAATACGCTTAGCAAGACAACGGCGTAATAGTGAGGAACAATTTTGAGAAAACGGCGAACGTAAAAGCGTTTAAGGTTAACGGTTTCTTTAAGTTCTGGGAGTAAAAGCCCTGTAATGAGAAATCCGCTGATCACAAAAAAAACGTCAACTCCAAAGAATCCAACGGTGACTAAAGGATAAATGCCGGATAATCCCTTGCCAAAATAATCGTATAGTTCCCATTGAACAAAAAGATGATGCAGTAATACCCAAAAAGCGGCCAACGCCCTTAAGCCGTCTAGAAACGGGTAATATTCTTTATTCGGGTTTGAAGTCATAAATGATGGTTGATTATAAGCGACAGAACATCCTGGGTCTGGTTTTTTTGAGAATTTCTGCTCCATAGAAATCACTCGACAGGGCAACCTTGCCCGGTTAGAATATCGCCGCTTAAGCAATGATTAATAATAATTGTAAATAAGGAGTTTAAAGGTATGAAAAGAGGCCAGCTATATCTCAGTTTATTTTTAGGGTGCTTATCAATCATTGGTTGTGGGACGGCAAAGAAAGTTCCTTTGGCCACGATGACGGCGCAAGGGAGTTATGAGTTAATTGAGTTTTCCGCCAATAAAGATAAATCAATGCTTAATGCGCGTACTTCCGCGAATACGTTTTGCGCCAGCAGAAAACAAGGAATGGCCATGGTTCTTAGTGAAGAGACTATTTATCAGGGACTCATTGATGAACGATTGAATCAAACGGCACAAAAGGCCGGACAAATCGGTTCGGGTGTTTTGGGTTCCAATAAGGCCACGGATAGTTTGGGAAAAATTGTTTCTAACGAAGATTATAAGACGATGATTGAATTTAAATGTGAGTTGGGACAATAAAGCGTTTACAAATCCACCATCGGTACAAATTATAAGGAGTCAGCGATGAGTAAAGCCCGAGCTAGACATATTTTGGTTAATAATGAGGTCGAATGCCTTCGGTTAAAATCAGAAATTGAGGGAGGCGCTGATTTTGCTTCCTTGGCTCAGCAGCATTCTAAGTGTCCTTCCGGGCGTCGCGGGGGAGATTTAGGAGAATTTTCCCGAGGACAGATGGTGCCAGCTTTTGATCAGGTTGTTTTTGAAGGTGAAGTCGGAAAAGTGTTGGGGCCGGTTAAAACGCAGTTTGGTTTTCATTTGGTGGAAGTCACACAACGTAGTTAATTGGGTAGGTTTTGAAGGTTTAGGTTGGATAAGGGAGCGAATCGCGCAGTCAGCGCGATTCGCTCCCTTTATTTTTTAATAATTAATAATAAAAAAATATTACTGAAAATTATTTCTGTTAGAATGCCTTCAGGTTAAGGCTCTGCTAAAATTTAGCAAAGCACGTTTGATCAAGGCACAAGGAGGAATTCATGAGAAAACAAATGGCCGCATTGCTGGTTGTTTCCGTGTTATTAACGGGCTGTACCGGATCATTTAACCTGACTCGCAAAGTTTATAATTTTCATCGTTCCCAGGATGATAAGTGGGCAGATGAACTTTGTTTTCTCCTCGTGACGATGGTCCCGGTCTATGGGTTAGCGACTTTTGCGGACGCGATTGTGTTTAATTCAATTGAATTTTGGACGGGAGATAACCCGGTAGAAATGACCAACGCCGCTCCAACTTCAAAAGTAGTGAAGAGTGGGAAAGAAGAATTAAAAATGACTCATGATCCAGCCAACAACCAAGTTTCGTTAACTTCTGAGAAATGGCAACGAAACAAACCCACGTTGGTCTTGGAAAAGAATGACCAGATGGTCGTGGCCAAGAATACGAAAGGTCAAGTGTTGTATTCTTCAATTAAGAGTGAAGCCGGCGATATAGCGGTTTATAACGCAGATGGTCAGCTGGTCAAGAATTACTCCGCGGGTCAAGTTGAGTCTTTAAAAGAGGACTACTTGCGCTAGGGTGATAGTCTTGATTTAATGTTAGTTGTTTGGGGGCCCTGAAACCAAGTTGGTTTCAGGGCCCTTTTATTTTTAATAGACTTGTCGTCGCTGACTTGACGAGACTGTTATAATGACACGTGAATCATTTGCAGGATCCACAAAAAGAATATCGTGCCGGAGGCTGGTGTCATGTCACGGATTGATGAAGTCTATGAATTATTGAAGGACTCCGACCGAAGGCATTGTCTGAAAAGCGAGGTCATCAGGCGAGATCCTTTGGAGGTGGTCACCGTAGGCCAGTATCCAGACGGCAGCATTAATTTTCATTATTTTTTGTTGAAAGGAAAATTGCATGGACCAGGAAAAGTCTGGTCCCCTCAGGGAGTTCTCCTGATTGAGGAAAATTTTCATAAAGGCGTTCTTCATGGACTGGTTCGTCGCTGGCACGAGAACGGTAAACCGCAACTATTGGCTTATTATACTAATGGTTCTTTTGACGGATTACGTCGCGAATGGTACGCAGATGGTTCTCCGAAATCGGAAGCGTATTACCAGATGGACAAATTGCAGGGAGATTGGGCCGAATGGTTTCCCGGTTCTCGTTTGAAAGAGCGGGGAAGCTATGTCGATGGTTATCCGCATGGTTTTTTTAAGGAATTTCATTATCAAGGCGGCGTCAAATCCCGCAAAATTTATTTGCGTGGTCAAGAATGCAGCGGGAAGATTGAACGCTTGCTGAAGAAAGATAAACTTGACGTGGCGCGTATTGTCCGGATGGATAACGCGTCGTTACGACGCTTGTGTCTGGAAGAAATTGGCTACGAACGTCTACTGAATGAATTAGTTCATGAGGTGGTGGATATTCAAGGTGAACAGGAGTTATTGCGTGTTCCCTGGCATCCGGATGAAGAGCCTTTGTATTTAGTCAAAGTCAAATGCCCATCGACGGGAGTCTTTTACACCTTGCGTGTGCCGCCTTCAGTTCGTACCATTCATGAAGCCGTGGTCTGGACATTTGGTTTAAGCGGTTTTGAATATCGCCCAGAAGAAGAAAGCTAGCCCATTCGTTGCTCCGCAACATAGTCACTATATTCCAAAAAATTTCTTTTTAAGTTTGTTTCTTTGTTACAATCAACAGCATAAATCAATAATTCTGAAACTTATTAGGCAAGGCAGTGTCTAATAAGTAATTATTGTCAGTGGTGAGGCTTGGTTTTTCAGTCGAGCGAACCGATTTTGATAATTTTGGGTTCAAATTTATGAGAAGACGCTTTATTTTTTTTATTATGGGGGTGAATCTTTTTTTGATGCTTCGGGGCATTAACGCCCACGCAGAGAATTTAAATGACTGTTATCATCTTGCCCTACAGCAAAGTGAACAGATAGCGATTCAGGAGGAGGCTATCGTCCAGGCTCGGTTGCATTTTGAGCAAATCCTTCGGGGTCTATTGCCGGAGGCCAATTTTATTTATTCTCAAAAGATTCAGGATGGTAGTGGGCGAAATAATTTTTCTCTCGGAGAAGTCCCTGAGGCTCGATTTTCCTTCACCCAGACGCTTTTTCGTGGTTTTCAAGAATTGAATTTGTTGAAATCGGTTCGCCATGAAAAGGAACAATTTAACCTGGCGCTTCGGCGCGCGAAAGAATTGCTCTTTCAGGATGTGGCTAATGCTTTTTATTTACAATTGACGTACCAAGAAGATTTGGACGCGTTGGAGACTGTTCGGGTCGCCTTGAATCAACGGGTGGAGGAATTGACTAAGCGAGAGTCTCTCGGGAAAGCCCGTGCTAGCGAGCTCGCCGGCGCGCAAGCGCGCTTAAGTCAAGTGGAAGCCGATATGGAAACCCAGAAGGGGAAATTAACAGAAGCTCGCCAGCTTTTGCATTTTCTCACCGGAAAGCCGATTGAGTTTCTTATCGAAGACGAACCATTTGATTTTGGGATGACCTATGCTTCGGCGTCGGAAATTGACGCTGGTTTGCGGGCCGACGTCCTTGCTGCCGATAAAGCTATTGAACGTGTTCGTAAGGCTGTTTCGGTTGAACGGCTTAAGGCGTTACCCACAGTGGAGTTAAACGGTAATTATTTTACTAAGCGTGTTGGGAATGCTGATGACGTTGATTGGGATATGACGCTGGAATTCTCGATGCCGTTGATGTGGATTCCCAAAAGCGGCGCCATGGTTAAAGAAAAAAATTCATTGGTCCGGCAAGCCGAACTACAGTATGCGCTGGCCCGTCGCAGTGCACAACTTGAAGTTGAAAATGCCTGGACGCGTTTTCAGTCCAGTCAGCAACGCTTGCAGGCGTTAACAAAGGCGTTGACGGCAACCGAGAAAAGTCATGATTTGCTGTTGAACGATTATGATTTAAATCTGGTGGATAACTTGATCATTCTCGAAGCTATTCAAGATTTACAGGATGTCAGGCGTGCTGTTGTCGCGACAAAAAATGAGACCCGCCGTCTATACTGGGCGTTACGGGTTGCCGCAGGAGACTTAACTGATGTGGATTTCTGATTTATCGATTCGTCGGCCGGTATTCGCGTGGATGCTCATGCTGGGCCTCATGTTTTTCGGCTTAGTGAGTTTGACTCGGCTAGGAACGGGTCGTTTGCCGGATGTAGATTTTCCCGTGGTGTCGGTGCGATTGACTTGGGAGGGAGCGGCTCCGGAAGTCATGGAAACCGATGTCGTGGACATTGTTGAGCAGGCGCTCACGGGGATCCAGGGTATACGCGAAATTAGTTCTAACGTGATGCAGGGGTTGGCCAACGTTAGTGTTGAATTTGATTTGGATCGGGACATTGATGTCGCAGTTCAGGAAATTCAGACTAAACTCGCGGGAGCGCAGCGCTTTTTACCGCGCGAATTGGATCCACCTATTGTCACCAAAACCAATCCGGAAGACCAGCCTATTATTTGGATCGCGGCGTCGGGCAAAGATGTGCCGACCCGCCATCTCATGGATTATGTTCAAAACCATTTACAAGACAGATTTACCACCATTCGGGGAGTTGGAGAAGTTTTTCTGGGCGGGTTCTTAGAGCGCAATCTTCGGGTTTGGATTGATGCCCAGAAACTCGATGAGCATGAGTTGACGGTGCAGGACGTGATTCACGCCATTCAGCAGGGTCATTCTGAAATTCCAGCCGGACGCTTGGAAACGTCCAGTTTAGAAATGAACGTGCGTTCCATGGGGGAAGCGCTAAATACCGAGGAATTTGGAAACATTGTTATTTCCTCTCGCGGAGGTCGACCGGTTTATAAACCGATCCGAATCAAGGATGTCGCGAGGGTGGAGGACGGATTGGCGGATGTGCGCCGTATTTCCCGCAAGAATGGTGAAATGGCGGTTGGTATGGGCATTCGCAAACAGCGTGGGTCTAACGAAGTAGCGGTCGGCGAGGCGGTGGAGAAGCGATTGCAAGAAATACAAAGCGATATTCCACCGGAGTTTAAGGTGGAGATTACCGTCAATCGCATGAAGTTTGTAAAAGAGGCCATCCATGAATTGAAATTTACTTTGATCCTTTCTGCGATTATTACTTCGATTGTTTGCTGGATGTTTTTAGGGTCTTTGAGTTCAACCTTTAATATTTTATTGGCTATTCCCACCTCAGTTCTTGGTACGTTCATCGTTGTTTATTTCTTAGGATTTACTTTAAACACGTTCACGATGATGGCGCTTTCTTTGGGGATTGGAATCATTGTTGATGACGCGATTATGGTTTTGGAAAATATTGTAAGGCATCGTCAAATGGGGCTGACCAATCGTCAGTCGTCTCTACAGGGAGCGCGGCAGATCGCGGCGGCGGCTATTGCCGCTTCGCTGTCGATTATTGCTATCTTTTTGCCGGTAGCTTTCATGCAGGGTGCTATTGGTAAATTCTTTTATCAGTTTGGGGTGACGCTGTCGGTGGCGGTGGCGATTTCATTGCTTGAGGCGTTGACATTTACGCCCATGCGTTGCTCACAGTTTTTGTCCGTGGGGGAACGAAAGTCATTTTTGGGAAAAGGATTGGATCAAGGGATGGAGCGATTAAGTCAAGGGTATGGAAATTTGCTGAGACGATCGTTGCGTCGACCGGGATGGATCGTGTTTGTTTCGATAATTTTCTTTGTGGCATCTTTGGGGCTGATGGGTCTCATCAAAAAGGAAATGTTACCTTCCGAAGACCAGAGTATGCTTTTCATTCGTCTTAAAACGGCTCCGGGGTCATCTATTGAATTTACTGATCAGAAGTTTAAAGCGGTGGAAAAGCGTTTGGCTGATCGCCCGGAAGTCAAAAGTTTTTTTGCAGCGGTCGGAGGTTTTGGCGGGGGTGAAGTTAATAGCGGTCAAATCATTGTTTCCTTGAAAGAACCCCAAGATCGTCCTATTGTGCCGCCTTTTAAAAGGCGTCCATCGCATTTGGATTTTATGAATTTCTTAAGAGAAGATTTAAAACAGGTTCCCCAAGTTAAAGCAGTCGTGCAGGATCCATCTTTAAGTGGTCTCTCGGCGCAACGGGGATTTCCGGTGGAGTTTATGATTTTGGGTCCCCAGTGGAGTGAGCTGGCTCAATATAGCGAGCTCATCGAGCAGCGTATGAATGAGGATAAAATCTTCACGGATGTGAATAATAATTTTCAGGCGGGAGTTTCCGAAGTCCGGGTTGTTCCGGATCGAAAGAAGGCTAGCGAGCGAGGCGTTAGCATCGAATCCATTGGGACGACCATCAATGCGTTATTCGCGGGTGAAAGGGTTGGTAAATACACCCAGGGTGGCCGTCGCTATGATATTCGCGTACGGCTGATTCCTTCGCAGCGAACACAAATTCAGGATATTGCCGAGTTGTGGGTCTGGAATCAGTTTGGCGAACGTGTGCAACTCAAGGATGTTATTTCAATCGTGGAAGAGAAAACTCCTATGACCGTGACCCGCCAGAATCGCGAACGCGCGATTAAGATTCAATCCAATGTAGCCACGGGGCAATCGCAGACGGACGCGGTCAACCGAGTCAAAGAGATCGCAGCCAAAATTTTGCCATCAGGCTATCGACTCGAAATGACGGGAAACACCCAAATATTTAAAGAGTCTTTTTCCGGATTATGGCTTGTTGTTTGGCTGGGAGTCTTGGTGGCTTATATGGTGCTTGCGTCTCAATTCAACAGCTATTTGGATCCATTTACGATTTTGTGCGCTATGCCTTTTAGTATCTCGGGAGCGTTTATTGCTTTATGGATAACGGGGCAATCCATCAATATTTATAGTTTTATCGGTATTGTTTTGTTGATGGGGTTGGTCAAAAAGAATTCAATTTTGCTGGTGGAGTTCGCCAATCAGTTGAGGGAACAGGGCAAGTCTTATTTTGACGCCATGGCCGAAGCGGGCTCGATTCGATTGCGGCCTATTATCATGACTTCGCTGGCTACGGTCGCCGCAGCAATTCCCCCGGCTCTTTCTTGGGGGCCGGGTTCGGAAGTCTTTAAACCGATGGCCACGGTAGTGATCGGGGGCATCACGATTTCAACCATTTTAACGTTAGTCGTCATTCCCTGTATTTATATTCTTTTGTCGCCTTTGAGAAAAACAACGGTGGAGCCATAAAGTGTTTCTGGTTTTTTTGAGGAAAGGTTAACAAAGTTTTATAAGAGGTCACATGAAAAAATATATTCTTTCCATAGTCATTGTAGCTTTGATTTACTTAGGGAATAAATTTGGTTTTCAAGATCTTGTTGCGCGTTTCTTGCCGACGGAATCAAGCGGTCAGTCAACATCTGTTCAGGAGAAAGCTAGTAATACGGTTGATGAGCAAATTAAGAAAGCTTATGAATTGGCCGAGTCCGATCTTTTGGTTGAAACTTCGGGGGTTGTGAAAAAAATTCTAAAGGATGACCAGGAGGGGGCAGCCCATCAGCGGTTTATTGTTGAGTTATCCAACGGACATACGGTTCTTATCGCGCATAATTTAGATTTGGCGTCACGCGTAACCAAGTTAGATGTGGGAGATGCCGTGTCTTTTAAAGGTGAGTATGAATGGAACAATCAGGGAGGGGTAGTCCATTGGACGCACCATGATCCAGCTGGAAAACATCCGGGTGGATGGGTTAAACATGAGGGGATGACGTATCAATGAGTTTTCAAAAACACGCAAAATAATTGTTGAATTGGCGGTAAATTAATTTAGAATCAGACCAACTACCAAAGGAGTCTTATGCGAAAAATGATTTCGTTAGCGAATGATTTTTCTCTCCTGGTGATGGTTTTTTGTTTGAGTGGTTGTGGTCCTGGCGGAAGTGGCGCGTTGGGTGCGCTGTTTGGTTCTATCGGGGGTGGAGCTGCGGCGGGGAGTTCCGCGTTAGCGGCCAATAGCGGAACCAATTTTGGCGCGCAAACGTTTCATAATCCTGAACCTATGAGTTTGTCTTTGTTGGGAACGGGTTTAGCGATCTCGATGGTAGCTAGAGTTTTTTCTAAAAAAAGTTAATTTTTTAATTTAGGTATTTTCTAGCCAAGTTATTTCCCCATACGGTAAGTCTTTCCTGGCTTACCGTATTTTATTTATAGAAGAAAGGGTTTTTTATGAATGCTGATTCGCGTGTTAAATTTCTTGCCGGCGATATTGCTTTCGAATCCAATGAGGCGGCGAGCGACCGACAAATTTATTTTCCGCTTTGTGGAACTGATAGTCAGTCACTAAAATCGGCCATCACCCCTTATTTAAGTGGTGATATCAAAATTGATAAGCATCATTATTTGACTAAGCCAACTTCTCGCGAAGATTTGCGTTTTCCGGTACGCAATTTCTTTCTGTGTTTCGACACGCAGCACATTTTTTCTTTGGCTGAACCCGCCGAAGGTATTGAATCTAAGATTGAGTGTGGTGCGCTCTGGCACCAGGTTACCCGTGTCGATCCTCACCACGGCGTGCAAGTGGAGGTCCTTAATTTTATTCCTGTGTCCGGTGAGACGGTCGAGTTAATGCGGGTGCGGGTGAAGAATATCGGGACAAAAGAATTGCGTTTCACCCCTACTGCTGTTTTGCCAATTTTTGGTCGAGCGTTGGCCAACAAACATGACCATGAACATGTGACGGCCTTACTGAATCGTATTCAGCAGTTACCCGAAGGCGTTTTGGTTAGCCCTACGATGTTTTTTAACGAAGAGGGGCATAAGCCCACACAGGCCGCTTTTTTTGTATATGGCGTGGATCAAGCAGGAAGCTTCCCGATGGGAAGTTTCCCTACGGTTGAGAGTTTTTGTGGGGCCGCGGGTAGCTGGGTTCGGCCCGAGGCTATTTATAAAGTTCAAAAACCCGCTAGGTTAGCGGACGATCAATTGTGTGGCAAAGAGGCGGTCGGAGCACTCGCGTTTGCACCAGCTTCGCTCTTGGCAGGGCAAGTCCGAGAATATTTTTTAATTTTTGGCGTGGCGAAGGATCTTGTAGAGTCCCGCAAATTCTTCGGACAGTTTGACTCAACGATTAAATTTACCGAAGCGTTAACAGCTAATCAAGATTACTGGAAAACAAAAGCGCAATCAGTGCAGTTTGAAAGTGCGAATGCTTCCCAGGATGGATGGATGCATTGGGTGACGCTACAACCGATTTTTCGTCGCATTTTCGGATGTTCTTTTTTGCCGGATCATGATTATGGCAAAGGGGGTAAGGGATGGCGCGATCTATGGCAGGATCAACTGTCACTCATCCTCATCGAACCGCAACAGGTCCGAGAGAACCTATTAAATAATTTTGGCGGAATCCGCATTGATGGGACTAACGCAACCATTATTGGCAGTCGGCCTGGAGAATTCATCGCGGATCGCAATGCCATCACGCGGGTTTGGATGGATCACGGTGTCTGGCCATTTTGGACGGTCTTGCTGTATTTGCAGCAGACAGGAGATGATGATTTTCTTTTGGAGAAAACAGGTTATTTCCGAGATCCGCAGCAGTCGCGCACCTTTAAGAAAGATGACCACTGGACAGCGGCTTATGGTTCGCAGCTGAAAGATAAAAAGGGTAAGAAATATTACGGTTCTATCCTGGAACACCTGTTATTACAGCCCTTGGTGCAGTTTTTTAACGTCGGCGAACATAATTTGATTCGTTTAGAAAGTGCTGACTGGAATGATGGATTGGATATGGGGTTTGCTCGGGGGGAGAGCGCGGGGTTTACTTCCTTTTATGGTGGTAATCTGATCGCCTTGGCGGATTTGTTAACGGCATTTGGTCAACGCAAAAAACTCAAGAAAATAAAAATAGCCAAAGAATTGTTAATCTTGCTCGATACGTTAGGCAAAAAGAAATGCCGTTATGATCGAATTAAGGAGAAACAAGATTTGCTTTTTAAGAAATATTTTGCCGCGGTTCAGCCGGAGGTTAGTGGTGAGGTCGTGGACGTGGCCATTCGGGACGTGGCTTTGGATTTGCGGACTAAAGGGGAGTGGATTCTTGAACATTTACGAAACCAGGAATGGCTTAAGGTCGTTTCCGGAGGAGAAGCGTTTCATTGGTATAACGGTTATTACGACAACCGAGGCGCTCGTGTTGAAGGTAAAAAGAATGATCGTATTTGGATGACCTTGACGGGGCAAGTATTTGCCATCATGAGTGGGGTGGCGACGCAAGCGCAAGTGCCGGAAATTGTGCGCAGCGTGAATCAATTCTTAAAGGATCCACGATTGGGTGGGATTCGGTTAAATTCAGATTTTGGAAAAGATCATTATCTCGAATTAGGTCGAGCATTTGGTTTTGCTTTTGGGACTAAGGAAAACGGCGCTTTTTTTAGCCACATGATTGTAATGTATGCTTACGCCTTATATAGCCGCGGCTTCGCGCGGGAAGCGTATGCGGTCATTCAATCCATTTATCGGATGGCGGAGAATTTTACTCGAAGTCGTATTTATCCGGGCATTCCGGAATATTTTGATTCGTTAGGTCAAGGTATGTATCACTATCTGACAGGTTCAGCGAGTTGGCTGGTGTTGACTCAGCTGACTCAAAGTTTTGGGGTGCGCGGACGCGAGGGCGATTTACTGTTGGCGCCACAACTGGTTCGTGAGCAATTTGACCAACAGGGAAAAGCCGCTGTGCACTGCACTTTTGCTGAACAACGAATTAAAGTCACGTATTTTAATTCCAAGCGTAAAGATTTTAGCGAATATTCTATTCGTAACGTTAAAATTAACGGACAAGCGGTTGCCACCAAAGTCATTAGCGACCGTGCCGTCTTACTCGCGCGGTCATTGATAGCGTCGCAACGTCAGGGTTTTCCCGTACATATCTTGGTTGAGTTAAATTAGGTCAGAAGAGCTTAAGGAATAATTTCTGGCCAGGGCTGGTTGCCCTATCTTTTCGGTCCCTAAATCTTTGGGGCGCTAACCGAATAAGCATTCATTTCATCATTTGTTTCTAGAAAACATGAACAAAAATTATTGGAGATTGTTTATGAAGTTGGGAATAGTTTTCATGCTGCTCGTGGTCGCGCTAGGGTGGGGTTTTGACGTTCCAGTTGGTCAAGCCGCCGAGGGTTTAGATCGATGGATCGGTTTGTGGGATGAGACCCTGAAAGCTCATGTTAAAGACGGTCGGGTTGATTATGTCAATTTATGCGTTGATCAACGCGTTAAGGATTTTTGGACGCAGGCTCAGGAGTGGGACCCGGATAAGCTGGTGACAGATGAAGAAAAAATGAGCGCGTGGTTAAACATCTATAATGCTTTTAACGTAAAGGTGATTTGCGAGGGGTATCCGGCCAAAAGCATTAATGATTTACAGTTTGGCGGCATGATGACGGCGGCAATTTTTGGAAAAACCATTTGGGACCGACCGGTTGTGGTGTTGGCTAATAAGAAGCTAAATTTGAAGACTATTGACCATCAGATTTTGCGCAAGGAATTCAATGAACCAAGGTTACAATTTGGTTTGGCTTGCGGGGCGGTTTCCTGCCCGCCCTTGCGCTCAGAGGCTTATCGGGCGGAAAAAATTTCTCAACAACTGGAAGACCAAGCTCGGGTTTTCTTTTCGGATGTCACCAATAACCGATTTGATGTCAGTCTTAAAACGGCGACCATTTCTTCTATTATGAAGTGGAACGCTAAATATTTTGGCAGCAATGAAGCGGCCGTGTTGCGTTTTATCGCGCAGTTTCTTCCGCAAGAGACCGGTGAGGCGTTAGCCAGTGATCCATCCTCCTGGAAAATTAACTACGGGGATTATGACCTTACGATTAACGATGCCCAGCCCACGGTGGCTCAATAACATATTTGAAGGATTTTCTGGTCGAGGAGGTGACTGATGTCCGCAAAGAATAATATTGGCGTCAAAATTCGTCGGTCGCAGGACAGGGGCCGGACGCAGGTCGGCTGGCTGGATAGCTATCACAGCTTTTCGTTTGGGGAGTATGTTGATCCTGAGCAGATGAGTTTTCGGACGCTGCGCGTTATTAATGAAGATTGGATTAATCCCGGGATGGGTTTTGGCGCACACCCACATCGTGACATGGAAATTATTACGTATGTTGTGAGCGGGGCGCTACAGCATAAGGATAGCCTAGGAACCGGATCAGTGATCAAGCCTGGAGATCTTCAGAAAATGAGCGCTGGGACGGGCATTGTACATAGCGAATTTAACGCATCAGACGATGTCAAAGTGCATTTGCTCCAGATATGGATTGTTCCTAGCAAAAAAGGTATTGAGCCGGGTTATCAACAAATTGCGATTAATTCTTTATCTTCTACCGGGTTGACGTTGGTCGCCTCAAAGTCGAAACAAAAAGGTATTATTCATGTTGAGCAGGACGTGGAGCTATTTTTAGGTAAGTTGAAGCCGGGGCAATCCGTTGCTTATGATTGTGGTATCGGACGTGGTTTATGGATTCAAGTGATCAAAGGGATTGTCGAGGGAGAAGGATGGACGGCAAAGTCGGGAGATGGGTTAAGTTGTGAGCAGGCGGGTTTATTGAAGTTTGCGGCGAAAGAGAATGCGGAGTTTTTGCTTTTTGATTTGAAATAAGTTGTTTCATCCTGTGGAGGGAGATTTGTTGAAAAGTATCGTTGGATTATTGTTGGCTTTTGTTATTGGTGCTTTGTGTCGGTGGATTGATATTCCGGTGCCCAGTCCTAATAAAATTCTAGGCGCGCTGCTTGTTTTGGCAACAACTTTAGGCTATGTGTGTGCGGACAAGTATTGGGTTAGAGATTCTTCATCGCCGACTGAGGTTTCCGATCAAACTTCTTATCAGGAAAAAACCTGACATGAAAAAGATATTTACACCTCAGGAAGCCAATAAGCGATTACCTTTGGTTAAGAGAATTGTGGGAGAGATTCTGGAGAAAGGAAAGCAGGTGCGGCTCAGTTTGGCCAGTACTTCCAGGCAAAATCAAGATGCGGAATTATTAACATTGCAGGAAGAGATTGAAGCTTTGTTGCAGGAGTTAGAAGATATTGGGTGTTATTATAAGGATTGGAATTTTACGATTGGGTTGGTCGATTTCCCGGCGTTGATTGATGGTGAAGCCGTATTTTTGTGTTGGCGTAGTGATGAATCTGAATTGCGCTGGTATCACTCAATGGAGGAAGGTTTCTCAGGAAGGAAATTGATCCCGGAGAATTTGTTATCGGCGTAAGGAAAAGTATTGCAGGCCCTCGGGGCGGCCAGTTGGCCGCCCTGAGGGCCTTTTTTATTAAATTGCCTCTTGACAACTGTATTAGTGTATTATATAAATAATACAGTTGAGGTGCTGAAAGGATTTTGAATGACCAATATCAAACATTTATTTCAAATTTCCCCCTCTTCGGGGGTGCCTATTTATCGACAATTGATGGACCAGGTCAAAATTCTCGCGGCGACAGAACGACTGCCTGCGGAGGAATTCTTACCTTCGGTCCGACAAGTAGCCGAGGCCTTAGAAATTAATCCCATGACGGTATCTAAGGCCTATTCATTATTGGAAAAAGAGGGTGTTCTGGAGTTTGTGCGCGGGGAAGGCATGCGACTGGCCCCGATAGCTCCTTTGAGGAAATCATCCGTTCAGCGGCAGGAAGAGATCGTCCCTTATATAGAGGAAGTGATCCGTCGAGCGCATCAGCTGCAGTTAGATAGAAAGAAAGTACAGCAATTATGGGAACAACTTTGGAGGGACAATAATGAATGATTCAATGATTGAATGTACGCAACTCAGCAAGAGTTATGGGAACCGATCAATACTTAATGAGATATCCTTTCAAATCCCCAGAGGAACAGTGGTGGGGTTGTTGGGGAAAAATGGGGCTGGTAAGACGACTCTGATGAAATGCTTGTTGGGGCTGATGAAAGCCAGTTCAGGAACGGTCATGACATTAGGAGAGAACCCTTGGGTTTTCTCCGCGGCAGCTAAAGAGCGAATCGGTTACGTGCCACAGTCCGAACGTGTTTATTCTTGGCTTTCGGTCATCGAACTAGTGAATTACACCGCGTCGTTTTATCAGCGTTGGAACCATTCGTTAGTAGACCGTTTATTAAATGAGTGGGAATTGTCTAGGGATCAAAAGATGGGTGAGCTTTCGGAAGGTCAATTGCAAATGGTCATGATTTTATTGGCCTTGGGACATGAACCAGAATTGTTGATCTTAGATGAGCCGGTGGCAAGTTTGGATCCGTTGTCCCGTAGGAATTTTTTAAAGACTTTGTTAAACATTATCAATACGCGTGCTTGCACAATTGTTTTTTCAACGCATATCACTTCGGATTTGGAAAGGGTCGCTGATCGGGTGGTGCTGCTTAAGAGGGGAACCGTGTCTTTTTATGGAGAGACGGATGATTTAAAGGACACGGTTAAGAGGTTGCGCGGACATAGTGACCGTGATCTATCCGCTTTGTTGCCCATTCCGGGAATCATGCATTCGGAGATACAGGGGGCCCAAGCGTTATTAACTGTTAGGAATTTTAATGAAGCGTTGATTACCGACTTGCAAGCGCGATGGTCGGCTCAGGTCTCGGTCGAAGATTTAAATCTGGAAGAGATATTCTTGGAGTTACATCGATGATTCAGTCATTAAGACCCATTTGGGGATTATATGCCAAACAGCCGGTCATTGGCCTTGCGGTTACTATTTTCCTCGGCGCTTTGCTTAGCTCCTTATGGGCTTTGAGTCAGCGTTATGATGCCTTGGCCGATGATTTTTTTACTTTACTGTTGATGTCTGGGATGTGGTTAAGCTTTCATTTTGGAATTTTGTTGAAATCTCAATTTACACGGTCAGCGGCTAGCTTGTTGCCGCATTATCGGTCGCGTCATTTAATCGCTATCGCGATTTTGTTGTCATTGGGGGTCATGATGATTTTCTGTTGGGGATGGTTGTCTCAATCAACATTAACTTTGGTTTGCAAGAATTTAGCAGCGGTTTTCTGGGGTAGTTTGTTCTTTGGCGCAGTTCTGATGTGGTTGGGATATTTATCTATTCCCTCTTTGCTGTTATACGCCTACGCGGGGTTAATGATTTTGGCGATATTTTTCCATCCTCTTTTAGCTTGGCTCGATGTTAACACCGAAGTCTCTTTATTGTTTCAACTGGCGTTTTATGCCCTGTTAGGGTCTTTGGTGATGAGGTTATTCCTGATTAAAGAAGAGCGGTGGGAGTTTGATTATCTGTTGTCTTGGCCTATCGAGCGAATGACTCGATGGCGAGCCCCCGCAGGGTTTATTCATTGGGGGAAAATCTTTAAATCAAAGACTGTTTTAGAGATGCCTCCTTTCCCAAGGGCAGGGAATCTTTTGGCACAAGCTCAGCATTGGAACCGTGCTGGATTCTTTAATTATTCCGGCTTATGGGTCGTGATGTTGTTGCTTTGGCCCGCGTATAGTTATTTTTTTAACTCAGACCAAAGTCAGTGGTTGCGTTGGGGTAATCCTTTCGCTAATTTTTTGTTGTTATCGACAACGCCCGTTTTGTTATTGCTTTGGAGTCAGCCACGTCGGTTGTCTGCGTGGGGATATGATTTGCTTAAACCAATCACCCGAAGGCAATGGAGCCAACAAATGGGTTTATCATTATTGGTAGGATATTTTGAATGTTGGTTACTATTCGTTATCTGCTTTGGGCTATTGCCGCAATTTTTTGTCGAACCGGAAATTTTTGGCGAAGTAAGGTTCTGGATTTTGTTGCTGTTGACGGGCGTGGTGGGGTTGGTCGCTTTGGCCTGGCTGTTGCGTTTGTCCTGTGTGGATAATGTCGGCTGGATCACGGGGCATGGTTTCTTATTAGGAATGCTACTACTATTTATGATCTATTCCTGTGGCGCTTTTACGGTAAGCGTGATGCTTGGGCAAATCGCCGTGTTATTGATGATGTCAGGTTATTTGTTATGGAACTCTTTTCAGGGTTGGCTGAATAAAGATTATTGGCGTTAATAATTTAGAAGGGGGGTGAAGACCATGACTCAGGAATTTATCACTATGTTGAATCGGGCCCTCGCGGTAGTCGCGATCGCAGGGGGTGGCTTTGGGATGTTGTTGTGTGTTCCTTATTTGTTGTCGGTTAACCTGTGGATCATTTTGGCCGCAGGGGTCATTTTTCTCGCCGGAGCCGTGCTGTACGCGGCTGGGTCCATTAGCATGGCCATCTTGTTGCAAGGCCAGAAGGAGATAGTTCGAGAGGTTGCGGCATGAAGGCCGTTTTATTAAAGGTGGGAAGGGCGAGCCCGGCGGTCGTGGCTTTGGCGGTGAGCGCCGGACTCGCCCATTTTCTTTCCAAATTCGAACCTATCTTCTATTCTTTTTTTGCTTGTCCAACCGCGCACCTGGTTGGTTTTTTCTTTGGCGTGGATCCACGAATGAATGCGGAAAATTATTATGTCCTACCTTTGGGGGCGGGGTTGATTCAGATTGTGCCGGCCTGTATAGGGATAAACTTCTTCGCCCTGACAGTGGGTGTCTGGCTTTTTTATGATTATGATCGACTTTCTTGGTTTATGCCGCGACGCCTGTTGTTAGGATTAGGCATGGGTTACTTGCTGACAATTTTAGCTAATAGTTTAAGGATCATTTCTTTATTTTATGTCGAGAGTTGGCTTAAGCCGGTTTTGCCAAGCCTGTATATGGGCGCTCTGCATCAAGGCGTGGGAATCAGTGTTTTTTTAAGTTTGCTTATTGGCTATTCAATCATTTTGGAAAGGTTTCGTCCCCATGGAACAACAATCTTCTTTGAAAAGTCCTAATTCATTATTACCGACGATCTTCAACCATCCTGCGTGTTGGTGGTGGACCTGCCTGTTGCCGCAATTGGTCCTACTCCTCATTAATGGGCGGGCCTACGGGATCATTTGGGATGAGACGGCCACGAAGGACTTGTTAGGTAACGTTAATTATTTTGATTTATTTTCGTTTTCTGCTCGGCAGTTGATTCTTATGAGTTTGAGTTGGGAAGTGTTTTTGTTAGGTTTAGCTTTTGTTGCGTGGGGGAAGGCACATCGGGGTCAAGGTAGCCAGTTTTGGAAATGGTGCGCGGCGATGTTGTTGGGGTGCGTGGGCTACTTGTGGTTTTGGGCGACGCATCAATTTCGTATTTTGCCCAGCAGCATTGAGCCCTGGATTTTAGATTCCGGAGATTGGACGTTACAGCAATTCACTTTTATGATGCCCGCTATTTTCTATTGCGGTGTTCGATTAGCTTGTTTTTCTTGGGGGTGGTCGCGCAAAGACGAATATTTCAGAACCATCAGCATCGCGGTGCTAGCACCGGCAGCCTATTACGTGCTTTTCCTCATATCTCGCTGGAATTTTCGTTGGCCGGCGTTGGTGGCCACGGGATTCTTTGTTCTCTTGACTCTGTTAAGTTGTATGGCGTTGATCCGCTTGCTGGTTTTGATTTATCATTCGCTGCAAGCTCGGGCCCGCTGGGGGCAAACGTTATTGTACGCGATTATAGGCATTGCCGGCCCCATCGGTGGGTTAATGCTGAATCGCCAAATCCCGTTCCCGGCAGATTTTCAATCACCGTGGGTTTATGTTTTAGCACTTATTAACGGATTATTGTTGATCGTTTCTACGGACAAAAGTTTCTCAAATAGTATGTGGATTTTTTTGGCGCGCAGCATCTTTTTCCCGTTTAGCTTTTATTTCTTTTTAGTTTTTTTGCCATTTTTACCGTTGGCTTTGCCGGCCATGTTCGCATTAGGTGCGGGCATTCTTTTTCTGGTGCCGGTATTTCTTTTTATGATCCACGCGCAACGATGGTGGCAGGACGCTCTTGCAACCCAAAGACAGGTCGGTTTGCGCTGGACGGTTGTTTTGGGATTAGCCGGAATCCTGGTATTTCCGACTTATTTTGTGGCAGAAGCGTTTTATGCCAAGGTTAATTTGAAAGAGGCCCTGCGTTATGCTTATGCACCTGATTTCGCCGGCAAAGACCGTTCCTTTCAAGGCAATCCGCAAGCGTTACGCGCGACGCTCATCAATCTTAAAGAATTCAAATACGGTTTACAGTTACCTTATCTTTCGGGAATTTATAATCATATCGTTTTTGAGAACATGGTTTTGCCTGATAAGAAAATTGATTACTTATTCAAATTCTTTATCGGAGAAGACCTTCCTCCGTTAAAACAGAATCATTTTTGGGGATTGAATAAAGATATGCGGGGGCGGTGGTGGAGTGAAAGAGGTGTTAATTCTCCACCCACAGAAGAACAAAGAAAAGTGTCAGTGCTTAGCACGTCCGTGAGGGAAAGCGTCGAAGGTCCCTGGCATCGCAGTCAACTCAACTTAGTGCTTAAAAATAATAGCGGGGTCATCAACTCGGAGTTTGAAGGTTCATTGATAGTCCCTGAGGAAGTGATCATTACAGGTTTTAGTTTGAAGATTGGAGAGGAAATAGTTCCGGGGCAAATCTTCGAGCGGCGGGCCGCGGAATGGGTCTATCACATGATTCGTGACCGGACTAGACGAGATCCCGGGTTACTGAAATACGTCGCCCCTGGTGAATTAAGTTTAAATGTCTTCCCTTTCGCAGCGGGGGAAGAGCGGGTGGTGCAGATTGATTTTCTTTATCCTAAGGGGATATTTCCTAAAGTTAGATTGCAAGAGCAAGAGATCGTTTTAAATGAAGCCACTGGTGAGACTCAACAGTTAAAGCCGATATCTTTGTCAGATGGAAAATCCAGCGCACTTGTTTTACCCTCGCCGATGATCCAACGTCTACCTCAAGTCAATCGAGTTCCGTATATTCATTTTATTTTGGATCATTCATTAGGCACAAAGGCCTGGGATGAGAAGAAATATTTGGCGTTGATGCAGGCCGCTGTTCAGAATTTTCCCGACGTACGTTATTGTCGAGTCACGTTAGCGAATTTAGACACCGTTTCAATAAGTGAAACGATGATTCCGGTTGAAAGACTGGCGGAGCAATGGTCGGCCGCACAAAGAAAAATTTATTCTCGGGGAGGGGTGGATTTGGATCGGGTCATTCGCCAGCTGGTCTTTGAAGCCAAGATGGCGTGGGACAAGGAAAATGTCAGTAGCGTATTATCGGAGCCAATTTTTGTATTTATTACATCTGCGGAAGATAAAGTTCTAAGATCCGAAAAAGCTATTTGGTCACGAGGTTTTTACCCTGAGGCCGAGAATTATTATGTGTTGGGAAGAGATGGGCAACTACGCAGAAATCCAAATAGTGCGACCAAGAGCATGGCCCGTTCGTGGATCGTGTTAAGAAAGAATGGCCTGCTATCAAAGGTGGATGCCTCTGGGGCAGCGGGGCAAGTGGCTTTTGTGGAGGACGGAAGTGAGGCGCTCTGGGAGGTTTTTGATTCAAATATTCAAAAATTTATTCCCATGGGTGAAGTCGTTAAGGTTTCTAAAGATTCAATTTATAATCGGGGAATATTGTTGCGGCAGAGTAATGAAATGGCTTTATTAAATCCGGTCGCTATTGATCGGCAGCTTGCTCAATTGGTTGCGGACAGTAAAAGTGCTACGGTATTAATTCCCTCGACCTCTTTTATTGTTTTGGAACGGTCTTCGCAATGGAAAATTCTTAAAGAAAAAGAGCGTCAACGAATAAAAACCTCAGCCGGATTGGAGTTTGAAGAAGAATATAATGTCCCGGAGCCTTCTTTCTGGTTACTGTTTTTCATGTTGCTATATTGGTGGCAAAAAAGGCGGAAGAATGGATTCTTAAAAAGGTAATGAAATAATAAATCATTTGTTTACAATCATTTACGATTGTATACAATAAATTTACTTTGTTCACTTTAATCATTCATTTTGGTATTAATTTATCAATTTTTAATAAAATCATGATCGACTTTGAAAAAATCTAGCTGGCTATGAGGTTTCGTCAGGCATTAAGAATTTTTTGGGTCATTATGGTCTTACAAGTTTTTCTGCAGGGTAGGCAAGTACACGCAAACAGTGCTGTCCTAAGCAGTTCTTCACCATCTTTTTCCCCTTCCTCTAAGAGTGCTGAAATTAAGCCAAAATTTTTGTACGAATTAAATACGGTCGTGGTGACGGCCCGCCGTGCTCCAAGTAAATCCCGACATAGTCCAGAACAAGTTGAGATAATTACCGCCGAAGACATTGAGCGACTGCCGGCACGGGATTTGACCGAAGTATTGTCGTATTCTCCCGCGATCGATGTGCAATTGAATGGACAATTCGGCCAATCGACCGCGTTATCTCTCAATGGTTCCAATGCGCGTCAAGTTTTGCTGTTGATTGACGGCATTCCTTTCAATACCCAACTGTCGGGGCAGGCTAATCCTTCCGCCATACCTGTGGAAATGATTGAACGCGTGGAGATCATTAAGGGCGGCGCTTCCAGCGCGTGGGGTTCTAGTTTAGGCGGGGTGGTCAATGTGATTACCAAAAGCGCTGGTGGGGAACGTGTCAGCGGTCAATTTAACAGCTCGTTCGCGGAATTCGGTACGTTTCAAGAGAGTTTGTCGCTAGCCGGATCAGTTAAGGAATTGGGCTATTTCGCCAGTGGAAGTTATTATAAAACCGATGGACCTCAGCGATTTGGCGAGGCTGAAAAAAAGAGTGTGTTGACTAAATTGTCCCTGCCTATAGGCGATTTGGGAATTATCCAAAGCACGTTCGGATATCACGACGCGTTCGCTCAGTACGGGTTAAAGACGGCAAGCAATTATTCCACTCAACCTTATTACGCGCGCTACGGGCAAGTGATCCTTTCCAGAGAGGATGGGGACGATGTTCTTAGTGTGGCTTTAAAGTTTAACCATCAAGATATTACGACCGACACAAAGTCAGTCTCAACGAATGCGTCGCAATTCGAGACCATCAGTAATAATTTTTATCGAGGGATCAGTCTTAATGGTCATAAGGATTTTGCGGATTTTGGAGCTTTGGTAATGGGCGCTGATTTTGATTGGCATACGATCAAGTCCAATCGCTATTTGTCTGAAGCCAAAGGTATTAGCGCCCAGGCGCCTTTCGCGAACTATTCGTTAGAAGTTAATGGCTGGGAATTTGTCCCAGGCATTCGTTATGACCGCAATGATCAATTCGGAAGTCAAACCAGTCCTAGTTTCGCGTCGGTCTATCGTTTTGCCCAGCTGCCGGAGACTTCGGTCAGAGGAAAAATTTCCCGGGTGTTTAACGCGCCACCTTTGATGTGGATTTATAACTTTGATCCGGGATTTCAAGTGGGGGCCAATCCCGATTTAGAAGCAGAGCGCGCCACTGTATACGAGTTAGGGGGAAGTACCGTTTTTGGGGATGATTTTAACATGGACCTTAATTTTTATTTGTCAGATGTCCGGGACGCGATCGCGTTGGTCCAGGATCCTATTACCAATTACTATGTACAAAGAAACTTTAGTAAGTTTCGTCGGCAGGGAGCGGAGTTGACGTTCGATTACGATTGGTCCGAGACCCTGTCTTTTTCGGCCAGCGGCGCATTTAATGATGTGGAAAATCGGCAAACAGGTCGCTCCGTGCGTGATCAAGGAATCGCCCGGCAGAAATATTCGTTAGCTGCGCATTTTCATAGCGTGACGGGTTTTAGTGCCGAGCTTTTGGGTCAATATAACCGCTGGAGTTCGGAGCCGTCGTTAAGGGCCAATGATCGCAAGCCCATTTGGGATTTTAAGCTATCACAAGCCTTTGTTGATTTTTGGGCCAATGTGGATGGAAAAATTTTCTTCAGCATTCATAATCTCACCAATAGCAAGTACTGGTCCAATATTGATTTTCCTCTACCCCGTCGGTATTTTGAAGGGGGCTTTAGCCTCGAATTTTAATTTGGGATAGGTTTTTGTTTTTAGTTTAATTTATTGACCTTTTCTATTCCAATGCTTAAGAGGAAGTCAACCCGCCTGCCCGTCTCGCTGATGGCGAGCCGAGGCGGACCGGCGAGGCAGGTACTGCCTTTTCTCCAAGAAGAAAAGGTCGTTATCCCGCCTTCCTTAATTAACATTAGAAGGGAAAAAGCGTGTAATCTTGCTTATTGAGGCAGGCCGGCTTGGTTCGTTTGTCAATTTAAAGACAACAGTGAATAAAGTTAGTGAATGGCGGAGAATAGCCATTTACTTGCAATCAATTATGTTTAAATTAACTTAAGCCCAACTAGGTTTATTTTGATGTGCCATACTTTCAATTCTTTAAGGGCCTTTTCTGCCATATTGTGTTGTCCTCCCTTGAGTCCTTTAAGAAAAGTCGCCCATGTTCAATTGATAAAGATAATCAAGTTCGCATTTGGTTTGACATTGTTAGCGGTGGTTTCAGGAGGACTTACTTGTGAACCTTTGCTTGCCGAATCAGATGGGGAAAGCCGTAGCCCTCACGTTGTTGCCAAGGCCAACCGCTACGGTGGCGATCTGGTCTGGGGCGTATATCATCAACCCACTATTATTAATCCGGTGTTAACAACGCACAGTATTTCTATGAATTTACTGGATTTGATTTTTAATCGACTAGTGCGTATTAATAGTCGGGGAGAATGGGAGCCGGATCTAGCCCGAGAATGGACCGTCTCCGCCGATGGATTGATCTATCGTTTTCTTTTACGACAAGGAGTGATGTTTCATGATGGCGAGGAATGCACGGCCGAAGATGTTAAATTCACCTTCGAACAATTATTGAACCCCCAAAATAATTCTCCCTTTTTGCCTAATTTCTCTTTGGTCAAAGAATTAAGAGTAGTTGATGAATATACATTTGAAGTAGTTCTGTCTGAACCTAATCCGTTATTTATTAATAAGATTGCCTATGGAATTATGCCGCGGCATTTGTTGATGGGGAAGGATTTGGCAGAAGCGAGTTTTAATGAATTTCCGATTGGGACCGGACCTTTTCGTTTTGTGTCTTGGGACAAGGCGGACGGACGGATTAAGCTGGCTGCTTTTGATGATTACTTTGAAGGTCGGCCCTATTTGGATCAAGTTATTGTTGCCGTGTATCAGGACAGCGCTCAATTATTTTCCGCACTGATGCGCAATGAAGTCGATCTGGTGCAATTCATTCGCCAAGCTGATTTTGAACTAATTAGAAAAGATGAACATTTTAATAGTTACTCGGTGGACTTAGGGTTTTATTGCGCGATGGTTTACAACTTGGGAGATCCTTTGCTTAGTCAAATAGAGATCCGGCAGGCCATCGCTCATGCGATTAACCGAGGGGAATTGCTCTCGAGTTTGACCGATATCAGTGGGGTGGTGAGCGAGGGGCCGTTTAGAACTCGTTTTGATGGTTGGGAATCATCAAGAATTGATCGAATTTATAATCCTACTAAGTCCAACATTCTCCTAAATCATAGGGGTTGGATAGACCATGACAACGATGGGACGGTAGAAAAATCCGGTAAGAGTTTAACGCTTAAACTCCTGGTTGATGAGCGTAGCCCGGTCATGCTGGATATTGCAGCACAGATGCGGCAACAACTCTCTCAGGTGGGAATTAAGTTGAATTTAGTTCGATACAATAATGATGAACAATTGACCGCTTCTTTTTTGCGGGAACATGGGGTCCAAGCGTGGTTGCGTTTTTTTGCGGGTTACGATTTGCGGGATTTTGAAGTGGCGGATGATTGGTCATCCTCCTCCGGTCAGGTGGGTCGATTATGGGAGTATCGCAACTCTCAGCTAGATGCGCTCCTGACTAAAGTCAGATTGGAAAAAAATGATGAGACCCGTAATAGATTGTTTCAACAAATTCACCAGGTGATTATCGTCGAGCAACCAGTTTGTTTTCTTTTTTATCCCATTAGCTATTCGGCTATCCGAGACAATTTGGAAGGTGTTGAGTCCTATTTCAGTCGTTTTATGCCAACTTATGAGATGAAGGATTGGTATTGGGCTGAGTGATTTTGGGCGTTGAAAGTCAGCTTCATAAGGAAGCTGTTTTCACCGCATAGCGAAAGGAGGTAGTGATGGAAGTGATCAATCAAGGATCAGAGAAGTTAAAGGACCTCGCCGCGTTGGGTTGCTGCTGGCCACCGGGCACAATGAATTCATTCTTGCGTGAAGTTAGCGACGAAGAATAATTAACCGCGGTTAATATCGGCGCGATCCGGAGCTTTCCGGATCGCGCCGATTCACTCCCAAAGGAGGAAGCTATGCGTCTGTCCTGCCATACGATTCTGGTCCCCGACTATCCCCAATCTGGCGAACACCTGTTATACAGCACCCGCACTCAGGCTTTGGTCAAAATTGATGACGCGCTTAGAGAGATCCTGAATCAGCTGACGATCGCGCCGTATCAAGAAGATATTTTGCAAAGAGATGATGTGCGTCATTTGCACCGAATCGGTTTGCTGGTGCGAGATGACGTGGAAGAACGCGAAAAGTTACGCAGCCATCTACAACAAATCAAGTATAGTTATAATCCTGCCTATTTAACGGTCACGCTGCTGACGACCTATTCGTGTAATTTTAAATGCACCTATTGTTTTGAAGAAAGTTCGCGAACCAATGTGAAATTGAGTTTTGAGACTCAAGAGCAGGTGATCCGTTATTTACAGCGCAAGATGGAGCGCCTGGGTTACGAGGCTTTGCACATTAATTATTATGGCGGAGAACCCTTGCTAAATCAGGCCGCGATTGAAAATGTTTCAAGTCAAATGTTGGCCTGGTGCGAAGCCAACGGTAAGAAATTTGATATGGCCCTGCAAACGAATGGGTACCTCTTGACGCCGGAAATTGTGAATAAATACAAGCAATATAATCTACGCCATGTTCGCATCAGTTTGGATGGCGTCGGCGAAGATCACGACCGTAATAGGCCGTTAAGGGGGGGTGGGGGGACTTTTGAGCGGATCATGAAGAACATCGTAGACTGTGCCGATTTAATCCCTATCGGTCTTTCGATCGGATTTGAGAAAGGCAATATTGACCCCATAGAAAAATTGATCAATCACCTGGAAAATTTAGGCGTTTTGCATAAATTGGGTCGATTTGTATTTTCTCCCATCATTCCCACGCTAGGGCCTAAGGGAAATCCTACCGCCGTCCGTGGATCGGAATGTTCGTGCAACTTGGATGACGCGATTTACGCGCAGGCCGTAAAGAAGTTAAACGCGTTATTGGATGCTAAGGGTGTTGCCAATCCTAAAAGCGGTATGTCCACATCGATTTGTCCGTTAACTAGAGAAAATGGTGGGGTCACTATTGACCAGGAAGGTAAACTGTATAAATGCAACTCGTTGCTCGGTCATCCTGAGTTTGCCGTGGGAGATGTTTATCATGAAGAATATAACGAAAAGGGTAAAGAATTTAGAGATTTGGATGTTTGGAAGCAATGCCCGGTTGATTGCACTTATTTACCGATGTGTAGCGGTGGGTGTCGCCTGATGTCTTTCGTGGGGGGGCATGGAAATTTCAAAGTCGCATCCTGTAAAAAGCCGTACTTGAATATGATGGCTCCAGAATATATCAAACGTGACTATCATCGAATGGTGTCGCAGACAAAGTCCCATGCACTTCGAGAGCCAGCTTTGACAAAAACATGAAAATAATTTTTATTTTGCGTCCCTACGCAAAGGTGATTGCGTGTATTCTGTTGTTGACGCTTGTGGCTAATGGGTGCACACTGATTTTTCCTTGGGGTCTGAAGTTTGTCCTGGACGGGCTCATTTCCGGTTCGGTCAGTTACGGGGGATTGCTTCTGGGATTGATGTTGGGCAGTTTGCTTGTTAAGGCCGTGGCCAATTTTGTTCGCGGTTATCTCGTTTATGGAGTCGGAGAGAAGGTGGTTCGAGATTTACGAGAAAGGACTTTGGACCATATCCTGAGACTCTCCTTTTTGGATTTTCACCGACATTCCCCTTCCCAAATTCATTCTCGTCTGCTGCAGGATGTGGATTGCGCGCGCAAATTCTTGTTTAATGACGTCATTGAGTTTTGTTTCGCGTTACTCAATATTGGGTTGATCGCCCTTTTATTAGGAACGATAAACGCATCCCTAACGGCGGTCGCTTTGCTTCCGGTCCCTCTTTTTGCTGTGATTTATTTTAGATTTTTGCCAAAGCTAAAGAAGAAGCATCGCGCTTATCGTGATCGGCTGGCTATTTTTAGTTCACGATTAAGTGAGGTTTTTAGCGGCATGCGGGTCGTCAAAAGTTTTGGAAGGGAGGACTATGAGCGAGAGCAAGCGGCGCGGTCGCAGCGAGACTTAGTGTCTTTGGCTGGACAAGTCGGCAGAGTGCACTCTTTATTGGAAGTTTTGGTGGAGTTTTTTGCTTCTTTAGGTGTTTTATCGGTTTTGGCTTTCGGCGCAAGTGAAGTGCTCGCCCAAAGGATGACCGTCGGAGAATTTGTGGCGTTTTATACTTACCTTGGTTTGCTATTTGTTCCCGTTGTCAGATTAGTCGTATTGCATTCTTCGTCGCAAGAAGCCTGGGCCGCGTTGGAAAGGATTAATCAGATTTGGGATTTGCCTAGGGAGCAAGAGCATCTTGGCGAAAGAATGCGTTCTCATCAACTGGTGGGCTCGATTGTTATTGATCGATTGAGATTTGGCTATCGAGCTGGACATTGGATTTTGCGAGACCTCAGTTTGTCCATTACTGCGGGGCAAGTAGTAGGTATTGTCGGGCCTAGCGGCGCTGGAAAGACAACCCTGCTGGGGTTGCTGCTCAAATTCTTTTCACCTCAAGAGGGGCGTATCATCTTGGATGGAGTGGCCTTGCCAAACTTGGACACCGACTGGTTAAGAAGGAACATCGCGGTTGTCTTGCAAGACGATTTTCTTTTTAACGGGACCATTGCCGAGAACATTCGCTATGGAAACCTTAGTGCTTCCCGAGAAGACATTGAAACCGTGGCCCAGGTAGCTCATATCCACGAATTTATATATTCCCTCCCGGAAGGTTATGAAACGGTTATAGGAGACCGAGGATACACCTTGTCGGGGGGTCAGCGTCAACGTATTTCATTGGCCCGGGCTTTAGTGCGCAGGCCAACCATTCTTATTTTGGATGAAGCGACATCAGCCATCGACGCCATGACTGAAAACGCTATTCAAGCGTCCGTGAAGTCATTTATGAATGGAAAGACCGTTATCGTGGTGGCTCATCGCTTTTCTTCTATTGTGAGCGCAGACCAGATTATTGTCATGTCCCAGGGGCAGGTGGTCGAGCAGGGGGATCATAATTATCTTTTGAAAAAGGAAGGGTTCTATAGTAGCTTATACAAAGAACAATTCTCTGAGGAGGAGAATACGACTATTCTTGCCGACCTTTCTACGTCTAAAAATGGAAATTAAGAAGTCATCGATGATTTCCGTAAGTAGAGAGTCGAGGTAAATCAAACTTAATCTGTACTTGGTTTTTTATGAAACTGCCATCTTTAGGAATTAATCAGTTGTTTCCTAAGTTGATTTGGCAGC